>JAKAZV010000023.1 GCA_021826505.1 Acidobacteriota bacterium | reverse complement strand
CGGGCTGGTGGGGCTGGCATTTGCCCGCGGCCCGGCGCTGATATTGGCCACCCACGGCGGCTTATTTCATGTGCCCTGGGACACACCAGGCTGGCTCACATTCCGCTCCTGATTCCGGCCCATCTTACCCCGGCGATGATGCATCCCAGCTCCGAACATTCTTCCGCTGAGCCCTTGCGAGCGAAGGATACGCAACAATCCGGCACTCCGCCCCCGTTGACCACGGCGGAAATCATTGCCGCCGGCGCGGAGCTGCTGACGCCGTTTCGCGCCGACACCAATTCCTTATATCTCACCAGCGAATTAAATGAGCTGGGCATCGAGGTGGTGCGCAAAACCATTATCGGGGATGAAAAAGAACGCCTGGCGCTGGCCATTGCGCGCGGACTGCAAGAAAATCGCCTGGTGCTGGTGACCGGCGGGCTGGGGCCGACCGAAGATGATGTCACCCGGCCGGCCGCGGCGCGGGCGCTGGGCGTTCCACTGGTCCGCGACCCCGAGCAGGAAAACATCGTCCGCGCCTGGTTTGACGGCCGGCAAACCCCGATGCCCGAGCGCAACCTGCGGCAGGCGGAGATGCTGGCTGGGGCGACGGCCTTGCCGAACGCGCTGGGCACCGCGCCGGGGCAGTATTGGGAAAGGGAAGGCCGCGTGCTAGTGCTATTGCCCGGGCCGCCGCGGGAGCTGCAGCCGATGTGGCGGGAACAAGCGCGGCCGCGGCTCCGGGAACGCGCCCGCGCGGCGGGCTGGCTGCACCGCACGTTGCGCCTCGGGGAATTGGGCGAGTCGCGCGTGGATGAAGCCGCCGCGCCCATCTATACCCAATATCCCGCGATCACCACCACGATTCTGACGGCGCAGCCGGGGGAAATTGAGCTGCATCTGCGCGCCCCAAACGTAGCGGGCCGGGCGGAACAGGTCGCGGAATTAGCGGACCGGCTGGCCTCCGCATTGGCGGGGCATTTGGTCAGCGCGCATGGGGAAAGTCTGGAGCGAGTGGTGATTTCCGCTTTGGCCGCGCGCGGGCAAACCCTGGCGGTGGCGGAAAGCTGCACCGGCGGCATGGCAGGTGAACGCCTGACCCGCGTCCCCGGCGCCTCACAGGTTTTTAACGGCGGCATCATTGCCTACACCAACTCGGTCAAGCAGGAGATGCTGGGAGTAGAAAAAACCATTCTCGAACGTGAAGGCGCGGTCAGCGAGGCCTGCGTCCGCGCCATGGCCCGTGGAGCTCGCCGGTTGCATCAACCGGATTGGGGGCTGGCGATTACGGGCATTGCCGGTCCGGCGGGAGGCAGCCCGGAAAAACCAGTGGGCACGGTCTGGCTCGGCTGTGCCGGTCCGGATGATGTTCTGGAAGTCCGGGCGCGCAGATTTCACGGCGAGCGGGAACGTGTGCGCCAGGCGGCGGTCTTTTCCGCGCTATGGCTGCTGTGGCAAACCCTGAACGGAACCATGTAGTCAAAATCGCCATGGTAGAAGATGTGGCCATCGTCGGATATTTACCGGGGGAAGCCGGGCGTTATATCGCCGATCTGGTGCGAGCGCATGTGCCCGCGGTTCCGGTGCGCCGGCCGCATATCACTTTTATGCCGGGGCGGCCGCCGGCGCTGCCCGATGCCGAACTGCTGCGCCGCCTGCGCCAGCGCGCGCAGAACTTTTTGCCGCTGGAATTGACACTGGGCGAGGTGCGGAATTTTCTGCCGCTATCGCCGGTGCTCTATCTGGACGTGGTGGCGGGGATGGCGGGACTGGATCAATTGCGCCGCGCCCTGCTCGAAGCCACGGAAAATTCCCACCCGGAACGTTTTCCCTTTCATCCCCATCTCACGCTGGCTTACGATCAATCGCCCGAAGAAATTCTGGCCTTACAGCCGCGATTGCAGGCGGGGTGGGCGAAATATCCCGGCCCCCGGCGGCTGCGCTTCACGCAGCTGATGCTGGTGCGGCAGACCGGGCCGGCGAGCTGGCAGGATCTGGGGTCCGCGGCGATGCCGGGAATGGAGTAACACATGCCCAGCCGGTTACCCGAATTCAACTGGAATGCCCCGGAGTTGCGGGCCCTGATCCGGCGCGCCCTGGAAGAAGATCATGCCGGGGATGACCGCACCACGGATGCTATCTTTCCGGCCGCTCCGTGGCCGGCGCGAGGGCGGCTGCTGGCCCGGCAGGAGGCCTGTGTTTGCGGTTTGCCCCTGGCGGCGCTTGTGCTGGAAGAATGGACCGCGATGCGGAACGAGAGCGGGCCGGCGGATGAATGCTCGATCCGCATGCACGCCCGGGAAGGCGATTGGGCGCACGCCGATCAATGCGTGCTCGAAGTCGCCGCCGAACTTCGCGCCTTGCTGGCCTGCGAACGCACCTTGCTGAATTTCGTACAGCACCTGAGCGGCATTGCGACACTGACCCAGCGATTTGTGGAACAGACGGCGGGCACGCGGGCCCGGCTGCTCGATACCCGCAAAACCCTTCCCGGGTTGCGGGCTCTGGAAAAATATGCGGTGGCCTGCGGCGGCGGCCAGAACCACCGGCCGCATCTGGCGGGCGGCATTCTGATTAAAAACAATCATCTGGCGCTGCTGGCCGGCATGCAAACCGAAGAAACCGAAGCCGAACCGAATGCCGTGGCTCTGGCCCTGGCGCGGGCGCGCACGCGGGCCGGCCTGGCGGTTGAGATCGAAGTCCGATCAGAGAAGGAACTGGAGCAGGCGCTGGCGGCGGGCGCGGATTGGATTCTGCTCGATAATTTTTCTCCCGCCCAGGCCGGGGCCGCGGTGCGCCGGGCGGCGGGCCGCGCCCGGCTGGAGGTATCCGGCGGCATCCGGCTCGAAACCATCCGCGAGTACGCGCAGGCCGGCGTGGATTCCATCAGCGCCGGAGCGCTGACCCATTCCGCCCCGGCCGCCGACTTCAGCCTGCGCATCAGCGCGGAACCGGGCAGAAATTCCGAGTGACCCATTCAGTGGAAATCGCTGAGCCCGTGTGCTCCCGCGCGGCGCGAGCGTTTCCGCTGATGGCGAGGAAGTTGTTAAAATAAAACAGAGCCGGTTCTCGGCCATCCCATGGCCTCCGTACTATCCCCCGCCACGTCTCCGCATTCTGGAATCATGCCCGCGCCGGCGGTTTCCGCCGCTTGCGCCACGCTCGACAATTATCTGCTCTACCCCGACCATGCCCTGGCCGGCCGCATTGCGGAGGCGCGAGAACGGCTGGGCCGCGCAGCCGTCATCCTGGGCCATCATTACCAACGCGATGAAGTTGTGCGTTTCGCCGATTTTCGCGGCGATTCGCTGCAGCTTTCCCGCCAGGCGGCGGCCAGCCAGGCCGACCATATTGTTTTCTGCGGGGTGCACTTCATGGCCGAGAGCGCCGATCTGCTGCGCCGGCCCCACCAGAAAGTCCTGCTGCCCGACCTGCAAGCCGGTTGCTCCATGGCCGACATGGCCTCGCTCGATCAGGTGGAGCAGGCCTGGGAAGAACTGGAACGGCTGCAACTGGCGGATGAAGTTCTGCCTGTGGCGTATGTTAATTCCACGGCGGCCATCAAGGCATTCTGCGGCCGTCATGGCGGCCTGACCTGCACATCGGCCAATGCCCGCCAGGTGCTGAGCTGGGCCTGGGCGCGCAAGCCGAAGATCCTGTTTTTGCCCGATCAGCATCTGGGCCGCAATACCGCGCATGATCTGGGCGTGGCACTCGATGAAATGCTGGTCTGGAATCCGCGCCAGGCCTATGGCGGCAACTCCTGGGAGCGGCTGCGGCAGACGCGGATCTGGCTCTGGCAGGGGCATTGTTCCGTGCATGCCCGCTTCCAGCCCCGGCATGTGGAGCAGGTGCGGGCGGATTATCCCGGGGTCAAGGTGCTGGTGCATCCGGAATGTCCTTTTGAAGTGGTGCAACGGGCCGATCTGAGCGGTTCGACGGAATTCATCATTCGCCAGATCACGCAGGCGCCGGCGGGCAGCATCTGGGCGGTAGGCACCGAGGTGCATCTGGTGCACCGGCTGGCGCGGGAAAATCCTCACTGCACCGTGCTGCATCTCGATGCCGCCGGCTGCCCCTGGTGCAGCACCATGTTCCGCATTACCCCGGCGCATCTCTGCTGGACTCTGGAACAACTGCTGGCGGGCCAGGCGGTGAACGTGATTACGGTGCCGGAGGCGAACCGGGCCGCGGCGCGGCTCGCGCTGGACCGCATGCTGCAACTGGCCGTTTAATACCCTATGCATCCTTTCGTGATTGCGGGCGGCGGCATCGCCGGACTGCGGGCGGCGCTGGAACTGGCCGAGCAGGCTTCGGTAATCGTGCTGGCCAAGTCCGGCCTGGAGGATTCCGCCACCCGGCAGGCGCAAGGCGGCATCGCCGTGGCCTGGGGCGATGACGACACGCTCGAGCTGCACGAACAGGACACGCTGGCGGCCGGCGCGGGATTGTGCGAACCGGAAGCCGTGCGCGTGCTGGTCTCCGAAGGCCCGGCGCGGGTGCGCGAACTGGTGGCCTGGGGCGCGCAATTCGACCGTCAACCGCAGACCCATTCGCTGGCCCGGGGGCGCGAGGCGGCGCACTCCCGGGCTCGCATTCTGCATGCCCAGGGTGACGCCACCGGGCGCGAGATCGCCCGCGTGCTGGAGGCCCGCGCCCGCGCCCATGCCAATATCCGGATTCTTGCGCCCGCCGGTCTGACCCGCATCTGGCTCGGGCCGCGGCCGCAGGAATTGGGCTGCATGGGCGTCATCTGGCGCGATGCCGCGGGCAGAGAGCACGCGCAGCCGGCCCGCGCGGTGCTGCTGGCCACCGGCGGCATGGGCCAGTTATTCGCCGCCACCACGAACCCAGCGATGGCGACCGGCGATGGTCCCATGATGGCCCACGCGGCCGGGGCCGAACTCGCCGATCTCGAGTTTGTGCAGTTTCATCCCACCGTGCTGGCGCTGCCCGGAGCGCCGGCATATTTGCTCTCCGAGGCCTTGCGGGGCGAAGGCGCGCGGCTGGTGAACCGGGCGGGAGAACGTTTTCTCGCCGGCGTGCCCGGCGGCGAACTGGCGGCGCGGGACGTGGTCGCGCGCGCCCTCGCGCAAGAACTCGCGCGCAGCGGCGAAGCCGCGGTCTATCTGGATTTAACCCATTTATCGCGCACGTTTCTGGAGGGGCGTTTCCCGGGGATTTACGCCGCATGCCAGGGCTGGGGGCTGGCGCTTGAGCGGGACCGGATTCCGGTGCGCCCGGCCGCGCATTACGCCATGGGCGGCATCCGCACCGATCGGGAAGGGCAATCAAGCCTGGCGGGACTTTACGCCGCCGGTGAAGCCGCCTGCAGCGGAGTCCACGGCGCCAACCGGCTGGCCAGCAATTCGCTGCTGGAATGCCTTGTCTTCGGTTATCGCGCCGCCCGCGCCATGGCTCGCTGCGAACCCATCCCGATACCCGCGGCCTCGCCCGACAGTCCGCTTGCGCCTCCTGGCCGGCATGAAACCGCGGAGTGGCCGGTGGAACAAATTCAAGCTCAACTGGCGCAACTCCGGGCGCGCATGGCGCAGGCCGCGGGCGTGCTACGGGACGGCGACCTGATGCGGCAAACCCTCGCCTGGATCCAGTCCCAGCCCCGGTATGTATCCGCGTCTGGCGCCGCCGGCCGCGAATGGAACAGTCTGCGTCCGCTGGCTGAATTGCTGCTGCGCGCCGGGCTGCACCGCCGCGAAAGCCGTGGGGCGCATTGGCGCGCCGATTACCCCAGCCTGGATGCGAAGCTGAACCAGCGCCATACCGTGATCGCTTCCGATGGCGAGATTCAATTTGAAGGTTTCCAGCCGCTGCTCAGCGCCTCGGCGTAAGCGGCCGTGAATCGCGAGGGTTTATTTATTCGTGCCGCAGGGCCACGATCGGATCCATCTGGGCGGCTTTGACGGCGGGGAACATGCCAAAAAACAGGCCGATGCCGACGGAAACGCAAAAGCCCACTACGACCGCCCACAACGGCACCGAGGAAGGCAAATTCGGCAAGGCCAGGTTGAGCAACAGGCTGATCAGCCAGCCGCCCACAATCCCAAGCAATCCGCCCAGGCCGGTGAGCGTCATGGCCTCGGAAAGAAACTGCTGGATAATGTCGGCGCGGCGGGCGCCGATGGCTTTGCGGATGCCAATTTCGCGGGTGCGCTCGGTGACCGACACCAGCATGATGTTCATCACCCCCACGCCGCCAATGAGCAACCCGATGGAGGCGATGACCACGATCACCAGCGCGATTTCGCCGGTGATGTCGTGGAACTGCTGGATGATGCTGTCGGCGGTGGCCATGCCGAAGCTATCGGGCGCGTTCCAGGCATCATGGCGGGAGCGGCGGAGCGCTTCCCGGATTTGATCCATGGCCTCGGGCATCATGCCGGGACGGGCGGCGGCGGCGAAGAAATGCTCCCGGGCGCCGGGAAACAGCTTATTGAAAGTGTAATAGGGAATATTGGCGACCAGATCCTGCTGGTCATTGCCGCCGACCCGCTGCCGGGCATAAACGCCCAGGACGCGAAAGACCTGGCCATCAACCACAATGTGGCGTCCGATGGGGTTGGCGTGATGGGGAAAGAGCGAATGCGCCAGCGTAACTCCAATCACCACCACCATGCGGCGATGCTGATTTTCCACCCGGGTGAAAAAGCGTCCTTTGGCTAGGGTGCGGTTGAGCACGATGGGATAGTTGGGCATGGCGCCGGTGAACTGAATTGAATCCACCTCATGCCCCTTGCGCACGGCGTTATCCGCCGTGCCGCCATAGTCATTAATATCGCGAAAGACTTCGGGGCTGATGGCCACGCAAGCCGTGCACATCTGCCGCACGGTATCAATGTCGCGCTGGCTGATGGGCGGGCGCATGCGCTCGGCGCGGGTCAGGCGGCCGAGATGAATGCCGGGGGAAAACTTGTAAACAAAAATTGTGTCGGTGCCAAAGCCCTTCATCTGGTTGACGATGCTGCGATTGAGCCCGGTCAGAATGCTGCCGATCGCCATCAGCGTCACGGTGCCGACAAACACCCCCAGCATGGTCAGCGCCGAGCGTAATTTATGGCTGCGCACGGTGTCGAGCGCCAGGGCCAGATTTTCTTGGATGGGCGTGGGCATAGGAAGGAGATTGCGGGCCAAGGCCTCAGGTTTCCGAGCGCAGGGCCACGATCGGATCCAGTCTGGCCGCCTTGCCGGCCGGATAAATGCCAAAGAACAAGCCCACTGCGGTCGAGACCAGCAGAGCCATGATCACCGCCGTCCAGGGCAGGGAAAAGGGAATCGGAGTATACCGGCCGGCCAGCAAAGTAAACAGCCAGGCGGCCAGAATGCCCAGGACGCCGCCGGTCGTGGAAAGCACCGCCGATTCCACCAGGAACTGGCGCAGAATATCAGCCCGCCGGGCGCCGATGGCTTTGCGAATGCCGACCTCATGCGTGCGCTCGGTCACCGCCGCCAGCATAATGTTCATGATGACAATGCCACCCACCACCAGAAAGACCACGCTGACCCCCACCATGACGGCGGCGATGGCGCCGGTGATGGAATGCCATAAATCCATCACCGCGCTGGAGCCGATCAGGCCAAAATTCGCCTTGGCGGTGTAGGCCAGATGCCGGCGCGCCCGCATCAGCATGCGCACCTGGTCCATCGCCGGCTGCACCAGCGCGGATCCGCCGGCCTTAAAGCCGATGTTGATGGAGGCCTGTTTGCCATTCAGCTTGCGAAAGGTTGAAATCGGCATCATCACAAACTGATCGAGCGAATTGCCAAACACATTGCCCTGTTTGCTGGCCACGCCGATGACGCGGAACTGGGAGCCATTGACCAGAATGTGGCGGCCGAGCGGATTTATGCCGGGGAAAATATGCTTCACCACATCGGGGCCGATAAAAGCGACCTGGGTGCGGTGCTGCTCGTCAAAGTGGCCGATGAAGCGCCCCTGCGCGACATGAAAGCTTTCCATCACCAGGTCGGAGGGGGTAACTCCGCGCACCGAAACATCATCCATTTCCTGGCCCTGGGCCTTCAGCGTGCCCGAGTTGTTTTCAACACTGGCCGCGATGGCGATGGGAATGGTGGCGCTGTGGCGCAAATAATTGTAATCCGCCATGCGCAGCGGCGGATTGCGGTGCACGGCGCGGGCAAAGCGCTGCCGGTCGGTCATGTCATGCAGCGAAAACTGGTTCAGGCTAAACGTGTTCAGCCCCAGGCGGCCGATTTTGGTGGCCACATAGAGGTTCACACCCTGGACCAGGGCAATCACGGCGACCAGAGTGCAGACCGAAATGATCACCCCCAGCAGGGTCAAAAAACTGCGCAGCTTGTGGGCCCGCAGGGAGTCGAGCGCGATGCTGATGGCCTCCTTAAAATGCATAGCAGAAGCGCGGAGCCAGAATCGCCGCGCAATCCAAGCCGCTACGTGCGCTGCCGGGCGCGCGCGGTGGGCTTGTCATCGGCCACCTGGCCGTCACGGATATAAATCACGCGGTGGGCGTGTTCGGCGATATCGTGCTCGTGGGTGACCAGCACAATCGTGTTGCCTTCTTCCCAGAGCCGGTCGAAGAGGGCCATGATTTCCTTGCTGGTGGTGCTGTCGAGGTTGCCGGTGGGCTCGTCGGCCAGGATCAGCGAAGGCCGGGTGACCAGGGCGCGGGCGATGGCCACGCGCTGGCGCTGGCCGCCGGAGAGTTCATTGGGGCGGTGATTTTTGCGCGGCTCCAGATCCACCCGGCGCAGGGCTTCGAGTGCGCGCTGGGCGCGCTCTTCCGTGCCGATGCCGGCATAAATCAGCGGCAGTTCAACGTTGTGCAGGGCGGTGGCGCGGGGCAGCAGATTAAAGGTCTGAAACACAAAGCCGATCTCGCGGTTGCGGATGTAGGCCAGATCGTCATCGGGCATGGCGCTGACCTGCTGGCCATTGAGCCAGTACTGGCCGCGGCTGGGCGAATCCAGGCACCCGATCAGGTTCATCAGCGTGCTCTTGCCCGAGCCCGAAGGTCCCATGATGGCCACATACTCGTTGCGCGCAATGAGCAGGTTCACGCCCCGCAGCGCCGCCACCTGCTCGGCTCCCATTTCATAAATTTTCCAAAGGTCTTCGGTGCGGATGATGGCGGCCGCGGCGGCATCCGGCGGGCGGGTGACGGCGGATTGAGTCAAGGTGCTGGGCATGAGGGTTCACTCTCCGGCCGCTCGCGGCCGCTGTCTCCATGGTAAACCGCGCGGCCGCGATTTAGCCGTTACTAGTCTGGCCGGATGAAGCCGCCGGCAGGGCCTGGATTTTGATGCGGGCGTGATTTTTGAGCGTGCGCAGCGCCGAATACGGCCCCGTGACCACCTGCTGGCCGGCCCGTACACCATGGAGAATCTGGATATCGTCTTCGCTGGCCACGCCGGTGTGCACGCGCACAAACACCGCCCGGCCGTTTTGAATCACAAAAAGGCCCTGCACCAGCTTGGCCGGCGGCGCGGCGGTGCCGGGCGCGGTTGCCGGCGCCGGATGGCCCGCCAGTTGGGCCGGATCGCGCTCCACGATGGCCTGGATGGGAACGTAAAGCGCCGCCGGGGCGACGGCGGTGATGATGTGGCCGGTGCAGGACAGGCCGGTGCGAATGCCCTGGGGGGGGTGATTGAGCGTCACCACAACCTTGAAATTCTTGGCTTCCTGGCTGGCCGCGCCGCCCGACGTGGTGGCCGCCTGGCCGGTGGATTGCAACAGCGCGGTGTCACCGACTTCGGTGACCACGCCATGAAAGTGGTGGTTGGGGAACGCGTCAATATCCACCACGGCCGGCTCGCCGTCATGGACATGCGCGATATCGGATTCATCCACCTGCAAATGCGCGGTGACGACGGAAAGGTTAGCGACTTCCATCAATTCGCTGCCGGGAGAATTCTGAATTCCCATCACCGCCGTGTCGCCCACATGCACCGGCAGATAGGTGACGACGCCGCTGAGCGGGCTGGTGTAGATGGTCAGCCCCAGGGCATCCTGGGAAGAGCGCAAGGTCGCCTGCGCCTGGCGGATCTGGCTTTGCGCGCCGCGGACCGTGGCCCGGCTTTGCGCCACCCGGGCGCGGTCGGCATTGACCTGCGCCGCCGCCGCTCGCCAGCTTTCCTCTGCGGTATCGTAATCGGAGCGGGATACCAGCTCGGCATGATAGAGCGACTGATAGCGCCGCCAGTTGGCCTGCTGCTGGCGCAGCGAAGCCTGGCTCTGGCGCAGGGTGGCGCGATTGGTGGCCAGCGCCGCCCGCTGGGCGCGCAGCTGGGCCTGCAGATTCCGCAGGTTGGCCTGCTGCGCGGCAACCGCCGCCCGCTGCTGCACGTTCCACAGCTCGGCGAGTTTCTGCCCGGCCCGCACCTTTTCGCCTTCATGCACGTATAAATGCGTGATCTGGCCGATGGAATTGGCGCTGACATCGGCGTAATTTTTCGGTTTAATGGCGCCCGAGGCGGTGACCCGGGCCACCAATTTGCCTTGCCCCACCGGCGACACCTGCACCGCGACCACGTCGCGATTGCGGCGCAGGATGGAAAAAACCACGACCCCGGCCAGCACCAGAATCACGGCCAGAAAGATGAAAAGTTTGCGTCGCGTCATGATCGTTGTCAGGGGAAAACGCCCGCGGCGCGCAACACCACCCCGCCGGCATTTCCCGTAAATTCCAGTACGTTCTCCGGTCCGGGAATGTTTCGCGGGCGGTGAATTATTCCGCTGCCGCGCGCATAAAATGCGTCTCGCGGCGTTCTGAAATCCGGTTGCGCCCGCCGCTCCCGAGCGCCAGCCGCAGCGGGGAATTCGCTTGACCCGGCGCGGCGCCAAACCTACAATTTAGGCAAGCAGGAAATCCATGATGCAAGCATTGAGCGCCCGCGCGCGGCGCACTCGCGCGGTAATCAGTTGGGGGCTGCTCTGGCTCGCCGGCGCGGGGCTAGCCGCCGCCCAGCAGGCCATTAATCCCCGGCACCAGCAGCGCAGTTACCGCCAGGAAGAGCGCCGCCGCAAGCGGCTGGAAAAAGAGCTCAATGGATATTATAAAAAATGGCTGAATCAGGATGTAACTTACATTATTACCCCGGCCGAGCGCGAAGCTTTTCTCAAGCTGCGCACCAACGAAGAGCGGGATCAGTTCATCGAGGCCTTCTGGCAGCGCCGCAACCCCGATCCGGATTCACCCTATAACTCGTTCAAGGAGCAATATTACCGGCGGATTGCCTATGCCGACGCGCATTTCGCCAACGGCGAGCCCGGCTGGCGCACCGATCGCGGGCGCATCTGGATCATGTACGGCAAGCCCGACGAAATTGATTCCCATCCCGACGGCGGTCCCTGGGAACGGCCGCAATGGATGGGCGGCGGGACGGCGGAAACCTATCCCTGGGTGGACTGGACCTATCACTACCTGCCCCGCATCGGCACCGAGGTGAAGCTCGAGTTTGTGGATAAATGCATGTGCGGGGATTACAAGCTGACCATGGATCCCTGCGCCAAGGACGCCCTGAACGAGGTGCCCAACGGCGACCCCACGATGTACGAACAGATGGGCATCACCTCGCAGATGAGCCGCTTCACCCAGACCAACGGCACCACCTGTTCGGGGAGCCCGGGCGGCTTTGTGCCCGAGCGCGACAGCGAGTTTTCGCGGCTGGAGCAATACGCCGAAATTTTCCGCCCGCCCAAGATCAAATTTAAAGATCTGGAGTCGGTGATCAACAAAAACATCAACTACCACCTGCTGCCGTTCCAGTTCCGCGCCGATTATGTCAAGGTGACGGATGATACGGTGCTGGTGCCGTTCACCATTCAGATCGCGGACCGGGATATGACCTTCCGCGAGAAAAACGGCGTGCAGCAGAGCCGCATCAATATCCTGGGCCGCATTTCAACCCTGACCGGACGCACGGTGCAGACCTTTGAGCATGTGGTGGACTTGAATATTCCCCAGGAACTGCTGCCGCAATATCTGCACCAGAGCGCCCGCTACTGGTACGGCGCCCTGCTCCGGCCCGGGCGCTACAAAGTGGATCTGGCGCTGAAAGACGTGAACAGCCCCAATAAAATGGGCACCCTGCGCCGGGGCATCGTGGTGCCGCAGTTCAGCGATCACAAGCTGCAAAGCTCGACCATCATGCTGGCCGACGAAATTGAGCGGGTTCCCAGCCAGGATGTGGGCGCCGGCCAGTTCATCATCGGCAATACCAAGGTCATGCCGGTGGTCGGCGATCATTTCCGCCGCAGCCAGTCCATGGGCATTTACATGCAGCTCTACAATCTGAAGGTCAGCCAGACGACGCACAAGCCTTCCGCCACCATTGACTGGAAAATTCTCAACGCCGCCACCCACCAGCTGATTTTTTCCCATGTCGAACAGGCGCAGCAGTTGAGCAACGCGGCCGAGCAGATGACCCTGGAAAAAACCCTTCCGCTGGAGGGATTCAGCCCCGGGGCCTATGAATTGCAGGTGCAGGTGACGGATAATCTGGATCATCAGACCATTTCGCCCCAGGCGACCTTTTTTGTGAAATAATCGCCTTAGTCCGATAGGGACGCAGCGATCGAAGATGCCCTTAGCCGCCAGACGCAACCCCGGATGCGGAAGCGGGCGCGAGAGGCAACCCGCCCCCCACGCAATGCGGAATCTTTGCCTGCCCGCTGCAAGCCGGATGCAAGTCATGACGCTGGCCATGCTGGCGGCTATGGCCTGTTTCCCCTTGGCGGCGCATGCCGGATCGGCGCCGCCCATGGCGCGGCTGCTGGGGGTGGTCACCGGAGTTCAAGGCCGTCCCTGGGGCGGAGCGAGTGTGCGCTTGCGCAGTTTATCCCGCGGTCCCGAATGGCGCGGCGTCAGCGGTCCGAGCGGCGCGTTTTTAATTGCCGCCATCCCGCCCGGCATCTATTTGGTACAGGCCGCGGCGCCGGGGCTTTGGGCGAGCCAGCGGATTCGGGTACGGGCTGGGGAGCCCCTGCTTCTTCAGTTACGGCTGCGCAAATTGCGGCCGGGACAAAAGCCGGCGGGCGGGCTGGGCCATTATAAATGGCTGCTAAGGGAAACCGCGGTCCAACGCCCGATCTTACAGCTCCGCTCCGGCGCCCAGGCCGGCGCACCGGGCCGGGTGCGGCGGGTTAATGGCCAAATCAGCATGCTGGCGGGCACCGGCGGACAGGCATTCAGCGGATCTTCGCCGCTGGCCACCAGTTTTGATCTCAACACCATGCTGGCCGGCAATCTCCTGCTGGGCTTCCGCGGAGATATGGGCATGGCGAGCGGCCTGAACCCCGGCGCCAATGCCTCCCTTGAAACCGACCTGACCCCGCAGGGCGCCTGGGATGGAATCGGCCATCTGCAGTTCGGAATGCGCCAGATCGCCGCTCCGCTTTTTGTGGCTTCGCCGGAAATGCGCTTGTACACGCTGCAGTACGGCAATCAATGGCAGATCACGCACCGGCTCAGCTTCGCGTATGGAGCGGCCATCAGCGCGCTGGCCGCCAGCCGGACCCTGCACCAGATCAATCCCTACGTGGGCCTGGCTTATCGGTTCCGGCATGGCCTCAAGCTGAAATATCAATATGTCGCCGCGCCTCCTCCCGCGGCCTGGGACCAGAATGGCGGCCTTGAGCTGGCCAATCCGGCGCCGCGGCTCAGCGTATGGCAAGGGCGGCCGGAAATGGAAAGCGCCAGCCATCAGCAGATCTCACTGACCGACATGCTGACTCCCACCACGGGCCTGGAAGCGGAGTGGTATCACGACCGGTTTCTGCATGCCGTGGTCAATGGCAGCTGGCAGGGCGGGTCGCCGCAGCCGCTGCTGAGCGCGGGCGCCATTCTGCCCGACGTGTATTCGAATCTGTTCAGCGCCAATGGCGGGGCTTATGCGGGCAGCGGGGAACTGATCCAGCTCACGCAGCAGCTCGGCGGCGGCATGAAAATCACCGCCGGCCTGGCTTCCGGGCCCACGCTCGGCGTGGCGCGGCAGACCATGCGCGCCGCCGACATCAGTTCTCTGCTCACAAATAAATCGGGCACGTCGTATTTTGTGATCTGGTCCGGCATCGTGCCCTGGTCGCATACCCGCTGGCGCTGCAGTTATACCACCGCTCCGGCGCATGCCCTCACGCCCATTGCGCCTTATGCCGGCTTAAACCGCCAACCCTACGCCAATATGTTTTTGCGCCAGCCGCTGCCGTCCGTGATTCCCGGCTGGGGCGGGAAAATGGACATGCTGCTCGAAATGCAGAATCTGCTGGCCCAGGGTTACGTCCCCGTTGTCACTCAGGATGGACAGCTGATTTATCTGCTGCAGTCGGCGCGCACGTTGCGTGGCGGAGTAAGCTTCCATTTTTAAAC
Organism: Acidobacteriota bacterium; assembly: GCA_021826505.1. Taxonomy (GTDB): domain Bacteria; phylum Acidobacteriota; class Terriglobia; order Terriglobales; family SCQP01; genus JAKAZV01. Next base: position 14,372 of record JAKAZV010000023.1, on the reverse strand, counting down.
CGGTTACATTTATTGGGATTTTCAATATGGAATTGTGAATCTTTGGGAAATTATTCTCCACTGTATTTGTAAATGGATGGTTTTAAAGGCATTATTGAATTCATCCTTCTGCCTTGGGGCTGGCAGTGGACGTGCAGGATAAAGCGAGGCGAAGTTTGCATTCATGAACCCTGCCTTGGAAAACCGACAACCCAATCGCAATTCGATGGCCGGTCGGATCAGCGGCGTCATGGTCATTACGCTGATTCTGCTGGGTTTGGCGGTGGTGGGAGTACGGCAGCAGTGGAAGTGGCGTAACCCGACCGATCAGGTCAGCTGGGTTAAAACCTCAAATGGATTACGCGCGGCCCGGGTGCCCGAGCAAAGCCCGGCCTGGAAAGCCGGAATTCGCACCGGCGACTGGCTGGTGGCCATTGGGGAACAGCCGGTCTGGCGCCAGCGCCAGTTAATGCGCGCCTGGTACGCCGCCGGGGTGGGCGGCTGGCTGCGCTATGCCCTGGTGCATAAAGGCAAACTGCGGCAGGCCTGGGTATGGCTGACGGCGCTGCCGCGACACCGGCTGCGCTACAGCTATGAAGAGCTGATCGGACTGTTGTATCTGGTGATCGGGCTGTTTGTGCTGCTGCGCCGTTCTTCGGCCCACAAAGCTCTGCATTTTTACTGGTTCTGCCTGGCCTCGTTTGTACTTTACAGCTTTCATTACACCGGCAAACTGAACGGATTTGACTGGATCCTGTATTGGGGCAATATCGCCGCCACGCTGCTGGCCCCGGCGCTGTTGCTGCATTTTGCCTGCAGCTTTCCCCGCCGCAAGGGCATGCTGGAGCGTTTGCCCGAGTTGGCCGCGCTGCTCTATGCCCCGGCGCTGCTTCTGGGCTTATGGCAAGTGGCGCTGGCCACCGGGAACTGGGGCGCACAAGCCCACACGCTGGCCTGGAGCAACCGGCTCGACTACGGGTATCTGGGAGTTTATTTTCTGCTGGCGACCGGAGTTTTCTGGCACAGCTATCGCCACGCCGGGCAAACCGCGCTGCGCCAGCAGATGAAGTGGATCACCCGCGGGATGCTGATCGCCACGCTGCCGTTTGTGCTGTTATATGTGGCGCCGTATGCCCTGGGCTGGCCCCGCGTCAGCGGCGCCTGGGCCATTGCCGGCCTGGTGCTGATTCCCATCACCTTCGCCAACGCCATTATCCGCTACCGGCTGATGGATACCGATGTGCTGTTCCGCCGCGGACTGGCCTACACGCTGGCGACCTTGATTGTGCTGGGCGCCGATTTCGCCGTGGTGGGCTTGATTGCGGCGCTGGTGCGGACCCGTCTGCCGCATTCGGGCAGTCTGGGGCTGGTGCTGGCCATTGTGCTGGCGGCGCTGCTGTTTGAGCCGGTGAAGAATCGGATTCAGGGCCGGCTGACCGCCTGGTTTGATCCGCGCCGCTATGATTATCGCGAGGCTTTGGCCGAACTCGCCCGCCAGATCAGCGCCGAGCACGATCAGGAAAAATTGATCGCCGGCGTGCTTGAGCAGTTGGGCCGCACCCTGCAACTGGAGCGGGTGGCGCTGTTTCTGCCCGAAGCCGCCGGTGGCGCCGGCTGGAAGCTGGCCGGGGGCCTGGGATTTTCCGGCCAGCCTCCGGCGTCTCTGGATTTTCTCGACCGGCTGCCGGCCGCGGGATTATTTTTCGAAAATCCCCGCCCGGCCGGCCCCACCCCCGCCTGGCTCGATCTGCATTACTATCTGCCCTGCCAGAGCCGCGGCCAGACCCTGGCGGTGCTGGGGCTGGGGCGCACCCAGACGGGCGATTATCTTTCCAGCGGCGATGTGGATCTGGTGCGCACCCTGGCGGGACATTTGGCCGTGGCGCTGGAAAATGCCGGTCTGCACGAACGGCTGCGGGCCAAAGCGCGGCAATTCGAGCAGCTCAAGGAATTTAATGAAAATATCGTCGAAAGCGTGCGCGTCGGCATCGTCGCGCTGAACCTGCAGGATCAGGTGGAAAGCTGGAATGCGCAGATGGAAGTGCTCACGGCCCGGCCCCGGGCCACGGCCCTGGGCCGGCGCATCGAGCAGGTTCTGGGCCCCGAGTTCGCGGTCGCATATTATCAGGAGCGGCCGGAAACCGGCCTGCGCTGGCTGGAAAAATTTCCGCTCCGGCTGGAAAATCAGCCCGAGCGGATTTTCAATATTGCCATCGCTCCCCTGGTTACGCCCCAGCGGGACCGGGTCGGCCGCATTCTGCTGCTCGACGACATCAGCCAGAGAATGGAGCTGGAAAGCCAGCTGGCGCAGGCCGAACGGCTGCGCTCGATCGGTCTGCTGGCGGCGGGCGTGGCGCATGAGGTAAATACGCCGCTGGCCGTAATTTCCAATTACACCCAGCTCCTGGCCAAGCAGATGCCGGCCGGCGACGCGCGCGGCCAACTGCTCGACACCATCACGGCGCAGACCTTCCGGGCGTCGGAAATTGTCGGCAATCTGCTGCAGTTTTCCCGCACCCGCGGCGCGACCAAAGAGGCGGTGGATCTGCGCCAGATTCTGCGCGACAGCCTGGCCCTGCTGGAACATCCTTTGCGCGAGGCGCATATTCAGGTTGAGCTTCAATGCGAGGCCGCGCTGCCCCGGGTGCTGGGCAACGCCGGCCAGCTACAGCAGGTGGTGCTCAATCTGCTTTTGAACGCGCGCGATGCCATGCCCGCCGGCGGCCGGCTGGTGCTGGCCAGCTGGGCGGCGGAGTCGCTGGTCAGCCTGTCCATCACCGACAGCGGTTCGGGCATTGCGCCCGAAATTCGCGAGCGCATTTTCGAGCCGTTTTTTACCACCAAGCGCGCCCAGCGCAATGGCCACGGCGTGGGTTCCGGCACGGGGCTGGGTCTGGCGGTGAGCTACGGCATTATGCAGGATCACGGCGGCCGCATCCGGGTGGAAAATGCGCCCGAAATGGGCGCGCGTTTTATCATGGAACTGCCCGCGATGGAGGCCCTGGCCTATGCCTGAAACCGCCATCCACGGCATCGAGCCCGAAGTGGAGGAACGCGGCGCGCTCCCGACCAACGCCGAGGTCAGCCGGGTGCTGGTGATTGATGACGAGCCGGCGGTGCGGGAAAGCCTTGAAACTTTACTGCGCTTTGAAGGCTTCGAAGCCCAGGGCGCGGCCGACGGCGCCGCCGGCCTGGCGGCGGTGCAGCGCCAGCTGTTTGACGCCGTGCTGCTCGATCTCAGCCTGCCCGATCTCGATGGCCTGGAAGTTTTGCGTGAAATACGCCGCGTCGCGCCCGCGACCGCCGTTATTCTGATCTCCGCCTACGGCACGGTGGAAGCCGCCGTGGCGGCGATGCAAAATGGCGCCCGCACGTTCCTGCAGAAGCCCTGGAACAATGAAAAGCTGCTGGCCGATTTACGCGCCGCCATTGCCTCGCTGAAGCTGGAGCAGGAAAACGTGCAGCTCAAGCGCGCCCTGCGCCAGCGCTACAACTTCGAGCACATCATTGGCAAAAGCGAGCAGATGCTGCGCATCTTCGATATGGTCACCCAGGTGGCGGCCAGCCGGGCGACCATTTTGCTGCAAGGGGAAAGCGGCGTGGGCAAGGAGCTCATCGCCAAGGCCATCCATTCCGCCTCGCCCCGCGCCGATGCCTCCTTTGTGCCGGTTAACAGCGGCAGCATGCCGGTCGAGCTGCTCGAGTCCATGCTTTTTGGGCATGTGCGCGGCGCCTTCACCGGCGCGGTCGCGCCCAAAAAGGGCCTGTTTGAAGTTGCCGACCGCGGCACCATTTTTCTCGATGAAATCGGCAATATGTCGCTCGAGACCCAGGCCAAGCTGCTACGGGTCCTGCAGGACCGGCGGTTTATGCGCCTGGGAGGGGTGGAGGAAATTCAGGTGGATGTGCGCGTGCTGGCCGCCACCAACCGCGATTTACAGCAGCTTACCCAGGAAGGGCGCTTTCGCGAGGACCTGTTTTACCGCCTGAATGTGATTACCATCAAGCTGCCCGCCTTGCGCGAACGGCGCGAAGACATCCCCATGCTGGCCGACACCTTTTTACGCCGCTATGCTACGGAAAATTCCCGCCCGGCGCCGCGCCTTTCTCCCGATGCCTTGCGCCTGCTGGTGGATCATGACTGGCCCGGCAATGTGCGCGAATTAGAAAACGCCATGGAGCGCGCCGTGGTTCTGGGCAGCGGTCCCACGGTGAACGCCGACCTGCTGCCCGACACCGTGCTTGGCCGCTATGCCGAAATGAAATCCGCCGCCGCGGGACCGGCGCTGCGCCGTGGCGGTTCATTGTTTAATATTGTCGAGGATTTCGAACGCCGGATCGTGCTCGATATGCTGGAACAAACCCATGGCCGGCAAACCGAGGCGGCCGACCGCTTTCAGATTCCGCTTTCCACCCTGAACCAGAAGATTAAACGTCTGGGCATTGATATCAAGAAATTGAAAGATGTGGAAGAAGCCGGAAAATGAAAAATGTCGCGCTTGCCGCTGCCGCAGGCAGAAATTACCCGGCCGGCAGGTAAAATATTCCACTCAGAGTCGTTTATAAAATTGTGCGTTTCCCCTCTATTTGATTTTAAGTGATTCAGCACATTGAGTTTATTGACTGGCTTCCGCATGGTGCCGGGAATGCCTGTACATTCCCGTAGTTTATTTCCAACCAGGAGTTCCAATGACGAATAACACCTTGATCCGCAAATTGTGGGCCGTTCTGTTTCTGCTGCTGATGGGCGGCGCGGCGTTCGCGGTTCCCGCCGCGACCCATGCCGGCCATGCCATGAGCGCCGTTATGAGCACGCCGAAAAAGAAAAGCAAGCCGGCTAAAAAGCCAGGCAAAAAAATGCCTCCCAAGCATAAAAAGCCGATGGCGGCGTAATTACATTCGATCCGTCGAGCATAAAAAACATGAACCGCGCCTGGGCCGGGCACGACCCAGGCGCGGTTTTGTGTGCGCCGGTTGTTGATGATTCAACCTGCCGCGCCGCCTGCCCTATACTAGAACCTGTCTCATAAAGCCGTGTGCATTCAAGTTTACGCAATGCATGCGGCTTTTCTTCCGCTCACCATTCCGCCCATCCCGCGGAATGGTTTCGCTGGAAAAGCCGCAAACATGCCTTAATCTAATGACACGCACCATTTATGAGGCAGGTTCTAGTCTTCTATGTCGCTCGATCAGGAAATTTATCAGCAGCGGCGGGCCAAACTGGGCGAATTGCAGGCGCTGGGCGCGGCCGCCTACCCGCACCATTACGCCGCCACGCATCGGCTGGCCGAGATAGCGGCCGAATATAGCGGCTGGGATGCGGAGCGGCTTGAGCGCGACCGCATTCACGTCAAAGTCACGGGCCGCATCATGACCCTGCGCGGGCATGGCAAGGCCGGCTTTGCCCATTTGCAGCAGGCGGGCGAGCGGCTGCAAATTTACGTTCGCCAGGACGCCCTGGGCGAAACCGGATTTGCGGTCTGGAAACTGGTGGATCTGGGCGACTGGCTGGGCGTGGAAGGGTATCTGTTCCGCACCCGCACCGGCGAGCTGACGGTGCATGCGGAAAAAATCGAGCTGCTGGCCAAGGCCTGCCGCCCCTGGCCGGAAAAATGGCACGGCCTGCAGGATATTGAGCGCCGCTATCGCCAGCGCTATCTGGATCTAACCGTAAACCTCGAAAGCCGCGCAATCTTTCTGCGCCGCGACCGGCTGATGCGCTTTTTGCGCGAGGCTTTTCAGCAGCGGGGCTATCTGGAGGTGGAAACCCCCATGATGCAGCCGATGGCCGGCGGCGCGGCGGCGCGGCCTTTTGTCACCCATCATCATGCGCTGGATATTCCGCTCTATTTGCGCATTGCGCCCGAGCTGTATCTGAAGCGCCTGGTGGCCGGCGGCCTTGAGCGCGTTTTTGAAATCAACCGCAATTTCCGCAACGAAGGCATTTCCACCCGCCATAACCCGGAATTCACCATGCTCGAGTTCTATGAGGCCTTCAGCGATTACCGGGCCCTGATGAGCTGGAGCGAACAACTGCTGGCGAGCGCGGCCAGGGCCGTCACCGGCAGTGAGCAAGTCACATTTCACGGCCAGACGCTGGACTTCAGCCAGTGCCAGCGGCTCAGCCTGCGCGAAGGCGTGCCGCGCTTCTGGCCCGTGGCCGCGGGTCCCAAGCCCGGGCCCGAGTTCTGGGCCGACCGCAGCCAGCTGGAGGCGGCTGTCGCCGCCTATAACCGCTATGCCGCAACCGCCGGCGCGGGCGCCCCGATTCCTTCGCCCTCCGGCGCCGATGCAGGCGAGCTGGTCATGGCGCTGTTTGAAAATCTTGCCGAAGAGCATCTGGTTCAGCCCACGATCGTCTATGACTTTCCGCTTTCCGTTTCTCCCCTGGCCAAGAGCAAGCCGGATGAGCCGGATTGGGTTGAGCGCTTCGAAATTTACGCCGGCGGCATGGAGATCGCCAACGGCTATAGCGAGCTGAACGATCCGGAAGAGCAGGAACGCCGGTTTCGCCAGCAGGCCGGCGCCGATGCCGCGATTGACAGTGATTACGTGCGCGCATTGGAATATGGCATGCCTCCCACCGCGGGTGAGGGCATTGGGATTGACCGGCTGGTCATGCTGCTGACGGATGCGGCCTCCATCCGCGACGTGATTCTATTTCCCTTGCAGCGCCCGGAAACGGTCGCGGAGCCGGAGGGCCTGGGCGGTTAAGGCCGGCCCTCGCCATTCAGACGCCGAAAAGCGCAATTCTGGGCCAAACTCAGGCCTTTGCCTGAGGAACGCGCAATTCTAACTCAAATAACTTTTATACTAATTAATTGAGATTTTCACAGCCGTGAGCGATTTTCTTCAACGCATTCAGGACCGCGTAATCGTGGCCGATGGCGCCATGGGCACCATGCTCTACGCCAAAGGCATTTTTATCAATCGCTGCTTTGATGAGCTGAATCTTTCGTCGCCGGATCTGGTGAAAGAAATTCATGCCGCGTATGTGCGGGCGGGCGCCGAGGTCATTGAAACGAATACGTTCGGCGCGAATGCGCTGCGCCTGGCGCGGCAGGGTTTTGCCGAAAAGCTGCGGGAGATCAATCAGGCCGGGGTTAAACTGGCGCGCGCGGCGGGCAACCCGGAAACTCTGGTGGCGGGCGCGGTGGGACCGCTGGGCGTGCAACTGGAGCCGCTGGGCAAGCTGGCCCGGGAAGAAGCCCGCGAATATTTTCGCCAGCAGATGGAAGCCCTGGCCGACGCGGGCGTGGACCTGATCCTGCTGGAGACTTTCGGCCATCTGCCGGAAGTGCAACAAGCCCTGCTGGCGGCCAAGGCCCTCGGCCTGCCGGTGGTGGCGCAGATGACGGTGGATGACGACGGCCGTACCCTCGACGGCACCGGCGCCGCCGAATGCGCAGTGCAATTGCAGGCCTGGGGAGCCGAGGTGATCGGCCTGAACTGCAGCGTCGGTCCGGTGGCCATGCTGGATGCGCTGGAAAAAATCAGCCGCGTCACCAACCGGCCTTTGTCGGCCCAGCCCAACGCCGGCTTGCCCCGCAATGTCGAGGGCCGCAATCTCTACATGGTGTCGCCCGAGTATATGGCCGACTATGCCCGCCAGTTCATCGCCTGCGGGGCCAAACTGGTGGGCGGCTGCTGCGGCACCACGCCCGAGCATATTCAATGGATCCGCAATTATGTGCGCTCGACCGCGCCCGGACAAAAGCGCCGCGCCGTGGCGGCCGCGCCGGCGGAAGCCGCCCAGGCGCTCGCCCCTCTGCCGCTGCGCGAACGCTCGCGGCTGGCCCGCGGTTTAAGCGACGGCGAGTTCGTCACCCTGATCGAAATTCTTCCCCCCCGGGGCAGCGCGGCCGGCAAAGAGATTGAAAGCGCGCGGCTGTTTCATCAGCATCAGGTCAGCGCCATCAATATCCCCGACGGCCCCCGCGCCAGCGCCCGCATGAGCAATCAGGCCCTGGCGCTGATGCTGCAGCAGCAGGTCGGAGTGGAAGCGGTGCTGCATTATTGCTGCCGCGACCGCAATGTCATCAGCATGCAGTCGGACCTGCTCGGCGCTTATGCCCTGGGCGTGCGCAACCTGATTTTGATCACCGGCGATCCGCCCAAGCTGGGCAACTATCCCGATGCCACCGCCGTGTTTGACGTGGACGCCATCGGGCTTACCCAACTGGTCAGCAATCTCAACCGCGGGCTGGATCTGGGCGGCAATGCCATCGGCGGGCAAACCGGATTCCTGATCGGAGTCGGCGCCAACCCCGGCAACCCCAACTTTGAAGAAGAACTGCGCCGCTTCCGTTTAAAAGTCGAGGCGGGGGCGGAATATGCGGTCACCCAGCCGGTGTTTGAAACCGCGGTGCTTGAGCGCTTTCTCGACGCCATCGGGGATCTTCACATTCCCGTCATCGCCGGCATCTGGCCTTTGGCCAGCGCGCGCCAGGCGGAGTTCATGAGCCAGGAACTGCATGTCGCGGTTCCGGAAACGGTGCAGGAGCGGCTGCGCGCCGCCGCCAGCGTGGAGGCAGCGCGCCAGATCGGCCTGGAAGAAGCCCAGGCCATGATCCGCGCCCTGCGCCCCCGCATTCAGGGCGTGCAGATCAGCGTGCTGGGCCGCAATCAGGCCGGGCTGGAACTGCTGCACACCGCCCAGGCCGCCGCGCAGCCGGCCGCGGCCCGATGAGTTTTTGGTTTGAATTGAATTGATTCGAAGGGAACGATTTCATACATGTCCACCGCAACCGCAACCATTTCCGGCGATGTAAAAAACCCGCAACTGGCTTCCGAAGGCAAACGCCGCATTGAATGGGCCCAGCAGTCCATGCCGGTGCTGCAGCTCATCCGGCAGCGTTTCCTCAAGGAAAAACCCCTGGCCGGGGTGCGCGTCGCCGCCTGCCTGCACGTCACCACCGAAACCGCCAACCTGATGATCGCGCTGCGCGACGGCGGCGCCCAGGCGGTCCTGTGCGCCTCCAATCCCCTGAGCACCCAGGACGACGTGGCCGCGGCGCTCTGCCAGGAATACGGCATTCCCACCTTCGCGATCAAGGGCGAAGACCATGACACCTATTACCGGCATTTGAACGCCGCCCTCGATTTCCGCCCCCAGGTCACCATGGATGACGGCGCCGATCTGGTCACCGAGCTGCACACCAAGCGCAAGGATGTGGCCGAGGCGGTCTTCGGCGGCACCGAGGAAACCACCACCGGGGTGATCCGGCTGCGCGCCATGGCGGAGGAAGGCGTGCTGCGCTACCCCATCATCGCCATCAATGACGCCGATACCAAGCACCTCTTCGACAATCGCTACGGCACCGGGCAAAGCACGCTCGATGGCATCATTCGCGCCACCAATCTGCTATTTGCCGGCATGAACGTGGTGGTCGCCGGCTACGGCTGGTGCGGCCGCGGCGTGGCCAGCCGCGCCCATGGACTGGGCGCCAATGTGATCGTGACGGAAGTCGAGCCCACCCGCGCGCTCGAAGCCGTCATGGATGGCTATCGCGTCATGCCCATGCGCGAAGCCGCCCGCATCGGCAATATTTTTATTACCGTCACCGGCGACAAGCACGTGCTCACGGCCGAGCATTTTCAGCTCATGAAATCGGGCGCCATCGTGGCCAACAGCGGCCATTTCAATGTGGAGATTGACCTGACCGGCCTGGAGAAAATTTCTACCGGCAAGCGCGAGGTGCGGCAGTTCGTGGAGGAATACACGCTGCGCGACGGCCGCAAAATTCATGTTCTGGGCGAAGGCCGGCTGATCAACCTGTCCGCCGCCGAGGGCCATCCGGCCTCGGTGATGGATATGTCGTTCGCCAATCAGGCGCTGTCGCTCGAACACATCCAGCGCCATCACGCCAGCATGGGCAAACAGGTGCACCGCGTCCCGCTGGCCCTGGATCGGGAAGTGGCGCGCCTGAAGCTGGCGTCCATGGACATCCTCATTGACCAGCTCACCCCGGAACAGGCCAAATATCTGGCTTCCTGGCAGGAAGGGACTTAAGGAAGAAGAAGCAGCGAAGGGAAGAGTAAAACCGCTGATGCAAGCGCGGCTGGATTCTGCTTAAGGCAGAGCCAGGACCCGGGCCACAATGTTGGTGGTGGAGCGGCCGGCGAGCAGGGGAATTCGCACCACCCGGCCGCCGGCCGCTTCTACTTCTTCGCTGCCCACGATCTGTCCCGGACCCCAGTCGGCGCCCTTCACCAGCACATCGGGCAAAATCGCCTGAATCAACTCGCGTGGCGTGGGCTCATCGAACGGGCAGACGTAATCCACCGCCGCCAGGCCCGCCAGCAGCTCCATCCGCTCGTCTTGCGGCAAAATCGGCCGCCCATCGCCTTTCATGGCGCGCACGCTGGCATCGGAATTGACCGCCACCAGCAGGCAATCGCCGGCCGTCCGCGCCTGTTCCAATAAATCAATATGACCGGCGTGCAGCAGATCGAAGCAGCCGTTGGCCAGCACCAGTTTCCGCCGGCTCGCGCGCAGCCGGCCGCGTTCCGGCAAAAACTCCCGCCAGGAGGGGAAGATCATGCTTGTAGGATAACCGAGCCGGCGCCGGCCGGGCCGCCGGGACCCGCAATCCTCAAACCTGGGCCCCCAGCGGAATGCTGCGCATCATATGCCGGCATTGCAGCAGCAGATTTTTCATCTGCAGCGGCTGCAGGCGCGGCAAATAGGGCAGCAGTTGCCGCATGAAGCCGTCATCAATCAGGGCCCGCATCGAAGCCGCCGCCGGGGCGCCGTCGCTGCAGCAGAGAATGGTGCCCACGTCGGTATTCATCGCCGACGCCAGGCGCTCGAGCGAGGCCAGGGTCGGCTGGGCCTTGTGGTTTTCGATCTTGCTGACGTAGGTGCGCGGCACCTGCATGCGCTCGGCCAGCTCTTTCTGCGTCAGGCCTTGCTTGCGGCGCAGGCTGCGGATGGCGATCGAGACGTTGACTTCCAGTTCGCCGCCGGGCAACTCCAGGCTGGGGGGTGGAACCAGATCGTGGCTGCAGCGCCGGCACTGGTCATTATGAGTGCGGAACTGAACTAATTGACAATGCCGGCAGCGAATCACTTCGCGCGCCGCCGGGCTCATCACTTGGGTTGTCGCCATTGCAGGTAGGGAGTGCCAGAGCCTACCGCCATTCCTACTCTGCCCGTGAGTTACATCTTTGTCAATACCCTTTCACTCTAAAATTTTCATGAGCTGGTTTCCAACTTTCGAGTGACTTGACCGCCCGCGAACCGCCGCGCGGCCGCGTTCCGCCGCCCCCGCGCGGGGCGGGTGGCCGTGTCCTATAATGAAAGATCATCGTATGTTCGAAATTCAGGTGGAACACGGTTTTGCCGCCGGCCATGCCCTGCGCGGCTATCGCGGCAAATGCGAGAATGTGCACGGCCATAATTACCGGGTGCTGGCGCGGCTGCAGGGTGAAAATCTCGATGCCATCGGCTTGCTGTGTGATTTCAAGGACATTAAAGCCTGGCTGCGGGAAATCGGTGAAAGCCTCGATCATCAGTTCCTGAACGACCTGGAGCCGTTTCAGAAAGTGAACCCCTCGGCGGAGAACCTGGCCCGCTATATTTTTGAGCGGCTGCAAGAGCGCATCCGGCAGATTCCCGGCTTATCGCTGGAGCGCGTCACGGTGTTTGAGACCGATACCACCTCGGCCAGCTATCACACGCAGTAACTTCGGCCATGCAGGTCAGCGAAATCTTCTTCTCCATTCAAGGCGAATCCAGCCGGGCCGGGCTGCCCTGCGTCTTTGTCCGCCTGACCGGCTGCAATCTGCGCTGCCAGTGGTGCGACACCGAATATGCCTTTTACGGGGGCGAGCGCCTCGGCGTGGAGCAGGTGGCGGACCGGATCCGGCAATTTCCGGCCCGGCTGCTGGAAATTACCGGCGGCGAACCCATGCTGCAGGAAAAAGAAGTCCTCGCCCTGATCGCGCTGCTGCCGTCCGAATGGACGGTGATGATTGAAACCAGCGGCGAGCGCGACCTCGGCCGGCTGCCGGAGCGGGTGGTCAAGATCATGGATGTAAAATGCCCGGGCAGCGGCGAAGCCGGCCGTTTTCACGCACCCAACCTGAAAACCATCACCCCGCGGGACGAAATCAAATTTGTGCTCACCGGGCGGGAAGATTATGAATATGCCCGCGATTTTATCGGCCGGCATCGGCTCGCGGCCATCACGCCCCACATTCTGCTCTCGCCGGCATTTCAAAAAACCGCCGCCGGCGAGCGCGGCAGCCGGCAATGCCAGCTCGATCCGCAAAATCTGGCCGAGTGGATGCTGGCCGACGGCATTCCCGCCCGGCTGAGCCTGCAAATCCATAAATTTATCTGGGATCCGGCGCAGCGCGGAGTATGAAGTCCCGCGCGGTGGACATGCCGGTGGATGCCTGGGTGCGGGATCATATCACGCAAACCCATGGCCGTTTATACGCGCACTGCCAGGGCCGCCTGTCCCGCTATCCCATTCCCGCCTGGTCCGGGCCGCGGGGGCAAGGCGGGCTTTTTCTGGATCTGGGCGCGGGTTGGGGGCGCTGGAGCCTGAGCGCGGCCCAAGCCGGCTATCGCGTCATCGCGCTGGACCGCGATCCCGAAGCGCTCCAGGCCGCCCGCCGCGTCGCCCGCCAATTCGGCTGGGAAATTTTGTGCGTTTGCGGCGACGCCGCCCGGCTGCCCTTGCGTTCGGCCAGCGTGGAAGCGGTGTTTGCCTACGGCGTGCATCAATATCTGCCCAGTGCCGCGGAGCCGGGCTGGCTGGAGGAAATCCGGCGTGTATTACAAGCCGGAGGCTGGGCGCGGGTGCAACTGCCCATGGCCGGCGGCCTTGGCCAGCGGCTCTGGCCGCGCCGCGATGCAACCGCATATCTCTGGCCCTGGCGCCAGGCACGCATGCTCTGCCGGCATTATGATGCGCGGATTTTTCCGGAGGGATTTTTTACCACCAACGGGCAATGGAGCGATCGCGGCTTGCTGCGCTGGCCCGGCCGGCTCGTGGTGCTGGCCTGCCAGGCGCTCCGCGCGCTCAGCCGCATCCTGCCCGGCCTTTCCCGCCTGGCGGATGCCATATGGCTGGACATGCGAATGCCGTAGCGGCACAACCGCTTTTCGCCCGGTTGCCTTCACAAGTGTTATTGAAAATAATTCTGCAAACCGGCGATCAGGCCGCAAGCGGTGTATTCAGGCGCGGTGAAGGCCGGCGCCAGGCCATACGAAATGATTTTTTGCCGCGTGATCGGCCCAATGGCGCCCAGCGCGATGTCTGTAAGCTGGTGAGAATAATCCGGCCCCAGTGCCTGGATCAAATGCGTGACCGCCAGCGCGCTGGTTAACAGGATGGCATCCAATCGCCGGGGAGGGCCGGAGGGTTGAGGCGGAGCTAACAGTTCGCGCAGGCGCGCGGGCGCCTCCGCGGGCATGCGGGTCTGATACGCCGCAACAGCGGTGACGCGGCCGCCGGCATGGCTCAGCGCGTATTCCAGAATGTCCCGCGCCTCGGCCGCTTGCAGAATCACCACCCGCCGGTTCTGTGCCAGCGGCGCCAGCAACTCTGCCGCGCTTTCGGCCACAAATTTTTCCGGCATCAAAGCCGCTTGCCAGCCGTAATCGGCCAGCGCGCGCGCCGTGGCCGGTCCCATGGCGCAGACCGAATCCGGGATTCGCAGGCTCCGGCACAGGCTCTGGGCGCGGGCAAACAAAGCATGAACTCCGTTGGCGCTGGTGAATATGGCGATTTCATACTCCCGCCATTCCTCGATGACCTGATCCAGTGCGGCGTAACTGGCCGGAGGCGCAATTTCAAGCAGCGGCAGTTCGATGGTCACGGCGCCGAGCCCGGATAGCGCGGCGGCCAGTTGCTGGTTTTGATGAGAAGCTCGGGTGAGCAGAATGCGGCGCCCATTCAAGCCGGAACGGGCTGGCGCGGTGGAAGATGAGATGTTTTTTTCCACGTTGATTTCCGCACGCTGCCCGTCTGGATTGCAGGCAGATTCAATTCAATTCCGCTGGATGAGCCGGGGCCTGGCTTCCAATCACATCCATAAACGAGCTGACCGAAAATACCGCCCGCCCCAGCCCCGGGTCGCCATAGCCTGGCGGCACCGGCAGGCCATATTTGCTGTGCGTGTCGCGCCAGGCTTCGAGCAGCCGGGCATGATATTCCAGCGGAGCGCCCTCGGGGTTCGCCTGACCGAGCGTGGTCAGCGGTTCCGGGCACCAGGTGGTAAAGCGCGGGCAGACGCCGTGCGACATGAAAAACTCCAGCCCCTGGGTGGTCGAGGCGATGGCTTCGGCCGGCGTGGCAAAGCCATGCGGCCGGGCCATTTCGATGCCGCCCACGAAGTTGGGAATCACGTGCGAGGGGCCGAAGACGCCGGCGGCATCG
>JAKAZV010000022.1 GCA_021826505.1 Acidobacteriota bacterium | reverse complement strand
GCGCCCATTTGCCGGCTATGCCGGCAAATGGGTCCGAGCGAAAGAAAAGCCGCAAATCCCCGCGGGGCAGGCCGCTCCTGGCTTTATCAGACAGGTTCTAGAACGAATGGGACAGCTATCGCAGTGATGGATTGAACTTATACTTTCTGAATCGTGACCACTTCAAGAATGAAGTCCGCTGACGACGGCCCTGCACTCAAAGCTCCGCAAAAAACCGCCAACTGGACCATTGCATTCATAGTGTTGGCCATGGCCGGACTGCATATTTTCACGAACGGCCATTACGGATTACACCGGGACGAGCTTCAGGTCCTGGACGATGCCGGCCATCTGGCCTGGGGCTTTGTGGTTTATCCCCCGCTGACGCCATTTCTGGAGCGCATCAGCCTGATTTTGTTTGGTCATTGGCTGATCGGGCTGCGTATGTTCTCGCTGTTGGCTCAGATGGGCGTGCTGGTCCTGTCAGCCCTGATCGCGCGCGAGTTGGGAGGCAACTGGAGGGCGCAGGCCGTGGCCGCGCTGGCGGTTGCGGTTTCGCCGCTGCCCATGTTCGAGGCGTCGGAGTTTCAATACACTTCGTTTGACCTGCTGTGGTTCGTGCTGATGGCCTATTTTCTGGTCCGTCTGCTGCAAAGCGACGATGGACGCTGGTGGCTGGCCATCGGCGCCGCGGGCGGACTGGGCCTTGAGACGAAGTATTCGATGGTCTTTTATTTATTCTTGCTGGGTGCGGCGCTGGCCTTCACGCCGGCGCGGAAATATTTTCGCAGCCGCTGGCTGTGGTATGGCGTGGCGATAGCTTTTGCCATTTGCCTGCCCAACTTGATCTGGCAGGCGCGGCATCATTTCATTTCTTATCAATTTCTTCATTCCATAAACGCCCGCGATGTGCATGAGGGAAGGGCCAAACATTTCTGGCTCGATCAGCTGCTGATCAATGCCAATCTGTTATTGACGCCGCTCTGGCTGGCCGGCTTGATCTGGCTGGCCGCCGCCCGAAAATCCGCCATTTTCCGGCCTCTGGCCTGGTGGGGCGCGATGGTGGTGATTTTCTATGCCGGCGCGCGGGGCCGCGGTTATTACGCCGGCGCCGTCTATCCCATGTTCTTCGCGGCGGGCAGCGTGGTATGGGAACATTGGATCGCCGCTCTGCGATCGTGGCTGGCGAAAAGCCTGCAAGCGCTGACACTGGCGCTGATTGCGCTGGGCGGGCTGGCGTTTGGTGCGATTCTGCTGCCGGTTCCCTTCACGATTTCAGCGAAAAACCTGAATCTGCGGCTCAATAGCGATCTGCGCGAAGAAATCGGCTGGCGGGAAATGACGGCCAGCGTGGCCCGCATCTGGCAGCATCTGCCCCCGGCCGCGCGGGCGCGTACGGCGATTCTGACCGGCAATTATGGGGAAACCGGGGCGATTGATTTTTACGGGCCCGCCCTGGGGCTGCCGGCCGCGATCAGCGGCGTTAATACCGCCTGGTATCGCGGCTATGGCGACCCGGCGCCCCAATCACTGATCGTGCTGGGACTGGGTCCGCAGACGGTGCGGCGGCGATTTCATGCCTGCCGTCTGGCTGGCCATAACGGCAATCGCTATGGCATTAAAAATGAAGAAAGCGTGGATCACCCCGATATTTTTCTCTGCGGGCCGCCGCGCCAGTCCTGGCCTGTATTCTGGCAACATTTCCGGATGTTTGGCTGACCCTGTCCGGTGCGGGCCAGTGACGGAATGACGGCATCGTGACGGCATCGTCATAAAATGCCGTCACCCCTTAAACATTTTATTTTCAAGCGGTTATAGCGAAAGTGACGCCATGACGGCATTTTTCGAAAAACTTTGGGGAGGGCAACTTACAACTTAGTGATCATAGGCAGCACTACGGGTAATACGTAAAAAAACGTGCCTGCGCCGCCCATCCATGTCGAATGAAGTCAGCTCCCATCGCCCTCTTCGGAATCTTTTCCATTGATTTGCCTGTATTTACGCTCTCCGGTGGTGGGGTTTTCGAGCACTTGCATTTTTTTACCGCTGCCCGGGTCTATGAAAATTTCACTGCTGGGCCGGAGTTTTGATTCCGCCCCGTCAGAACCGCGGTAGCGCTTCCGGTCGAAGGCGAAATACAGCACTACGGCCAGCCCGATCACGAGGATGGGGATGATAAGAGGCATCAGGCCGGGGGTGGAGGGTCCAGAACCACCGCAGTGCCGTAGGCGGCGACTTCGCTCATGGTCTGCCCGATTTCCGAGGAATCAAACCGCATCATGACTACGGCATTGGCGCCCAGAAGAGCCGCGTTTTCAATCATGCGGTCAATGGCGTGGCGGCGCGCGTCCTCGACTAAACGGGTGTATTGCTTGATTTCACCGCCCGCCAGGGATTTGAAGGCCGCGCCGATGTTTCCAACCAGACTGCGGCTGCGCACGACGACGCCAAATACCTGGCCCAGAACTTTCTGGGTGCGATAGCCTGCGGGATTTTCCGTGGTGGTTACCAGCATGCCAACATTCTTGCCCCGATCAGGATACAAAAGCAAGCAAAAGTCACAATCTCCCCCGCGCTCGGGAATGCCCGCCTTGATGCAGTGCCGCTATGGCCTATGATCGTAATTTATGACTGCTCTCTCCTGGCTGAGCCAGTTTTTCCTGAATACGCTGTTTTTATTGATTTTGTACCTGTGTCAGAGGTTGTGGTTTCAGCAGTCCCGCGCCTGGTGGCGCAAGCGGCGCTGGCCCCTTGCACCTCACCTGATTCTGTTCATCGGGCTGATGGCGGGCGTGGCCTGGGTTTTTCATTTTCACTATGCTTATTTGCCGCCGGGCCTGTGGTGGCTCTATGGCCTGCTGGCGGTATATTTTATAGGCTCGATTCCCGCCGCGGCGGTCTGGGGACTCTGGCTGGGACTAAGGCGGATTTTATTGCGCCGTCCGCCGGCTACAGCCGCGGATATGGGCCGCCGGAGATTTCTGAACTCCGCCGCCGGAGCTTGCGCGCTGGCTCCCCTGGCCTGCGCCGGCTACGGATTTTTAATCGAACGGACGGATGTGCGGATCACGCATGTTTCCATTCCGCTGGAGCGGCGATTTGCCCATCTGCGCGGGTTGACCATGGCGATCATCGCCGATATTCATCTGAGCCCCTACTTTGACGCACGCGATTTGGCCCGCGTGGTCGCGCGCATCAATCGTTTGCGCCCGGATTTGATCACCATTCTCGGCGACTTCATCTCCTTTCGAACAACAATTCCCGTTGTCATGCAAACCCTGGCGCCGCTGCGGGCGCGCTACGGCAAATTCGGCTGCCTGGGGAATCATGAACAGATCAAGCAGGTGCAAAACCGGGTTACGCGAGCCTGCGCCGGAGTTGGCATTGAGATTTTGCGTTTCAGCGGACGCGAGCTGGCCATTCCCGGCGGCAAGCTGAATCTGATGGGCGTGGATTTTTTCGCCAATAACCGCTGCCAGGATGTGCGCAGCATTGCGGGCTGTGTGCGTCCGCGGGACTATAATGTGCTGCTTTCGCATAATCCCAATGTTTTTTCGCACCTGGGAGCCATGCCGATTGAGCTGACGTTGGCGGGACACACGCATGGCGGACAGATCCGGCTGCATGAAGGCCCATTGGACATTACGCCGGTGGAGTTGGTCACGCCATATATCGCCGGCCTGTACCGGAACCAGGGCCGATACTTATACGTGAACCGGGGCCTGGGCACGGTCATGGTTCCCATACGATTTGGGGCCAGGCCGGAGATTACCCACTTGCAGTTAGGCTGAACCGAGCGGATGGGAACTATGATCTACGTTGCCGTGGGCCTGCCGGTGCCGCAGCGTCAGGCATTTACCTACAGTTTCCCGTTCGATCTGGAGCCGCGCCCCGGCCAGCGAGTCTGGGCGCCCTGGCGCGGTCAATACAAAACCGGCATCCTGCTTCAGGTGCTTGCGCAGGCGCCGGCGGAAATCGAAGCGGAAAAGATTCGCCCCCTGGCCTGCGTCCTCGATGTCGAGCCCTTGCTGAGCCAGGAATTGCTGGACATGGCTGTATGGGCCGCAAGATATTATCGTGCGCCCATAGGAGAACTTCTCGCGACCGCGCTGCCGCCGGGCGCGGAGACTGCGCCCCGGGTGCGGCTGACGCCGGAAGGCGCCCGGATTGAGCCACCGATCCTGCCGGCGCCGGATACGCCCGGACTGTTTGCAGCGTCATCTTCCCGGCTCAGAACGCGCGCCCAACGGCAGGGCTTGAGTCTTCAGGAAGCGCTCGCAATTTGGCCGGCGGAAAGCCTCCAGGCCTGGGTGCAAAAGGGCTGGCTGGAGTGGATGATTGCGCCGTCACTCCCGCCGGGACGGCAACGGCTGGCATACCGGGCCGGGCAGACCCCACTGGAAGCGGAAAGCCATACACTCCACCCGCGGCGGCAACAGGTTTTACAAGCCCTCCAGCGCGAACCTAAAACGCCGGCTCAGCTTCGGACTCTTGCCTCGCCGTCGCTGCTGCGGGCCATGGCGCGGGATGGCCAGATCGAGGAGCATGCGATCGAAGCGGAACCAGAGCCGCGGACCGCCGCCGCACATTTGAACTGGCCGGCGCGGCCGCGCGTGACTCAACTGAATCCTGCCCAGACGGCAGCCTGCGGGGCGATGACCGCCGCCGTGGCAGGTGAAATTTTTTTGCTTTATGGAGTGACCGGGAGCGGAAAAACTGCCGTCTATCTGGAATGCATGCAGCATTACCTTGAGCGCGGCCGCACGGTTCTTCTGCTGGTGCCGGAGATCGGCCTGACCCCCGCCGCCGCGGCCGATTTTGAGCAGGCCTTCCCCGGTCAGATAGCAATCCTGCATTCCGGTATGAGCGCGGGGGAGCGTGCCCGTAACTGGCATCGCATTCGGAATGGAGAAATCCGGCTGGTGATTGGCACCCGGTCCGCGGTATGGGCGCCGCTGCGGGAGCCCGGACTGGTGATCGTGGATGAAGAACACGACGCGGCATTTAAACAACAGGAGTCACCCCGCTATTCCGGACGCGATCTGGCGATTTGGCGGGCCCGGCGGGCCGGCGCGGTCACGGTGCTGGGCTCGGCCACGCCTTCGCTGGAAACCTGGGAACATGCCCGGCTCGGCCGCTACCGCAAACTGGAACTGCCGGAGCGCGCCCAGCAGCGGCCGCTGCCGCGCATTGAAGTCGTGGATATGTGCGAAGAATTCCGCCGCCGCGCAGTCACCGCCGCCCAGCCCAGGCAGCGGCTGCCGGAACTGATCCTGGCGGAGCCCTTGCTGAACGCCATTCGCGCGCGCCTGGAGCGCCGGGAACAGGTGCTGGTGCTGATCAATCGCCGCGGATTCGCACCGGTTGCCCTCTGCCGCCAATGCGGCCGCGCGGTGGAGTGCCGCGACTGCAGTTCGGCCATGACCTGGCATCGGCAAGCCCATTGTCTGCTGTGCCATCTGTGCGGCTACTCGGCCGTGCCGCTGCGGCAGTGCGCTCACTGCGGGAGCGAGCATTTGTATTACCTGGGCGTGGGCAGCGAAAAAGTCGAGGCCGAATTACAGCAGCAATTTCCCGCCGCCCGGATTCGCCGTCTGGACCGTGACTCCGCGCGCTCGCGCCGGCAGTTTGCCCAGGTGCTGCGCGCTTTTCATGCCGGCGATCTCGATTTGCTGGTCGGCACTCAGATGATCGCCAAAGGCCACGATCTGCCCGGAGTGACGCTGGTGGGCGTGGTGCAGGCGGACCAGGGACTGCATTTTCCCGATTTTCGCGCGGCCGAGCGCACCTTCCAGCTGCTGACTCAGGTGGCGGGCCGGGCCGGCCGCGGCGAAATCGCCGGGCAGGTGATTTTACAAGCGCAGTCACCCGGGCATTATGCGATGCAAGCGGCGGCTGCCCATCAAACCGAACATTTTTATGAACGGGAAGCGCACTTCCGCCGTCAACTGCATTACCCCCCGTTTGCCGCGTTGGCGGTGCTGCAGCTGCGGCACCGGAGGCAGGAGCGGGCCTGGAAAATGGCGCAACAACTCGCCTCCGCACTGCGGCCCATGCTGGCCGGCCGGCCTCGCCGCCTCCTCGGGCCCGCGCCGGCGCTGGTGGCGCGGCTTAAACGCGAATACCGGTTTCAATTTCTTTTACAATGCCCGAGCCGCCCGGCGCTGCAAGCCTGGTTGGATGAGATCGAGGCTCTGCGGCCGGTTCGGGAGTTGCCCACCCAGAGCTTAGTCATGGATGTGGATCCGGTGAGCCTGAATCTCTGAATAGAGAGGGTTTCAGGTTGTCCAGACCGGGCGGATGACAAAGGTGGCCAAAGCGACGCCCAGGCAAACCATCGCCAGCGCAATCCGCAACCACCCCAGTTTTTCTCCCGTATCGGGCACATAGGGATGGCGGCCCCGCATGGCCAACCCCATGGCACCCCAAATCAGCCAGCCCTGCCAGATGCGCCAGCCGGCGACCAATAGCAGACCAATCAGCGCAAAGGAAACCCAGCGGTGCTGGCGTGGCAAAAACGCATACAGAATATGACCGCCGTCAAATTGGCCGATTGGGAGCAAGTTCAACATGGTGGCGAGAAAGCCAAACCAGGCGGCCCGCGCCATTGGGCTCAAATAAACCTTGCCGGCTCCCCAGGCGGGATGCGCCAGGGCGAGCAGGACCTGGGCCAGCCAGGGCCAGCCGAAATGGAAGGCATTCGCGGTGCTGGCATAAGACCGCGTAACTGACCCCAGCGCGCCCCAGTAAAATAGGGGAACCGCAAGAGCAATGCCGGCAAGCGGACCCGCCATGCCCACATCGAGCAGCGCCCGCCGGTTCTCGAAAGGCGAGTGGATCCGTATAAAGGCCCCGAATGTTCCCAGTAAACTGGGAGCGGGCAAAAAATGAGGGTAGGACGCCGCCAGCGCATGCCGCCGGCAGGCCCAGAAGTGACCCCATTCATGGGCCATGAGAATGCCTAATAAAGTCGTGCTGAAGGGCAGCCCGAGAAAAAATTCATGCGGATGGCGCCAGAGCCAGAGAAAAGGAAATAAATCGTTATTGGAATGGTAGGGCGGGCGCAGCAAATTAAAGTTATATTGCAGGCGGGCGCCGACTCCGGTGACCGTAATCCAGGTCAGCCCCAGCAAGCTGGCGGGCAGCCAGCGCCGCGGCTTGTAATCCGGCATGGAATCCAGCATGAGTACACGGAAGGCGGAGGGATGTGCGCATCGCAGGCCCGGCCAATCTTGGGTCTGGCGATCCGGACTTAATCCATGGACTGCAGTTCCTTGCCGGGCTTGAAGCGTACGGTTTTACCCGGAGGAATTTGCACTTCAACCCCGGTCCGGGGATTGCGGCCCATGCCGGTTTTGCGCGGGCGGACCTGAAATACGCCAAAACCGCGCAACTCGATGCGATGGCCCTGTTCGAGCGCATGCTTCATGCAGCCGAAGACCGTCTCGACCGCCAATTCGGCCTTGCTCTTGCTCAGACCGGTTTTTTCGACGAGCTCTTGAATAATATCCAGTTTGATCACGGCGCCTGAATCCTGTGTTGAGCCAGCCTGGGAGCACGGCCGGCCGATCAATGGGATTATCGGCGAGTTGGCCCGAACATGCAATGGCTGGCCCGGACGCCGATCAATAAATTCCCGGCCGGCATGATTTACTGGCCGGTTGTGCGCTTGGCGGACTGCTGTTCCAGCCAGTAGTTTTCCCGCAATAACCCTTTGTGCGCGTCGCGGGCGCCGCGGCGGCTGAGATGAAATGGAATGGAACCCACGGCCAGCCCCAGGCCCAGCAGAAAAATGCCCACCGCCAGATCCGATTGATACAAAATCAGGCTATGCCGCAACCGGTGAATGCCGGCCTGAATGGCCACGCCGAAATAGACCAATACCGCGGTCCAGAATATGGCGCCGAAGAAATTGGAAAGTATGAACCGGCCGCGCCGGATATGAATGGCGCCCGCGGCACAGGGGATGATCAAGCGAAAACCCCACATGAAACGGGAAAAAAACAGTGTCGCGGTTCCGAAGTGGCCGTGCAGCCAGCGGCGCACCTGGGAATCGGAGCTGACCGGCAGATGCCGCCGACGGCCGCGCTTGCCTAATTCATAAAGGACTTCATTGGCGATGAAGCTCACACCCACCGCCAGGCCGATCACCCAGCGCAGGCTCAGATATTGGTCCCCGGCCAGAATGACGGCGGCAACCAGCGTGGCATCGCCTTCCAGGATGATGCCCAGAATCAGGAAGGCATAGCCATAATGGAGCAATAGGTATTGCACGCGCCTTATATTGTACCCGTGAAAGTTTGGATGAAAGTTAAGGCGGCCGAAGGAAGTTCCGAAATTGGTATATTGGGCCAGCCCTGAATTCCGAAAATAATAATTTAACATACTGCCGGCCGGGAGTCGCTGGCCTGGCAGGCATACTTCATCCGTGGATTTGTTACTCTTAGGCTCAATGGCAGCCGCAGAATTGCATTCATTGATGGCCGCGGTGGAAGCGGGTGAACGATTGCAGCCGCGCGATGCGCTCCGGCTCTGGCAATCCGCTCCGGATGAGGCCTTGCGCGAACTGGCGATGCAGGTCCGCAAACGCTGGCACGCGCCGGACGAATGCACCTACCTGATCATGCGGATCGTGAATTACACCAATGTCTGTGTGGCGCAATGCGATTATTGCGCTTTTTACCGGCTGCCCGGGCAGAGCGGCGGGTATGTGCTTGAGCGCGAGGCGGTTTTTGCAAAAGTGGACGATCTTCTGGCCCGGGGAGGCGATTTAGCGGGATTTAACGGCGGGTTTAATCCCTATTTGCCCCTGGATTTTTACTGCGACCTGTTTCAGTCGCTGCGCGAACGCTATGGCCAAAAGCTGGAATTTTATGCCCTCACCATCGCCGAATTTTTATATCTGGCGGACCGGGCGGGTTTATCCCTGGCCGCTGCGGCCGAGCGCCTGGCCCAGGCCGGCGTGCGCTGGATTACCGGCGGCGGGGCCGAAATCCTGACCGAAAGTTTTCGCGCCCGGCACAGCAAATTCAAATATTCGGTGGCGGAGTTTTTCGCTGCCCAAAGAGCCATCCTCCAGGCCGGTCTGCATACCACCGCGACCATGGTGATTGGCCTCGATGAAAGCATCGAGGAACGCATCGAACATCTGGACCGGGTGCGGCGGTTTCAGGATGAAACCGCCGGACTGGCCAGCTTTCTGTGCTGGACTTATCTGCCCGATCATACCGCCCTGGGCGGAACGCGCATTGAGCCCCGGGAATATTTACGCCATCTGGCGCTCTGCCGCATCTATCTCGACAACTTGCCGCGCTTGCGCACCAGCGTGCTGACCCAGAATGAAAACGCTCTGCACGGGCTGGCCTGGGGCGCGGACGATTTTGACCTGCCGCTGGAAGATGAAGTGACTCAAATGGCGGGCGCGCGGATCGAGCCCGAACTCGATTCTCTGTTGCGCCAGGCCCGAAAACTCGGGTTTAAGCCGCGCTACCGCAAGGTGGCGGGCTTGAGCGCTTGAATCGCCCGTCAAACGTCAACCCTGGGATCGGACTGGCAGGCCTTTTTGAATCCAGTCACGGTCCAGACCTTGTGGTAAATCCAGCACCTGGATATGGGTAAACCCCATGCCGTGCAGCAAGGCATAAGCGGGCCGTATATTAGGACACATGCGAAACGGACAGCAGCCGCAATAGATCACGATAGAGGCCGTCCGCGGCCAGGCTTTCACCAGATGGCGCAGCCGGCGCAGACCCGAAGGCGTGGAGGCCGGGCCGGCATAGATCGAGCCCGGTATATGGGCGCCCTTGTAGAGCACCCGAAACCCAACCTGAATCCATTTGCGGGCCCGGGGCTGCTGCAATTCATGCCGCGCCTGAGCCACGCTGATGACCGGCATGGCGCCAGCGGCTGCCGCGGAATTGTGCCGGCGTACAGGGGCGGCCGGCCGCCCGGCGGCATTCAGAAGCGCCACGGTGAATAGACCCATTGCAAGTGCCAGTTTCGTCATGCCTCCAGCTTAACCAATTTCTTATGCCGGGTTGACGGTCGAGCCGCGCCGTAGCCGATAGTCAGAGCAAATGAGAAGAATTGGGAACACTCGCGGGCGGGGTTGCGGAGGCGCCGGATCGCCGCATCCGGCGCACGGCGCCTCTGTTATAATTTGATGGGATTTAGAGGATTTTCATTATGTCCGGTCATTCCAAATGGGCCACCATCAAGCATAAAAAAGCCGCCACTGACGCCCGCCGCGGCAAAGCCTTTACCCGCCTGATCAAGGAAATCACCATCGCCGCCCGCAATGGCGGCGGAGATGTCGATACCAACCCGCGCCTGCGCACGGCGGTATTGGCGGCCAAGGCGGAAAACATGCCGCAAGACAACATCAAGCGCGCCATCCAGCGCGGCACCGGAGAGCTGCCTGGCGCCATTTACGAGGAACTGACGGTGGAAGGGTATGGCCCGGGCGGCGTTGCTTTGCTGCTCGATGTAACCACCGATAATCGCAATCGCACGGTCAGTGAACTCCGGCATCTGCTGTCTAAAAATGGCGGCAACATGGGTGAGGCCGGCTGCGTGGCTTGGATGTTCCACAAGCGCGGAGATATCACCGTGGCGAAAGACCGCATCTCCGAAGACGAACTGATGAGCCTGGTGCTGGAAGCCGGAGCGGAAGATTTGCGCGATGACGGCTCCAACTGGGAAATCATTACTCCGCCCGATGCTTATGAAGCGGTGCTGCGGGCCATTCAGGGACGCAAAATTGAGCCTGCCAGTTCGGAATTAGGCATGATGCCGCAGAATTATGTGAAAGTCGAAGGCAAAGAGGCCGAGCAGACCTTGCGGCTGCTGGAAGCCCTCGATGACCATGACGACGTGCAGCACGTATATTCCAACTTCGACATGGATGAAAGCCAGATCGCGCAAGCCGTCTCCTGATGCCGCACCTGCGGCGCGGCTTACTCCTTCGTCCCCCCAAAGCACCGTATTCCGCCACGCCCGCTCCCTGCCGCGATTGGGGGTTGGAGTTCTGGTCTGGGAGCGGGGACGCATTTTATTGATCCAGCGCGGGCATGCGCCCTATCAGGGGCTCTGGACCCTGCCCGGCGGCAAAGTGCGCGCTGGAGAGAGCCTGCGGCAGGCGGCCCGGCGTGAAGCGCGGGAAGAAACCGGCTTGCGTCTTCAGATCGGCTCGCTGGCTCTGGTTTTCGAAATCTTGCCCGTCGCAGCCGGCGAAACGCATTGGGTAATTCTGGATTTCTGGGCGCAGCCCGTGGCCGCCAAAAGGCAAACCCGTCGGCCCGGACGCCGGCCGCGCCCGCGCGCCGGTTCGGATGCCAGCGCGGTGCGCTGGTTCCGGCTGCGGGATCTGACCCGCCAGCGGCTCACCCCCGGTTTGCGCGAGTGCTTGCGCGAGGTTTTTGAGCGCTGACTTTTTACAGGCCCCGGCCCCGTTCCGGCTTGAGCCGGGCATGAGCAGATGGTTCTGCGCCGGAAAAAATGCGGCGGCGCCGCCAAAAAACCACATGCTATTCTGAAGGGTGAAGCGCTTTGCCTTTGTGTTTTTCTGCCTTTGCCTGATTCTTTCCGGATGTCACCGCTCTACCGGCGAAGATCAGGGCCGTTTTGGCCGGCTGCAACCCGGTATTCCGCTCAACCTTAAGCATGCGGGCCGCATCTCCGGCGTGATTCGGCTGGCGGGCGCGCCGCCGGTATTGCCGGAGTTGAATATGCACGGAGATCCCTATTGCGCCAGCCAGCAGGCGGAGCCGGTGGCGGATCCCTCAATCATCGTCAATTCCAATCACACGTTGCGCTCTGCGTTTGTTTATATCGCGCATGGATTGGGCCGCTATCAATTCCGTCCGCCCCGCCAGGCGGTAAATTTAATCCAGCGGCGTTGCATGTATCGGCCTGTGGTCCTGGGCATCATGGTGGGCCAGCCGCTGCGGATTTCCAGCGACGATGCCACAACTCATAACATTCACGCGATGGGCCGGGGCAGCGAGCAGTGGAATCTGTCAATGCCGCCCGGCGCGCCGCCGCAGACGCGCATCTTCAACCGGCCCAAAATCATGTTGCCGATTGATTGCAATGTGCATCCCTGGATGAAAGCCTGGATCGGGGTCATGCCCAGCCCGTATTACTTCGTGACCGGAAAATCGGGCAAATTCCACTTTCCGCCGCTGCCGCCCGGCGCCTATACCGTGGCCGTCTGGCAGGCCTACTGGGGCATACAGCGCCGGCAGGTCAAGCTCCAGCCAGGGCAGCATTTGCAACTCGATTTCACCTACAGCGCTGACGGCCGAGCCGCGCTCTAGTCCAGCGTCCTGACATTTCAAAAAACAGAACGATGCCGGCGCCCGTGGACCGTGCGGCGCGGGCGGTATAATGAGATATCCTGCATGGTTTTGTTCCGCGCCATTATTGGGTTGTGTTTGCTGGCGGCTCTGGGCTTGGTGATCCGCCGCTGGCAGCGCAGCGGATGGCGCCGCGTCAGCGCCGCACGGGCCTGGAACGAAATCCTGTGGACCCTGTTTCCGATTGCCATTCTGGCCATACTGGCCTGGCGCTATGGAGCGTGATGTCATCCCCCGCGTATCAACGGCCGCTCAACTGGCTGATTCTCATCTGGTCGTTATTGACCCTGATTTTGATCACCGCCGGCGCGCTGACCGCCGGCAATCATGCCGGCCTTTCCATTCCCGACTGGCCCCTGGCTTACGGCAAACTGGTGCCGCCGTTTATTGGCGGCATTCGCTTTGAATACACGCATCGTGTCATTGCCACCCTGGTCGGCTGCATCAGCATCGTGGTGGCTATCTGGCTGCAGCGCACCGATCCGCGGCGCTGGATGCGCCGTCTGGGCTGGATTGGCGTGGCCGGCGTCATTGTGCAAGGCATCCTCGGCGGATTGACGGTTTTAATGTACCAGCCGCCCTGGATTACCGCGGCCCATGCCAGTGTGGCGCAGTTATTTTTCCTGCTGACCCTCGGCCTCGCCGTCTTCACCAGCCGGGGCTGGCTGGCTGAAATTCCCCAGCGTGAAGATCTGGCCCGGCCCTCGTTACTGACCCTGGGCATTGGACTGACGGCGGCCATCTGGGCGCAGATCATTCTCGGCGCGGCCTATCGCCATAATGCCCTGGGCGTGGTGCCGCACATGCTCGGCGCGGTGGTCGTCAGCGTTTTGGCCATCTGGCTGGCCGGCCAGTTGCTGGCGCGGCATGGCGAAGTCGCGGCCCTGCGCCGGCCGGCCTGGTGGCTATTGGCGCTGCTGCTGGTCCAGGTGGGATTGGGCATCTGGACTTATTTCGTCAAACTCGCCACTCTTCAGGCGCCGCAACCGCCGACCGAGCGCATTGCGCTTGCCACCTTGCACCTGGTGGGCGGCTCCGTGCTCTTAGGCATGGCTTTCTGGATCACTTTACGGCTGCGCCGTTATCTGCTGGTAAACCCCTGGGGCATCCTGCAGCGGCAAAAAGAGCGGAGTCTGGCATAGCATGAATTCTCCCACCGCAATCCCGCTGGATGCCGCGCCCGCGCCTTCATTGCGGGCCTATTGGGAATTGCTGAAACCGCGCGTCACGCTGCTGGTGGTTCTGACGACCCTGGCCACCGGCTATATGGCCGCGGTTCAGACGCCGTCATGGGCCTGGTATGGCGCCCTGGCGCTGGGCACGGCCCTGCTGGCCGGCGGCACTGCCGCTTTAAATCAGCGCTGGGAACGGGAAAGCGATGCCCGCATGCGCCGCACCGCCGGCCGCCCATTGCCCACGCGCAGAGTCACGCCGCAATCGGCGGAATGGTTTGGTTTGGCTTTGGCGCTGCTCGGCCTGGCAATCTTGTGGCGGGAATTGAATGCCTTGACCGCCCTGCTGGGACTCATGACCAGCGTGCTGTACCTGCTGGCGTATACCCCTCTGAAAAAACGTTCGCCCCTCAGCACCCTGGTGGGCGCATTTCCCGGCGCGGGTCCGGTCCTGATGGGCTGGGCCGCGGCGGCCGGACATTTGAGCGAAGTCGCCTGGGCGCTCTTCACACTGCAATTTCTCTGGCAGTTTCCTCATTTTCTCGCCATCGCCTGGCTCTACCGGGAAGATTATGAACGCGCCGGCATCTGCATGCTGCCCGTGGTGGACCTGGAAGCGCGGGAAACCGGATTGCAGATGCTGCTCTATACGTTGGCTCTGATCCCGGTCAGTCTGCTGCCCAGCATCCTCGGGCTGGACGGCCGCTATTATTTTTGGCTGGCGCTGGCCTTGGGTTGCGGACTGCTGGCCATAGCCGCGCGTGCCGCATGGCGGCGCTCCCGCGCGGCCTCGCGCGCCCTGCTGCGGGCCAGCGTGATCTATCTGCCGCTCATCTTCCTAGCCATGATCGTGGATAAATGGCGCTAACGCTCATTCTTTTGCGGCCCGCGCACGCGGATGCATGGGCCAGCGCCAGCGCCGTGTTCAACGGCCTCAGCCTGGCCTTGCTGCTGACCGGATTTTATTTCATCCGGCGCCGCAACATTGCCGCCCACCGCCGCGCGATGCTGTCAGCCTTTGCCGCCTCGGTGCTGTTTTTATTCTGTTATGTCATGCACCACCTGCGGGCCGGGCTGGTGCGGTTCAGTGGCGGCGGCTGGCGCCGGGAGTTGTATTTGTGGGTGCTGGGAACTCACACCCCGCTGGCCATGGTGATCGTGCCGCTGGCGATCGTGACCATCCGCCTGGGCTGGCGCGGGCGTTACGCGCGGCACCGCGCCTGGGCGCGCTGGACGCTGCCCATCTGGCTTTATGTCTCGAGCACCGGCCTGCTGGTGTATTGGATGCTGTACCGGTGGAAATAAAAAATCTGCGGCGCGTTATGCGCCGTCACGCTGTGCATTTTTCCTCGGACGGAAAATGAATGCCATCGCCGGCATCCACTTTTTACTTGACACTCCCACCCCGAAAATTTATACATTCAAATCAGCCCGCGGTGCGCGCCTGCGTGCGCTGCGGAATCTGACAAGGAGAAACAGCAATGGCAAAAGCCACGAAGAAGCCCGCGAAGAAGGCCGTGAAGAAGGCCGCTCCCAAGAAAAAGAAAAAATAATTTTTCTCGAGGAGCGGATTGGCAAGAGGGGACGGCTCACGTCCCCTTTTCTTTTTCAGGAGCACCCATGGCGGATTGGATTCCTCTGCATCCGGAACATCCCGAGCCCGAGCCTGTGGCGCAGATAGCGCGCCGGCTGCAGGCGGGCGGCGTCTTCGCCATCCCCACCGATACGATTTACGGTTTGTCCGCCAATCCCCTGCATGTGCCGGCGGTTGAGCGGATCTACGAGATGAAGGGCCGCAACGCAGCCAAAGCGCTGCCTCTGCTGGTGCCCTCGCTGGACTGGGCCCGCG
The DNA here is from genome assembly GCA_021826505.1 of Acidobacteriota bacterium. Lineage (GTDB taxonomy): Bacteria > Acidobacteriota > Terriglobia > Terriglobales > SCQP01 > JAKAZV01. The sequence continues at coordinate 13,747 of JAKAZV010000022.1, read as the reverse complement.
AGTTGAGCCGTGATCTGCCGCCGTTGTTTTTGACCCTGGCGCAGGTCTTCTGGCCCGGCCCGCTCACGCTGATTGTGAAGGCCGCGCCGGAGTTGCCCCGCGAAGTCACCGCCGGCAGCGGCAGCGTGGCGCTGCGTTGGCCTCGCGCCCCCATCGCGTTGGCCCTGATGCAAGCGGCGGGCATGCCTTTGACCGCCACCAGCGCCAACCGCAGCGGCTGGCCGGAATGCGGAACTCCGGAAGAAGTGGAGCATCAATTGGGCGGCCAGTTGGATGGCATCGTCGCCGGCGGTCCCAGTCCGGCCCGCCGGTCATCCACCCTGCTGGATCTGACCCGCCATCCCGCCGTCGTGGTGCGGGAAGGGGTGATCGCCCGCGCCGTGCTGGCTCCCTATCTGGCCTCCTGAACGGGTCTTCTCACGTGTCGTCTAAACATAGTTCACAGCCCCTTCGCCGCCGCCGCTGGTGCGGGCTGGCGGCGTACGGCGCGCTATGGCTCGCCATGCTGGTCATCGGCTACGCGATTTGGATTTATGTGCGGGTGCGCCGGGCCGAATCCGGCGAGGCGCCGCGGCCTTCGTATGCCATCGTGGTCTTCGGAGCGGCCGAATATAATGGCCATCCCTCGCCTGCGCTGCGCGGCCGCCTGCGCGCCGCCTGGCGGCTTTTTCGCCAGGGCTGGGCCCCGGTGCTGATCGTCACCGGCGGCGCCGGCGGCGACCCCCGTTTCAGTGAAGCCGGGGTGGGCGCGGCATGGCTGCGCCGCCATGGCGTGCCCGTCCCCGCCTTGCGGCTGGATTTACGCTCCGCCTCGACACCCGCCTCGGTGCGTCATGTCACCGCCCTGTTGCCCGCCCATGCCGGGGCGCGGATCCTGGTGGTCAGCGACGGCTATCATTTATTCCGGCTGGAACGATTGTTTGCCGCGGCCGGCGTCCGCGCGCGCGGCATTCCCGCCCAGGCGCGCCCGCCGGACAACTGGCGCTGGCACTGGCGGGAATGCCGCCAGGTTCTGGCCTATATGCTCGCCCGGCTGGGCTGGAACGTTTGACTCCGCGTCCCGCTAAGGGTTGGCCCCGCTTTTTTTCTCTCCCGCCGCGATCCTGGCCACGCTCGTAAAGCACTTCGAGTATGATGGAAATCTGGCACTATTTCCCGCGAAGGAATTGTTAACCGCATGGCATCGAACATTGAAGAAAAGGTAAAACAAATCGTGGTCGAACAGTTGGGCGTGCAGGAAAGCGAAGTCACCCCGCAGGCCGCCTTTGTCGAAGATCTGGGCGCCGATTCGCTGGATGTCGTCGAACTGGTGATGGCATTTGAGGAAAATTTCAAAATTGAAATCCCCGATGAGGATGCGGAAAAAATCCGGCGGGTGCAGGAGGCGGTCGACTATATTGCCGCCCGCGCCCCCAAGGAGTAGCCGGTTCCGTGTCCCAGCGCCGTATTGTAATCACCGGTGTGGGCCTGGTTTCGCCCCTGGGGTTGACCACCTCCGCCACCTGGCAGGGCCTGTTGGCCGGTGCCAGCGGCGTGGGGCCCATTACCCTGTTTGACGCCAGTCAGTTTGCCTGCCGTATCGCCGCCGAGGTCAAGGGCTTCGATCCTCTGGCCTTTGTGGAAAGAAAAGATCTGAAGAAAATGGGGCGGTTCATTCAGCTGGCTCTGGCCGCCGCCACCGAAGCCATGCACCATGCCGGTCTGGCGCCGGGAGCGGTGGATCCCCAGCGCATGGGCGTGCATATCGGCAGCGGCATCGGCGGTTTCGATGTGATCGAACGGGAGCATCAGGAACTGCTGGCCGGCGGACCGCGGAAAATCTCGCCCTTTTTTATTCCCGCTTCCATCGTCAATCTGGCCGCCGGCCATGTCTCCATCCGCTTCCAGGCGCGCGGCCCCAATTCCGCCACCTGCACCGCCTGCACTTCAAGCGCCCACGCGGTGGGGGACGCCTACCGCATCCTGGAACGCGGCGAAGCCGACGTCATGATCGCCGGCGGCGCCGAAGCCGCCATCACACCCATGGGCGTGGGCGGCTTTGCCGCCATGCGCGCGCTCTCAACCCGCAATGCGGAACCCGCCCGGGCCAGCCGCCCCTTTGATCGCGAGCGTGACGGGTTTGTGGTGGGCGAGGGCGCGGGCATTCTGATTCTTGAGGAACTGGAGCATGCGCGCCGCAGACAGGCCGGAATTTTAGCGGAAATAGTCGGCTATGGCATGAGCGCCGACGCGTTTCATATCACCATGCCGAGCGAAGATGGCGATGGCGCCTATCGCGCCATGGCCCAGACGCTGGCCGGCGCCGGGATCCGCCCCGAACAGGTGGACTACATCAATGCCCACGGCACTTCCACCCCGTTCAACGATAAATTCGAAACTTTGGCCATCAAGCGGCTGTTTGGCGAGTCTGCCGCCCGGGTGGCCATCAGCTCCACCAAATCCATGACCGGGCATTTATTGGGCGGCGCCGGCGGCCTGGAGGCTGGAATCGTGGTTCAGACCCTCAAGCACCAGGTGATACCGCCGACCATCAATTACGAATTTCCCGACCCCGATTGCGACCTCGATTACACACCCAATCATCCCCGCCCGGCTCAATTGACCTATGCCTTGTCCAATTCATTTGGCTTCGGCGGGACCAATGCCGCGCTGCTGTTCCGCCGCTGGCCGGAAACCGCCGGAAACTGATCGGAAAATTTTAAGCTCCGTGTGCCCCGGCCGCGAATCGCAGCCGCAACCGGATTTCCGCCTGCACGCATAGCGAGCGCGCCGCCAGCACTTCCTCCATTTTAAAGTCCCGCTCGCTTCGCGCCACAATAAACCCCATTCCCGCCGGCGCCGGCAGCCGTAAGACCAGCACATGGCCGGCCATCCCCAGCCGTTTGAGCGGGGAAGCGCCGCACTCCTCCGGCGCATATTGCCGGTGCGGTTCGTTGCTCCAGGCCCGTATGTGCGGCCAGCTGATGTTGCCATACCGCGGCCCGGATGGATAGGCAATGAGCGTGGCCGGAATGGGAGACTGTTTTCTTTCCAGCCGGAAATAGCGTGCGCGCTCGGCCCCCGCGCAGGCGATGACCGCTTGTTTCAGGCGAATCGCCATCTCCTGTTCGGTCTCCGCCTCCAGCACATGCTCCGCCAATTGGACCAGGCGCAGACGGGTTTTCATGGCCGGATCGCCGTGCTCGGATGCGCGTTGCCGCATGATCAGCTCGCGCACCGAATGCACGCCGGTTTTGTTGTAAATCGTCTTCACGTAACCCCGCATCGTGTGCGGGCTGATGTGCAGCCGATTCGCAATTTGATCAAATTTCATTCCCTTGCCCATCCAGCCCAGCACTTCCTGCTCGCGCGGCGACAGCAGCGCCCGCACCTGCATGGGCAGCATCGGATGTTGCGGCAGCTCCGCCCAGGTATCGCTATATGGCATGGCCTCAATTGAAGCAGCCGGAAACAGTTATAACAATCGTTTAATATGTGAATATTTCATGATATTCCGTTCGTATTTTGATCGCCTTGGCGGAGACTGACTGAAATGATATTGAGTCTGGCAGGTGCTGTTTTAGTTACCTTCCCGTTCCATCATTCTCTATGGAAGAGCGCCCTGGTTCCGTCATGCTGATTTTGAGCAGGAAAGCAACCGGCCCATGGACATTATTGCCATTACAAGCAGTCTTGTTGTCTCTTTCGGCATCGGAATCAGCGCGGCCAGAGCTTTATTGGCCTGGATGTTTCCCCGCTCCCGGCCGCCGCGGCCCGATCAGGTGAGTTCATCGCCAGGAGCGAACCAGCCCATCGGTTGAGTTGATCGGCTTTATTTACCGGACTCTCGCCGCCGTCATACAATACATCAGAAGCCTACCCGGGAGAGATGGCCGAGTGGCTGAAGGCGCACGCTTGGAAAGCGTGTATATCCGAAAGGGTATCCAGGGTTCGAATCCCTGTCTCTCCGCCAACCACCCTCGTTCTCCGCCCGGGGTTCAGTTTGCAACCCGGGTTTTCAACAGCTCTGTGGAAATAATTGTGCAGAAAGCAGGCTCGCGGCCCGCATTCATTTTATTTTTCCCGCTTTGGCTCGGTTTGCACCGAATTCGAAGCATCTGCGAAATGTGGCATCAGCGTCCGTGGGGTTGTGACGATGATTTCGCGGGCGGGGCAGGTTTGGATTTGGGGAAAATAGATATTTGCGCGGGAGGCGGCTTGAGACGGATATAGATGTTCTGCCGCGGCGCCAGAACCTTGTAATAGTTCCCCGTCGTGTTGTAGCCGTTGGCAATGACCTGAATCAGCACATAGCCGGGGAAAAAACCATCGATCGAAGCCACGCCTTTGCGATCGGTCTTGATTTCAACATGGTAGGGATCGCGTATTTGCCGCCAATGTAAATTGGCATATTGATCAATCACCACCCCGGCATTGCGCACCGGCCGGCCGGAAGGCGAGGCCACATGCACAATCACCCGCACGAAGGGCGGGCGGGGGCGAGGTTTGCCCCCCCCGAATAGCCCTAACCCGAATATCAGGCTGAAAAAAGAAGCCAAGCTTGGAATCAAGTTCATCTCGCGCCTATTTTAACCCTTTGCAGGGAATGTTTTCGAGGCGGGAATATGCAAATCACCGCGAAAAAGTTCATACAGTTTGACCCCATTCCACAACTCCGGCTAAAATTTAAATTTAATGCCGCTGCATTCCGGCTTCGGACGGATGCGGCGGACAAAACCCGCCCTACCGGGCGGCGCGGAACTTCCAGGCTTTTCCCGGACGCAATGTCTCACATTTTTTCGCAACTGGACCAGCTTTTGCTGGGCAGCATCCCCACGATTGTGATTTTTTTACTGCTCCTGTTCTTTCTCAGGGCAGTCTTATTCGCGCCCCTGCGGCGGACTTTGGCGGAGCGCCGGCGGCGTACCGAAGACCGCATGACCGCGGCCCGGCATCTGCTGGAACAAGCCACGGCAGCGGCTTCGCTGCATGAAGCCGCGTTGCGGGAGGAACAGCTGGCCGGCTATCAACGGCTGCAGGAATTGCGCCAGCAGGCATTGCGTCAGCGCGGCCAGCAACTGGAAACCGCCCGGCAGGAGGCGATGCGCCACCTCGCCGCCGCAGCCGCGGAACTGGCCGAAGAAACAAAGGCTGCCCGGCATAGCCTGCAAAACTCGGCCCAGCAAAACGCGGAACAGATTCTCGCCGCGCTGTTGCCCCGCGCCAATGGAGCTCCGGCATGACTTCGGCCATACCCCGGCAAAACATCTTTTCCGGCGCGGAGACACGGGCGCTGGCGCTGGCGCGGCTCAATCCCCGGCGGCTCAGCCTTTGGCTGCATTGGCTGGCCGGACGGCTGGGCGTGACGCCCCATACGCTCTGGGAAGCTGTGAACCTTCTCAACTTTCTGGCCATGGTGGGGTTGCTGTACTGGGTTTTATTTCGCCTGAAAAATTGGTCCCTGCCCGGCTTTCTCCGCCAGCGCGGCGACCAGATTCAAGCCAGAATGCGCGACGCGGAAGCCGCCCATCGCGAGGCGGAAATCCAATTTCAAGCCGCCCAGGCGCGGTTGGCGGGCTTGGACCAGGAATGCCGCGCCTTGCGGGATGCGAGCGAACGCCAGGCCCAGGCCGAATACCAGCGTCTCTTGGAAGCGGCGCGGCAGGAAGCCGATCAGGTCGCGGCGCGTGTCCGCCAGGAAATCGACGCCGCGGCCCGCTCCGCGCGGCAGCAGTTGCGGCAGTATGCGGGCGAGTTGGCGGTGCAGCTGGCCGAACAGCAAGCCCTCCGCCAGTTGACCCCGGAACTCGACGAAGCCATTGTGCGGCAGGGATTGGAGGAGTTGGCGCGGCGAGCCCCGCGGGCCTGAACCCCTCGGCAAAGTCCCGGCGCCCACCCCTATGCATACCGCTCTCGACCAACCTTACGCCGTGGCGCTGCTCGAACTGGCACAGGCAGGCCAGCTGGACGCCGCCGGTTTTCTCCGCGACCTGGACACGGTCCGCGCCTGGCAGCGGCAGGTCCCGGCGCTCCGGCAAATCCTGGAAAATCCGGCCTTGCCGCTGCGGGAAAAAGCCGGCGTGATCCGCCAGCTCTCCCAGGCGGCCGGGCTGGCGGCTTTGACCCGCAATTTTCTGCTGGTGCTCAATGCGCGCGGGCGCTGGCCGCGCCTGGAAAATATTCAGGGGGCTTTTGAAGATGCCTGGCGCGCCGCTTCGGGCCGGGTGCGCGCCCAGATCATGACCGCGCGGGAGTGGTCGGCGCCGGAACGGCAGCAACTGGCGGCGCGGCTGAGTCAACTCCAGGGCTTGCAGGTGGAAGGCGAATTTCATTCGGATGCCAGCCTGCTGGCCGGCTTCCGCGCCCGCGTGGGCGATACGGTTTATGACGGCAGCCTGCGCGGACAATTGGAGCGCATGCGCCGGCATTTGCAGGCGCTGTAAGCCGGCCAGGCGCGCGCGACTAAGGCTGAGCCTTGGTTCTCCCGCGGCCGGCTCGATCGGATGCATGAACGGAATCTGTTATGGCGACATTACGCGCTGATGAAATTTCTGGCATTCTGCGCAGCCAGATCGAAAATTATGACGCCGCCCTGGCGGTGGATGAAGTCGGCCGGATCCTCACCCTGGGCGACGGTATTGCCCGCATCTACGGCTTGTCCAAGGTGATGGCCGGAGAACTGCTCGAGTTCCCGCATGGCGTGGTCGGCATCGCCATGAACCTGGAAGAAGACCAGGTGAGCAGCGTCACCCTAGGCGACTACACCGCCATTCGCGAAGGCGATCCCGTGCGCCGCACCGGACGCATCATGTCGGTGCCGGTGGGCGATGAGTTGATCGGCCGCGTGGTGAATGCCCTCGGCCAGCCGCTCGACGGCAAGGGCGCCATCGCCACCTCCCGCTTCAACCCCATCGAACGCCTGGCCCCCGGCGTGCTTGACCGGCAGCCGGTGCGCGAGCCGATGCAGACCGGGCTCAAGGCGATTGACGCCATGATCCCCATCGGGCGCGGCCAGCGCGAGCTCATCATCGGCGACCGCCAGACCGGCAAAACCGCCGTGGCGATCGACGCCATTCTCAATTCCCGCGGCAAGGACCTGATCTGTATTTACGTGGCCATCGGGCAAAAACGTTCGACCGTGGCCCAGGTCATCGCCACGCTGGAGCGCCACGGCGCCCTCGATTACACCCTGGTGGTCGCGGCGACCGCCAGCGACCCGGCGCCCATGCAGTATCTGGCGCCTTACGCCGGCTGCGCCATCGGCGAATATTTCCGCGACAGCGGCCGGCATGCCCTGGTCATCTACGATGACCTTTCCAAACACGCCGCCGAATACCGCGAAATCTCGCTGCTGCTGCGCCGTCCGCCCGGGCGTGAGGCCTATCCCGGCGACGTGTTTTATCTCCACTCCCGCCTGCTTGAGCGCGCGGCCAAGCTCAACTCGGATCTGGGCGGCGGCTCGCTTACCGCATTGCCCATCATTGAAACCCAGGCCGGCGATGTTTCGGCCTATATTCCCACCAACGTCATCTCCATCACCGACGGCCAGATCTATCTCGAAAGCGATCTGTTCAACAGCAATATCCGCCCGGCGGTGAATGTGGGGCTGTCGGTCAGCCGGGTCGGCGGCAACGCCCAGATCAAGGCCATGAAGCAAGTCACCGGAACCCTGCGCCTGGATCTGGCCCAGTTCCGTGAGCTGCAGGCCTTTGCCCAGTTCGGCAGCGATCTCGACAAAGCCACGCAGGCGCAGTTGAATCGCGGCCGGCATTTGGTGGAGCTGCTGAAACAAGACCAGTACGCGCCCCTGCCGGTGGAACGGCAGATCGCGGCGCTGTTTGCCGGCACGCAGGGCCTGCTCGACGATCTGCCGCTGGCGCAGGTGCGCCCGTTTGAAAAATTCCTCTACGAACGGCTGGAAGCCGAACCGGAAGGCGTTCTGGCCAGGCTGCGCGAACGCCGCGCCCTTGATGACGAAATCCGCGCGGCGTTGAAACGCGCCATCACCGATGCGCGCGCCGCCTTTGCGCCGCTGGCGGCGACCCTGGCGGCGGGAACCTAGCGGCGGGAGCGCGGGAGCTTAGACATGGCCAACCTGCTCGACATTCGTCGGCGTATCCGTTCGGTGAAAAACACCCAGCAGATCACCCGCGCCCTGCGCATGATCTCGGCCGCCAAGCTGCGCCGGGCCCAGGAACAGGCGATGGCCGCCCGTCCCTATGCCGAAAAATTGCGGCAGATCCTGGCCGCGCTGGGCGATGCCGCGGCCGGTGCGCTGAGCGCCGAGGCCAGCAGCCCCGCCGCCCTGGCCGCCGCGCGGCTGCTGGAGCAGCGGCCGGAACAAACGATTCGCGTCATCGTCATCAGCTCCGATCAGGGCCGCGCCGGCGCCTTCAACACCAACGTGGTCAAGGCGGCTTTGGAGTTCCAATCCCAGCGCCAGGCTCAGGGCGCCCGGGTTGAATTCGACGCGGTCGGGCGCAAGGCCCGCGACCTGCTGACCCGTTTTGCTCTCGCGCAACTCGGTCCCCGCGGCCGCGAGTTCGGCCCCGCCCCGCGCCTGGAAACCGCCCGCGAACTGGCGGCGGAAGCGGCCGAAGCATTTGCCGCCGGCCGCCTGGATGCGGTTTACCTGGCGGGCAACGAGTTCAAAAATGTTTTGCAGCAGCGGGTGCGCATGGAGCGCCTGCTGCCCATCACGGCGCCGGCTGAATCGGCCGCATCATCCCTGGCCTGGGAATTCGCGCCTTCCGCGGACGCGATTTTTTCCGCCCTGCTGCCGCGTTACCTGGCGACCCGCATCTTCGCCGGCCTGCTCGAATCCTTCGCCGCCGAGCATGCCGCGCGCATGAATGCCATGGATACCGCCAGCCGCAATGCCAGCGACATGATTGAAGCTCTGACCTTGCACCTGAACCGCGTGCGCCAGGCCGCCATCACGAAGGAGATCATCGAAGTGGTCTCCGGCGCCGCCGCGCTGACGGGCTAGCCGGATTCCGTGCCCCTGCGGGGCGCGCCCGGACCCGCGATTTTGTGGGAACTTGGATTTTTTTATGGCCACCACCGCAACTCCAACCGTCACCGGACACCTGGTCGAAATTACCGGGCCGGTCGTGATCTGTCAGTTTCCCGAAACCAGCATGCCGCCCCTGCTGCAGGCCTTGCGCATCACCAGCGAGGGCTTTGATGTGCCCGCGCCCATCAACATCATCGTCGAGGTGGAACAGCAGATCGGCGAAGGCCGCGTAAAATGCGTGGCCATGGAACCCACCGAGGGCCTGGTGCGGGGCATGAAGGTCGCGGATACCGGCGCGCCCATCACCGTCCCCGTGGGCGCGCCCACCCTGGGCCGGGTCATGAACGTCATCGGGCAACCGGTGGATAAGCTGGGCCCCATCACGGCCACCCGGCATTTCCCCATTCACCGCCCCGCGCCCACCCTCGAACAGCAGTCCACCGAACTGCAAATGTTCGAAACCGGCATCAAGGTCATTGACCTGCTCGAACCCTATCTGCGCGGCGGTAAAATCGGCCTGTTTGGCGGCGCCGGCGTGGGCAAGACCGTCATCATCATGGAGTTGATCAACAACATCGCCATGCAGCATGGCGGAGTTTCGGTTTTTGCCGGGGTGGGCGAGCGCACCCGCGAAGGCAACGACCTCTGGCTGGAAATGTCCGAGTCGGGCGTGATCAAGCCCGGCGACCCCGCCAAGAGCAAGGCCGCGCTGATCTATGGCCAGATGACCGAGCCTCCCGGAGCCCGGCTGCGCGTGGGATTGACCGGCGTCACCGTGGCGGAATATTTCCGCGACGTGGAAAACCAGGACGTTTTGCTGTTCATTGATAATATCTTCCGCTTTACCCAGGCCGGCTCCGAGGTCAGCGCGCTTTTAGGCCGCATGCCCTCGGCCGTGGGCTATCAACCCAACTTGGCCACCGAAATGGGCGACCTGCAGGAGCGCATCACCTCCACCAAAACCGGCTCGATCACCTCCGTGCAGGCGATTTACGTGCCCGCCGACGACTATACCGACCCGGCGCCGGCCACCGCCTTCGCCCATCTCGACGCCACCACCAACCTTTCGCGCCAGATCGCCGAACTCGGCATTTATCCCGCCGTGGATCCGCTGGCTTCGTCTTCCCGCATTCTCGATCCCCGCATTCTGGGCGCGGAGCATTATCAGGTCGCCCGCCAGGTCAAGCAGATTCTGCAGCGCTACAAGGATCTGCAGGACATCATCGCCATTCTGGGCATTGACGAGCTGAGTGAAGACGACAAGCTGACCGTTTCCCGCGCCCGTAAAATCCAGAAGTTTCTATCCCAGCCCTTTTTCGTGGCCGAGCAGTTCACCGGCCTCAAAGGCAAATACGTCAAGCTGGCCGATACCATCGCCGGCTTTAAAGAGCTGGCCGAGGGCTCGCTCGACGATCTGCCGGAACAGGCTTTTTACCTGCAGGGTACTATTGATGACGTGAAGGAAAAAGCCGCTGAAATGGCGCGCGGCTAACGCCGCCTCCGGAGTTCACCATGCGATTGGAACTCGCTACCCCGCAACGTCTGGTCTTGAGTCTCGCGGTGCGCTCGCTGCAGGCGCCGGGGGCCGACGGTTATTTTGGCATTTTACCCGGCCATGCCCCGCTGCTCAGCCTGCTGGGCGCGGGCGAGCTGAGTTACGAGCCGGAAGCCGGGCCGGAATCGGGCCCGGAAGCCGGGGAATCCCGCCGCTATCTGATCGGCGGCGGCTTCATGGAAGTCACCCCTGACCAGGTCACCTTGTTAGCCGATGTGGCTGAGCTGCCGCATGAGATCAATGCCGGGCAGGCGCGTCAGGATCTTGCCGCCGGCGAGGCCGTGATCCGCTCCGCCGCGCCCGATGCCGACTACGAAGCTGCGCTGCGCCAGATCGCGCTGGCTCAGGCGCGGCTGGCGCTGGCGGAAAAATCCTGAAATCAGGGCCGCTCCCCATGGCAGATTTTAGCTGGCGCGCGCGTTAGGTTCGCTGTTTCCGCCCTGAATGGCTGTGTCGGCTTGATCCCTGCATGTATGTATTGGGCTGAGTCGCACTGTGTCCATCCGTATGAACATATGAGAATCCTGGTGTGCGATGATAATTCCTTGGGAATAATCATTTATGACCACACGCCGCAGTTTTATCCTCAGTGGCTTGGCCGCCGGCCTGAGCGCCCGTGCCTTTGCCTCCAGCCCCCTGCAAAATATCGCCGCGGCGGAATGCCGCATTGAACCCGATCAACTCCGGCAGCGCATGGATGGCTTCGGCGCTTCGGGCGCCTTTTTCCAGGCCCGGCTGCTGCAGCGCTATCCGCCGGCCGAGCGCACCCGCATTCTGGATTTGCTTTTTTCGCCCGTCCGCGGCGCCGGTCTCTCAATCGTGCGCAATCTCATTGGCGATGGCGGCAACTGGGGCAACAAATTCAACGGCCCCACGCCTTCGATTGAGCCGCGGCCCGGAGTGTGGAACTGGCAGGGCGATGACGACCAGATCTGGCTCATGCGGGCCGCCGCGCGCCGCGGCTGTGCGCGCTTTATGAGCACCGCCTGGAGCCCGCCGGCCTGGATGAAAACCAATCACAACGTCGTCGGCGGCCGGCTGCGGACGGAGTGTTATCAGGACTATGCCGAATACCTGGCGCAATACGTGCTGGGCTACCAGAAGCACCACCGCCTTGCGATCTACGCGGTCTCGCCGCAAAACGAACCCGACGTGACCGTCAAGTATTCATCCTGTTATTGGGATGCCGGCCAGTACCATCGTTTCTTCCGCGATCACCTGGTCCCGCTTTTCACCCGCCACCGGATTCCGGCGCATCTCATCCTGGGCGAAGACAGCACCTGGTCCGACGCCATCTGCCGGCCCACACTGAATGACCCCGCCTCCGCCGCGGGCGTGGACATTGTGGCGGCTCATGCCTACGCCGGCCATAACCACGTTCCCAAAGTTCCCATCTCGGCCCGCACCGGCTATTTTTCCACCGCGCTCGGCCATCACAAACAGGTTTGGCAAACCGAGGTCAGCGCATTTAATCCCAACGATGCGTCCATGACCGATGGGCTCTACTGGGCCAAACTGGTGCATTATCATCTGGCCCAGGATCAGGTCAGCGGCTGGCTTTACTGGTGGCTGGTCTCGGGGGGACCGAATCGCGAGGCATTGATCTCGCTTGATCCCGCCAGCCAGGGCTGGCTGCCGAACCGGCGGCTCTTCACCCTTGGCCAATACAGCCGTTTCATCCGGCCCGGAGATGTCCGGCTGGAAGCCACGCATAACCCCATGCCCGGCGTTTTTACCTCCGCCTATCAGCTCGCGGCTGGAAACCGGAAAAAAATCGCCGTGGTGGCCATCAACGAAAACCCTCAGCCCTCGCGCATTCGTTTTATTTTGCCCGGAGGGGCGCGCGCGCTCAACGGCTGGCGCACCTCGATGTTCGAAGAGCTGCGGCCGGTGGGCATGTTTTTTGGCTTGGGCGTGCGCAACGCCGATGGCTGGCTTTGCGAACTGATGCCGCATAGCGTGACCACGTTTGTGGCTGGTTGAAAATGCCCGGGAAAATTGATTGCTGCCCGTGTGCGAGTGGCCGAGTCGCACGGTAGAGCGTTCAGTCATTTCGAAAAATTTGCGGCGCCCGCGGCCCGGGCTCTGCCCATTTGCAAGGCTTGTTTTTTCTAGGTTGCCTCGCCATATTCACACAGTTAAATTTCCTTTTTGACCGCGCCAATCAGACCTGCGTTAAAAGCACTGCCGCATTTTTGATGCAGCCAGAAAATTTTATTTGCAAGTGCCTGAAAATAAACCAAATATAGTTGCAAAAAAAGACTTGACGATTTTTTCTGCTCTGTTACAAACGAATACGAATTCCGAGAGAATTCCGGACGGCTTGGGCCGGCGTGAGTCCGCAAAAAGTTTCGTCCCCCGTGGGAAGTTCACTTCCGAACCGGTGGGCGTAAAACCAGGAATCACGATGCCTTGGCCGAACGGAAGCAAACCCCTCGGGGTTCAGTGAATCCCGGAAGGCTGCCAAGATCCGGTTGGCTTGCGGTTGCGCGCTTCAAGTCCTGGCCGCTGGGGAGGGAAACTTCCCCGGCCGGGCCGGACAAGGAGTTTGAGACCCGGGCTGGGCGAGATTGTAAATCGGTCAGCCGGGATTCACTGAATCCCGAGACAGGTGATGGATTTCTTCGATTGGCGGCAGCTCCCCACGCCAAGGCGGTTCAGCCCCGGTTCGCCCAAAACGAAACGGATGCAGGGACAGCCAAGGCGCCCAAGCCAGCCTCTGGTCGCAAGAAAATTCCCCAAAGTTTTTGGAGTTCGCCGAGTCCCAGGAGTCGCCGGAGTGATCCCGCTTCTCGCGGTCTGGGAGCCTCAAGCCGAGTCACGAGCTTGCCCTGTGGCCCTCCAGCTCCAGGAATCAGGTTCGCGGGCTGGCAAGAGGACTTGGGTGCCATAAGGGGCGAGGCAACGCCTCGGCTCACTTGGGACTCAGCGAACTCCAAAACAGGGAATGTCGCGCCGATTGGCTGCGGCTGAGCGCAGTCCAAGCAATCGCAGATTGTCCCAGCACTCGCAAGAGCGGTGGGACAGTCGGCGGCAAGGACCTCAAAAGCCCGGCTGGTCGAGAGCGACTCCAACACCTGGGATTCAGAAAAACCCCGGGAGCCAGAAGCCTCCCGATTGGCAGCGAATAAATAATCCAAGCCGAGTCAAAGCCCAGCCGGCGCAAGCCGGCCCTGGTCAGGCAAAGCAAGGAGCCG
>JAKAZV010000021.1 GCA_021826505.1 Acidobacteriota bacterium | reverse complement strand
AGGCGGATGGCGCCGCGCTCGACATAGGGCAAAAAGGCATCCTGCTGCGCTTTGTTGAAGTGGTGAATTTCATCCACGAAGAGCAGCGTGCGCTGGCCGTTTTGCGCCGCGTGTTCAGCCGCGCTCATCACCTCGCGAATTTCCCGGATGCCGCTCTGCACCGCGCTGAAGGGCACAAAGCGGGCGCGGGCATGCGCGGCCAGCAGCCGGGCCAGAGTGGTCTTGCCCACGCCGGGCGGACCCCAGAAGATCAGGGAGCCGAACTCACCCGATTCGATTTGGACTCGCAGCGGCTGACCGGGCGCAAGCAGCTGGCGCTGGCCGATAAATTCATCGAGCGTGCGCGGGCGCATGCGTTCGGCCAGCGGCGCGCCGGATACCGCAGGGGTTTCGAGCGGAGGTTCGGGTTCGGGAAACAGCCGCATGAAAAGCCGAGCCAGGCTGGTTATAGCTTACGGCAGGTTCAAGGCCGCGCGGCGCGGGCGCGGGCGGCGGCATAGAGCAAGATCGCGCCGGCCACGCCGGCGTTGAGCGACTCCACGGCCGGCTGCATGGGAATGATGACCTGCTCGGCGGAGGCGCGCAGAAGCGGGCGCGGCAAGCCGTGCGCTTCCGAGCCAATCAGCAGCGCCACCCGTCCCTGCCAGCGGATTTCTTCCGGCGGACGGCCATGGCGCGGAACCGCGGCAATACACTGGAGGCCGCGGGCCTGGGCCTCTTCCATCCAGGCTTCCGGCGACGCGTAATCGCGCGCGGGCAGGCGTAGCAGCGAGCCGGCGCTGGCGCGCAGGGTTTTGGGATGCCACAAACCCACGCCGGGCCCGATCCGCGCCAGACCGGCGGCGCCGAAGGCTTCCGCGGCGCGCGCCAAAGTGCCCAGGTTGCCGGGATCCTGCAAACCGGCCGTGACCAGATAAAGCCCCTCCGCCGGCGCCCAGAACTTTTCCGGGCTGGTTTCCGGCGGCCGCGCCAGGGCCACCACGCCGGACGGTGTTTCCGCATCGGCGGCAAGCGCAAATAAATTCTCGGGCGCCTGCGCCACCGCGACGTGTTTCGAAAGCTGGGGCAGCAATCCCGCGCCCTGCTGGGCAAGCCCCGAGGGCGTAAACAGCACGGCTTCGAGTTGCCGGCCGTCGCGCAAGGCTTCGGCGATCAGCCGCGGGCCTTCCAGCAAAATCCGCTCCGGGCTTTGCGCGCCGGGTTTGCGCTCCCCGCGCAGCACTTGCCGGAACTCGCGCAGCAGCGGATGCTGCGCGGTGCGAATCTGCACCAGGCGGGAATCAGTTTTTACCGGCATAGAGAAATGGCTTCGATTTTTAACGGCGGCTTACTTATTCGCAGCCGGCGCGGGCGGGGTGGAAGAGGCAGGGGCGGCTTTGGATTCCGCGGCGGGCGCGGAGGACGCGGCCGCATCGCCGGTTTTGGCCGCCGGTTTATCGCTTTTTTCCGCCGGCCCGGGACCGGATTTGCGGGCGTAGTCGGTGATGTACCAGCCCGAGCCTTTAAACTGAATCGCCGGGGCCGAGAGCAGCTTTTCCAGCTTGCCCCCGCAGGCGGGACATTCCGTCAGCGGCGCATCATGCAGATTCTGTATTTTTTCCAGCCGCCGGTGGCACTGCTGGCATTCATATTCGTAAAGCGGCATATTTCAAAACCCTAGCTTCATGCCTTTGATTTTAGCATGCGGGCAAAAACGAGGAGCGGGCTCAGGGGGTGGAAATTGCCGGCGCGGGCGCGATTTTCTCCCGGCCTTCGCGGGTTAAATAATAGTTCACCAGCGGGGTCACGATCAGCGACAAGGCCATGGAGATCACAATGCCGCCGATGACCGATACGGCCAGCGGCTGCAGCATCTGCGAGCCCGAGCCCCAGCCCAGAGCCAGCGGCAGCATGCCGGCCACGGCGGCCAGGGCGGTCATGGCGATCGGACGCAGCCGCCGCCGGCCGGCCTGCAGCATGGCTTCCGCCGGCGCGTAACCCAGGGCGCGGAATTTCTGCTCGGCATCGAGCAGCAGAATTCCGTTTTTCGCCACAATGCCAATCACCATGATCAGCCCCATGAAGGAAGCGATGTTGAAGGTGATGCGAGTGACGAGCAGGGCGAAAAACACCCCCGCGGTAGAGAGCAGGGCCGAGGCCAGGATGGCCAGCGGGGCGGCGAAATTGCGGAATTCGAACAGCAGCACGGCAAAGACGAGCACGATCGCCAAGCCCAAAACCAGCAGCAAGGCATGAAAAGATTTTTGCTGCTGGGCGTAAATGCCGCCGTAATGAATGCGTATGGAAGGGGGAATATGGAGTTCGCGCACCGCCTTTTTAACCTGGCGGATGGCGGTGCCGAGATCGAGGCCCTGCAGGTGCGCCGTCACGGTAATATCGCGCTGCAGGTTTTCGTCGCGAATCTCGATCTGGGGCGGCAGGCGACGCACCCGCGCCAGGCTGCCGAGAGTGGCGCGGCCGCCGGTAGAGCTGACCAGCACGGTGTCGCGCAAAGCGGCCAGGCTTTGCCGGTCGCGGCGGGGAAAGCGCACCCGGATGGCGTATTCACGGTCGCCGATGACGACCGGGGTCGAGGCCTTTACGCCATGCAACAGGGCCAGGGCGTCGGTTGCCACCTCGGCGGGCGAAAACCCGGCCCGCGCGGCGGCCGCGGCCCGCACCTGAAACATCACGGCCGGGCCGCTGATGGTGTTATCCACGCCGTTAAAGATATCCACCACGCCGGGAATTTTGGCCAGCCGGTCGGCGACCCGGGGCGCCCATTTTTCCAGCCGCGCTTCGTCGGGAGAAAACAGGTTGAGGCGTATGGGCTGCGGGGCGCTTTCCAGATCGCCGATATTGTCCTGCAGCGACTGCGTGAAATCTATGTCGAGCGCCGGCTCCGCTTTTTTCACTCTGCGCCGGACTTCGTCAATGATGGAGTAAATGCTGCGGCTGCGGTGCTGGCGCAGCATCACAGAAATATCGCCGGTATTCGATTCGGTCACCGCCGCCAGGCCCAATTGCAGGCCGGTGCGGCGGGAGATGCCCTTGACTTCGGGAACCGAGAGCAGAATTTTTTCCACCTGATGCACGACCCGGTTGGTGGCGGAAAGGGAGCTGCCGGCCGGCATGAGGTAATCAAGCACAAACGCGCCTTCGTCCATCGCCGGCAACATGTCGCTGCCCAGTGCTTTGTAACAGACATACGAGCCCAGCACCAGCAGCAGGCAGCCGGCCGCCAGCCAGCGCGGCTTTTGCTGCACGCGCCGCAGCACGCGCTCATACCACGCGACGATGCCGGCAAAAACTTTGCCCAGCGAGGCTTCCTCGGCCGCCAGCAGGCGGGCCAACTCCGTGTCTTCGCGGGGGGAAGGCGCGCGGCCGCCGGTATCCTCATCCTTGACCGGAACGCCGTGACGCTCGCGGATGAAGTACTGGCTGAGGGTCGGGGTCCAGCTCAACGCCAGGGCCAGCGAGGTGAGCAGAGACGCGGCCATGGTCACGGCCAGGGCGCGGAAAAACGTGCCGGTCACCCCGGTAATCGAGATCAGCGGCAGAAAGACGACGATGGGAGTGATGGTCGAGCCGAGCAGCGCGACCGTGATTTCACTCAGCGCGGCGCGGATGGCGCCCAGGCGCGATTCGCCCGCGTCGCGGTGCAGAACAATATTTTCAACCACCACGATCGCATCATCAATCACCAGGCCGACGGCCGCCGCCAGACCGCCCAGGGTCATGAGGTTGAAGCTCTGGCCCAGCACCTTGAGCATGATGAAGGTCACGAGCAAGGTGACCGGAATGACCAGCCCGGCCACCAGAGACGTGCCCCAGTCGCGCAGAAATAAAACCAGAATGATCGAGGCGAGCAGCAGCCCGATCAGGATCGCGTCGCGCACGCTTTTGATGGATTCCTGGACGATGATGGACTGATCGTAAAAGCGGTGGATATGCACGCCCGGCGGCAGCGTGCGTTCGATGGCGGCGAGTTTGGCGTGGACCTCATCGGCCACCCGCAAGGTGTTGCTGCGCGGCTGGCGGTAGACATTGAGCAGCACGGCCGGCTGGCCATTGCCGGTGACCACCGTATATACCGGGCGCACCGACCGGATCACGCGGGCAATATCGCCCAGGTAGACCGGCACTCCCTGGGGGGTGGTCTTGACCACGATGGCGGCGATCTGGGCGCGGGTGCGCGCCTGTCCGCTGACCAGGCCCAGGAATAACTGATGCTGGCGGGCCAGCAACCCGGGCGAGGCGATGAGATTGGAGCGCTGAATGGCGGCCAATATATCAGGCACCGTGACGCCGGTCTCGACCAGGCGGGCGGGATCGGGCGTGACCGCGAACTCCGGCTGCTGGCCGCCCTGCACGATGACCTTCGAAACCCCGTTCAGGCGATTGAGCTGCGGCTGCAGATCGTAAGTCGCCAGCGTCCACAGCCGCGTTTGGGGCATGCTGTGCGAGGTGACGCTATAGCCCATGATGGGGAAGCTTGAAAACTCCAGACGGTTGACGGTGATGCGCGCGTTGGCGGGCAACCGGGAGCGCACCGCGGCGATGGCCGAGTTGACGCGCTGCAGGGTGCGGAACATGTCCTGCTTCCAACTGAAAAACAGGTCAATTTCCGCCTGCCCGCGGCTGGTGATGGAGCGAACCTTGGTCAGTCCGCGCACGCTGTTCACCGCCAGCTCGATCGGGCGCGTGACCGTGACCCGCATTTGATTGATGGGCGTGACGCCGCTGGCAACGCCGATCACCACCCGGGGAAAATTCGTCGAGGGAAAGACCGCGATGGGAATGGTCAGGGCCAGAAAGCCGCCGACCAAGGCCAGAATAATGATGATAAAGATCAGCGGCTTGGCTTGCCGGGCAATCCAGTACTGGGAATCGGGGTTGGGCTTGTGACTCATGAACAATGTAAAGATCAGGAAAGCAAGCGGCGCCGGAAAATAAAATCCGATTTATGCCGGCGGGATCACGCGGACACGGGTGCCGTTGGGCAGTCCGTACGAGCCCGAGCTGATCACCTGCGCGCCGGCCGCGATGCCGCTCTGAAGCGCAACCCAGTTGCCTTGCCGAATACCCAGCCGCACCGGCACGCGCCGCGCTTTATGATCCGGACCTACGACCATGACCGCAGTGGCGCCATTTTCCGAGGTCAGTATCGCCGAGCGTGGCACGGCCAGCATCGGCCGGGGTTGTGACGCGGTGATGGTCATGGTGGCCGAATCGCCGGGATGAAACTGCAGATGCGGGTTGGCCGCTTCCACCCAGACCTGCAGCGTGGTGCTGTTCAGATCAAGCGCCGGGCTGACGACCGTCACCCGGCCCGGCGCCCGCACGCCAGCGTCGCGAACCACCGCCGGCATTCCAGGATGCAGGCCTTGCGCCAGACCGGGCGCCAGCGGCGCCCGCACAATCACCCGCCGCAGGTCCATGATCGTCATCAGCGGCGTCGCCGGGGTAGCCAGCTGGCCGGGAAATAGCGGACGGTCGGTGACGATGCCATTGATGGGACTGCGAATCTCGCTGTATTGCACCAAAGCTTCCGCGGCCTGCCATGCGCCTTTGGCGGCGGCCAGCTGCCCGGCGGCGATTTGCATTTGCGCCGAGCGGCCCACCCCCAAGAGTTTTTCCAGATTGATATTGGCTTGCGCCAATTGGGTTTTGGCGGTCACGTACCCCACTTCGGACTGGCGCAACTGGTTGCCGGCGAGCGCGCCCTGGGCATAAAGACTTTTGCTGCTCACATACAACTGGCGCGCGGCCTTATATTGCTGGCGGGCGGTGGCCACGGCGCCGCGCGCCTGGCGCAGTTGCACCGGCAGCGCCGCCGTGGTTGCCTGGCGGTATTGCGCCTGCGCCTGCTCATACAGACCGCGGTCGCGCACGGCCGCGGCCTTGAGATCGGCGTTATCCAGCACGGCCAGCAACTGGCCGCGCCGCACCCGGTCGCCGCGGTTGACCAGAAATTTTTCCACCGGCGCGCTGATTTTGGGCACCACCACCACCTCATGCCAGGGATAGAGCACGCCCTCGGCTCGCACCTGGCGCGCCAGCGGCCGCGGCCGGGCCGTGAAGACGGTGACCGCGACGTCGGGTTTTTGCGTTTGGGAAGCGGAGGAGGAACAGCCGGCGGCGAGGCCGGAAATCGCAGCCGCGGCGGCCAGCATGGGGAAGATCCGGCGCAGGTGCGCGCGCGCCCGCCAACGGCTTTTTATTGGCAATGAATTCAAGGCAAAACTCCGGTTAAAGTTTCCAGTTGGGCGAAGGCGACGCGGTAGCTCGCCTCCGCCTGCGCCAGTTGCGTGCGCGCCTGCATCAGGTTTTGCTGCGCGGTCACGACTTCGAGCGCGGTGGAATCGCCGGCGCGGTAGCGCAGCAGAATCAAGCGCAGGCCCTGGCGCGCCTGGGTCCGGGCGCGGCGCAGGCCATGCAAATCATGCCAGGCGGCCCGTGCGGCGGCGTAATCGGAAGCCAGCAGCATGTGCAACTGGGCCTGGGTATAACGCAGATCGTAGCGCGCCTGATGGCGCCGCAGTTGGGCGGCCCGCACCTGGCTATGGGTCGCGCCCCAGTTCCAGAGCGGAATCGTCAGCGAAGCCAGCGCCGAGGAGCCGAGATTGGGCAAGCCGTTGGTGCGGGTAGCGAAATGGGTTGCGTCAATGCCGTAGTAGTAATCAAGGCTCAGGGTGGGCCAATAACCGCTGGAGGCGACGCCCACCGCGGCCTGGGCGCCGCGCAAATTGGCCCGCGCCGCATCCAGGACAGGATTGCGCGCCAGGGCGCGCGCGCGCGCCAGCGACAGCGGCGGCAACACCGGAGCATGGCGGAAATGAAGAGACAGCGTGAAGGGCTGACGCCAGTTGACAAACAGCAGCACCGCCAGATTCATGCGCGCCTGCCGGGCGGCCAATTTCGCATTGCGCGCGGCGACCTGGCTGCGCTCGTACTGCAATTCGGCCTGCAGCACATCGCTCTGCGCCACCTGACCGCCTTTTTGCAGGGCGCGGGTAATGGCTAAAAATTTTTGCGCCGCCCGATCCGCCTGCCCAGCGGCACGATATTGCCGATCGGCCGCCGCCAGGCCATAAAACATCTGCGTGACGGTGACACGCAGGCCGCGCCGGGCCAGCTGCTGCTCGGCCCGCGCCAGCGCCGTCCGCGCCTGAGCCTGACCATACAGCGAACGGCGGCGGCCGCCGGTAAACAGATCTTCGTGGACATCGCCCTCGGTCACATATTCATGCACGCCGTTGTTCGCGATAAACCGCGGAAACGAGCGCCCATCGCCCTGGGTGTACAAATACTGACTGGTCACGCCCACGGTGGGCAGAAATGCGACATGGGCCTGATATTGCGCCTGTTTGGCCACTCCCATGGCGGTCGCCGCGGCTAACAGTTGCGGGCTGTGGCGGCGGGCCAGGCGCAGCGCCCGCGCCAGCGTCAGGCGCGGAACCGGAGTGGCGGGACGCGGCTGGGCGTTTCCCGGGCGGGGTTGCGCGACGGCCATTAGGCCGGCCAGGCTCAAACCTATCCCCAGGCGCGCCGGCGTCGTTGCAAACTTCTTGTTCATGATAGGTGGACATCGCGGAGCTGTCTCGAGCGCCGCCAACGCAAATAAAATACCGCGCCCGGCCGGCTCCAGGCCGGTTGAGGTTATTCTGCCACGCTTAGAGATTCAGGCCGGTTCTTTCGCGCACAGAACTCTAATCAGCCTGACCGTTTCAGGGTTAACGCCAGCTTAAGAAGCGGATCGGGGCGCGTGGTTTCCCGTTACGGATTTGGTTCGCAATTGATGGTCAATGGCCGATTCGAGTTGCTGCTGATAGGTCGCGGGATCAAAGCCGGATTGCCGGAAAACAATTTTTCCTTTGGCGGAAAGAATCAAAGTGGTCGGCAGCCCGCGCAGACCGAGATAGGTCATCAGTCCATGCTCCAGCCAGCTTTTGCCGCCCCAGCCTTCTTTTTTTACAAACGGCAGCACCACGGATTGAATGCGGTCGGCGTTGATAAAAATAAATTTCACGCGCGGATTGCCGGCATATTTTCTTTCCACCGTCCGCAGTAAAGGATGTTCTTCGCGGCAGGGTCCGCACCAGGTGGCCCAGAGATCAAGCACCACGACCCGGCCGCGGTACTGGCTCAGGGTATGCTTGCCGCCGGCTAAATCGCGGAAGACCATGTTTTCCAGCCGCCAGGGCTTGCCGGGTTGGGGCAATTTCGCGGCCACCGAATCGAAGCGGCCGAGCACGAGATCGCCAAAACCGGCCTGACTGCCGTGATGCAGTCCGGCATAGAGTTTTCCGGCTTTGAGCTGCAGCGCGTAGCGCTCGGCCATGGTATCGCCCGGCAAGGCCAGGGCCAGCGCATAGGCCCGCACCGCTGAGGCGATCTGATTTTGCGCCTGATAGGCGCGGCCCAACTCGGAAGCGGCTTCTTCGGTCGGTTCGAGTTTCAGGCTTTGCCGCAGCACAACCACCGCGCGCCGGAAGTTGCCGGCTTTGCGGTCGGCGGTGCCGGCGAGCAAATCCGCCAGCGAACGCAGCTTGTTCATGGCGCGCGTCCACTGCGCCGGCGTCATGGCGTCGGGGCCGGAACGCAACTGTGGATGCGCGGCTTTGATTTTGACCAGCGCGCGCAGCTCGCGGGCAAACTGCCGGGCCAGGCGGATCTGCTGCGGCTGATGCGAGAGCAATAATAAATTCAGCGTGCGGATGCGCTGGCCGAGATCGCCGGGGCGCAGTTTCTGCAGCGCGATGTCGTAGCGCAACACCCGAGCCATGTCGTTGAGCTTGTCTGCGTCATGAATCATGACGCGATATAGCTGCGCTTTGGCGGGGGTATGGGGATGGCGCTTGAGATAGCGGCGCAGTACGCGCAACTCCGCGCCCGGTTCGCCGCCGGCGCGGCGAAGATCGCGGCGCAGCGTCAATGCTTCCTGCCGAATCCGTGCGCGGCGGGCGGCCGGGCTAGAGGCGGCGGGCGAAGTTCGGGGCGGGAGTTTCGGACGTTGAGCCAGGGCGGGCAGGCAGACAAGTGAAATCCAAACCGGCCAGAAACCGCGAAATATCATTTAACTCCTTAATAATCAATAAGATACAAAAAATCAGGATTTGACAAACATATCGAAGATCCGCTGAAATTCTTCCAGATTGGAATAGGATATCTCAATCGAGCCGCGGTTATTGCGGTCGCGGATCCGAATCTTCGTGCCGAGCGCGTGCTCGAGTTCTTCCTGGGCCGCCTTGACATTGGGATCAATCGGAGGGGGAGTCTTCTCCGGCTGCGCCGGGGCGGGCTGAAGAATTTTCTCCAACTGCCGCACGCTCCAGCCGGATTCAATGGAACGGCGGGCGAGAGAAATCTGGCGCTCGGTCTCCAGGCTGGCGAGAGCGCGGGCGTGTCCCATGCTGAGCTGATTTTGCTCGACCAGAGCCTGAACTTCGGGATCGAGTTTTAAAAGCCGCAGGTAATTGGCGATGCTGGTGCGATCTTTGCCGGTGCGTTCGGCTATTTCTTCCTGGGTGAGGTTGAATTTCTGGGAAAGAGCCGCGAAGCCGCGGGCCTGTTCCATGGGGTTCAGATCTTCACGCTGCAGGTTTTCGATGATGGTCAGAGCCAGAGCCTGGGCATCATTCACCGTCAAAATCTGCACCGGCACATGGGTCAGATTGACCAGGCGGGCGGCGCGCAGCCGGCGTTCACCGGCAATGAGCTGAAAGCGGTCGCGCACGCGCCGGACGACCAAAGGCTGCAGAATCCCGGATTGCCTGATGGATGCGGCCAACTCCTGCAGCGCCGTTTCCGTGAAACTGCGGCGCGGCTGCATCGGGTTGGCTTCAATCATTGAAACCGGGACCTGGGCGAGGCCGGGGGCGTCGCTGGTTGTGGGATGCAGGCCGGAAAGCTGCGCGGGAGTGGGTTTCAGCAGGGAATCAAGCCCCCGCCCCAGTGCTTTGCGTGGCGGCGTTGGATTCATGGGCAATTACCTCTTTTGCGAGCTGAATATAGGCTTCGGCTCCCCTGGATCGGGGATCGTAGAGCAGAACTGGCTTGCCATGGCTGGGCGCTTCGGCCAGCTTGATATTGCGGGGAATGACAGTTTCAAAGACCTTGGCGCCGAAATGCCGCCGCAGTTCGTCGGCGACCTGGCGGGCGAGATTGGTTCTTTCGTCATATTGGGCCAGCACAATACCGCCCAATTCGAGCCGGGGATTGAGATTGCCGCGAATCGCTTCGATGGTCTGCATCAGGTGGGAGACGCCTTCAAGGGCAAAATACTCGCATTGCATGGGAACGATGACGGAATCGGCGGCCACCAGGGCATTGATGGTCAATAAGTCCAGAGCCGGAGGGCAGTCCAGAATAATGAAGCGGTAAGAGCTGCGGAGCTCTTCGATAACCTGGCGCAAATGATGCTCGCGGTCCGCTTCGGGGGCCAAATCAAGATTGATTGCCGCAAGATCGCGGGAAGCGGGAAGAACCCAGAGATCTTCGATGCCGGAGTCGAGAATTGCTTCGCGTCCAGAAACCTCGTTCCGCAATACCTGATAAAGGCTGTTGCGTTCTTCGGTGGGGTCGAGAGAAAATCCCAGGCCGCTGGTAGCATTTGACTGCGGGTCGCAGTCAATCACCAGCGTGGCCACTTCGGCCGCAGCCAGCGAAGCAGCAAGATTGATTGCGGTGGTGGTTTTACCCACCCCGCCTTTTTGGTTCGCAATGGCGATGACCTTGGACACGAGGCCACAGTGTAGCTAAAAGAATGAAAGAAGTGAAGGAGAGAAGAAGCGTAGGGAATTGAAGAATGTTCCACGTGGAACATCAAAAACAGGAAATCTGATCTACCGAAATATTCTGAAGTCAAAAAAGCGAAATGTTCCACGTGGAACCTTCGCGAACGTAAAACAGAATGCGACAGTTGGTTTTGTCTCTTTTTTTATTAATTATTTAAAATCAACAGTTTGCAAACAAAACTTCAGGGGGCGAAAAGCGCAAAAGTGTCGCATTTTGTAGTGTAAATACAATACACTTATATCATATTTCCCAAGAGGATCCCACGATGCCGGGTATAGGGGAGGGGATGAAATTTGCTCCATTTCCAGCCCGTAAACTGGAGCTTCCACTGCTCGGCTAGTTCGCTGCTGATCCAGGCGGCGAGGGTCCCATTGGGCTTAAGCCAATGGCCAACCCAGCGTGGCAGCTCAATCATTTCTTCCAGCGCCCGCACAGTCACGATGTCGTGTGGTTGGCCTTCGAGCTGGGCATTGATCTCAAGCACCGAGATGCGGGAGGCCGGCTCCCAGGATTTTTTCGCATTGGCGATTGCCTCACGCAAAAAGGCTGCTTTTTTGGCTTTAATTTCTACCAATGTAGTATCAATGGGATAGCCGAGGGCAAGGCATAAGCCGGGGAAGCCGGCGCCGGAACCGATATCGGCCAGCGATTTTCCGGAAACGGAAAGCCACTGCGTAACGGCCAGGGACTCGCCGAGATGGCGGTCAATCCAGGTGCGGACTTCGCGGTCGCCGATGAGGCGTATGCGCTGATTCCAGTGCTCGAGCAGCGACAAGTATTCGGCCCAGCGCTGCAGTTGCGCCGGACGGGAGGCGATGCCGTATTCGGGCAGGCGCTGCTCCATCCATTGAATCCATTGCGGTTGGCTGGTCAGAGTTACCATTGAATGAACGTGCGCCGGGCAGGCGCAAATTCATATCATAAAAGCCAAGCCGCGGAAAAGCGAGAGCAGATGCAAGGAAACCGGCAATTCCCAACGACTCGCCGATGAGCGCGCATTGGGCCAATTTCGCTTATTGGTTTGTCCGTCATGGCTGGCTGGCGGTGGGTCTGCTGCTGTTTCTGGAGAATCTGGGGCTGCCGCTGCCGGGAGAAACCGCTTTATTTGCCGCGGCGTTTCTGGAGCTGCGGGCGGGTGTGCATTCGCTCATAGCGCTTTATATCGCCGCGGTCGCGGCAAGTGTTGCGGGCGCGTGGGCGGGATATGGCTGGGGCCGATGGCTGGAAAAAAAACCGGCTCTGCACGGGGACGGCCGCCGGCATCCGCGGTGGATGCGTTCGCTGCGGCTGGCGCGGCGGTTTATCGAGCGCTATGGCGCGGGCATGATTTTTTTCGCCCGCTTCATTGATATTTTGCGCTTTCTGGCCGCGCCGGCGGCCGGCGCGCTGGCCATGCCGCGGCGCAAATTTCTGTTCTGGAATGCGCTGGGCGCGGCGGCGTGGGCGCTGGTGATCATTGTTCTGGCCAGCCAGGCGGAGCACCATTGGCGCGCCTGGACCTCATCGCTTTCCCGTGCCGGGCTGGCGCTATTGGTGCTGGCGGTCTTTATCTTTTATGCGCTGCTGCACCGGCTGCAGCGCGAACTGGAAAAACGGATGCCGGAAAAATGAATCCTTAATTGCCCTCACTTGACCCACTGGATTAACCTATTTAACCATTTGCTATAATTGAACCATGAAGCAAGCGAAAGTACATCAAGCCAAAGCGCATTTTTCCGCGCTGCTGCGGCAAGTGGAACAGGGTGAAACGATAGAAATTTATCGTGGACAAACCCCGGTGGCTCGGCTGCAGCCAATTGCCAAACCCGGCAAGAGACAATTTGGCGGCGCCCGCGGGCTGGGCTATATCGCGGATGATTTTAATGCCCCGCTGCCTGAAGAATTACTTCGGGAATTTGACAGATGAAATATTTGCTGGATACGCAAATTTTTCTTTGGCTGGCGATGCGGGATGAAAATGTGCCAGGCAAAATGAAAAAAGCACTGGAAAATTTAGACAATGAAGTCTTTTTTTCCGCAGTTTCAGCTTGGGAAATTGGAATTAAATGCGGTTTAGGCAAACTGGTTCTACCGGGTGATGCGCTGCAATTTGTTCCCGCACAAGTTGCACAATATCAATTCACTCCTCTACCCATATCGCTTATCCATGGATTAGCGGTGAAATCTTTGCCCGCACATCACCGGGACCCATTTGATCGGCTTTTAATTGCACAAGCCCAAATAGAAGGTTTAATCTTAATGACCGTTGACCGTGTTTTTGAACAATACCCAGTGCGAATCTGGCGTAATTAAAACAAGCAGCCAAACCGTTTTGAGCATCATACCCGGGCCTGGGTGGCGGCTTCCAACGACTCTACCGGCGGCCGCAGGCCAGCCTTGGCCAGAATTCCATACACGGCAAATCCGGCGATGAAGGAATAAAGCGTGGCAGGTACGTCAAGCGCGGCCAGGCGGACGGGAATGCCGGGCACATGGACGACGCCGATGATGCCGACGATAAAGCCCACCGCCCAGGCCAGATACCCGGCCCAGTTGATGCCCTGGCGCGGGCCGGACCACTTGCAGCCGGCCAGCAGATAATCGGCCGCCATGGCGCCGCAGATGGGTCCAAACGACGCGCCGACGATCTGGAAAAAGGTGACCAGGTGATTGCTGGCGCCGGTGGCGGCGAGCGTGACCCCGACGGCGGCGGCGACGAAGGTGGAAACCGGCCGGGGAATTTTGGGCAGCATGGTGCCAAAGCTGTTGGAGGAAATAAAGACCGTAAAGCAGGTCGGGACCATGCAGGCCAGCGCAAAGAGGAAAAACATGATGCCCGAGAGCGCGCCCACATGGGCAATGGCGTGGGAAAAATTGTAATGCGTGGTGGCGCCGCTTCCGATGGCGCCGGCCACGGCGAAGATGCAAAGTCCGCCGGCCACGACAATGGGCAGCGTGATGCCCACCAAGCCGCCCCAGACGACATCGGAGCGATGGCGGCTGTTCATGCCGAAGTCCACACCGGCGGCGCCAGCGGTGGCGAAAAAGCCGAAGACAATTTCGAGCATGACGGCAAAGGCATGCAAGGGCCGCACCCGCGGAGCATGATAGGCGGCGACGCCGTGGCGCATGGCCCAGGCGACCAGAATGAGCATGACCAGCGGCACCCAGTCGAGCACATGGGCGATGCGGGCGATATGCCGGATGCCCTTCATTGCGACCCAGGCAAAGCCAAAGCCCCAGGCGGCGCAGATCACCGTGAACAGCAGGCGCGGCTCGCCCGAAAGCCAATGCTGGCTGTCGAGGCCTTTGAGAATAAAATCAGTGGCGACATAGGTGCCGACGGAAAACCAGCCGATCTGTAATGCGCCCATCAACAGGCCGGGCATGAGATAGCCGCCGCGGGCGCCAAAGGTGGAGGAGCCAACCACATATAAAGGCCGTCCGGTCTGCATGCCCAGCATGCCGGGCACGTAGTAAAACAGCGCAAAACTGAGCAAGCCTGCGGCCAGCAGCGCCAGCAGGCAGACGGCCACGCTGCTTTCGCTCAGGGTGGGCCCAGCCATCTGCAGATAAAACGCGACCCAGACAAAAATGCCGGCGTAGGCCGGGGCGGTATTTTTGAACCAGGCGGCGCGGTTGGCAGCCGCATTCGGCTGCGAGGCAGAAAGATAATCAGGCAAAGCGGGCATGGCTTTATCCTCTTATTATTCCGGCGCATGCCGCACGGGCATGGCCGCTCGCCGCGATCATAGAATATTTATGGCGAATGCGCCAAGGAAAAAGGAAAATGCGCGGCGCGGCCTAAATTTGATCGCGGCGGCGGAATGGGCTGGGCGCGGGATCCATTACGGCAAATTTAAATCCGCGGCGTAAATATTGGTATTGCTGGTGGTGAGCGAGAACAGGGGCCGGCCGTCGGGCGCCAGCCCGAAGAGCGCGCAGCGCATGATGCCGGATTGCAAAAGAGCGGAGAAATTGGCAATTTGCCGGGGCGGAGCGGAACCGTGAACGTTCAGGCGAAACAAGGGTTCGCCGGGCGAGAGGAGATCCTGGAAATACAAATAGCGGCCATGCGGAGACCAGACGGGCAAACCCAATAAATGACCGTGAGCCGCCAGGCGCCACTGCCGCGTGGCAAAGCTGTAAATCCTGATATTGCGGCCGCGTCCGTGGACGGCGGCAATCTCGCGGCCATCGGGTGACCAGCGCGGCAAAAACAGGTTTTGCGAGCCGGCCAGCGGAGTGATCCGGTGGGTTCGCAGATCATACAGGGCCAACTGCCGCGGCAGGCTGGCGGCGCTGGGGCGGGTAACATAGCTGAAGACGAGGCGGCGGCTGCCGGGCGACCAATCACCATCCCGAACATCCGGCCAGCCGGGCGCCAGCGGATGCGGCGCGCCTCCATGTGCCGATAATAAATAGACTTGGGCACGCTGGCCGAAATATTGCCCGGTAATGGCCAGCCACTGTCCGTCTGGAGACCAGCGGGGAAAAGCCAGGCTCAGGCGGAGAGCGGGCGCATCGAGCAGCAAACGGCGATGGCGGCCGTCGGCGCGGGCGCGCCAGAGCCGGCCGGAACGGTCCAGGTATACAAGCTGGCCGGTGCGTGGAGCATAATCGGGTTCGGCAGGATGCAGGGCGGGTAAAAATGGGGTGTAAAGCTGCTGGCGCAGATGCCACTCCACCAGCTCGTCCTGATGGGCGCCCCCGAGAAAATAAAGACGGCGCCCATCCGGCGCCAGCAAAGGGCCGGAGTACGACTTCGGACCAAATGTAAGCTGAAAGGGGCCGCGCGGCGCCCGCCGCCACCCCGAACCATGTTCCCGCAAAGCCCAGAGGTTGATGCTGCCGCCGCGGTCGGAAGTAAAAATAAAGTACCGTCCATCGGGCGACCAGATGCCGCAACAGTCATTATGGGGACTGGAAGCATGAAATAAAGGATGCAGGCGGCGGCCGTCGCGCCGGATTTGCCAGATCTGGTTTCGGCCGCGCAGCGGATGATACAGCGAGAAGCGCAATCTCCGGTCATGGGGGGACCAGGCGATCGCGCCGGCGAAACCGGGTAAGCGGGCCAGGCGCCGGGCATGGCTGCCGGCAGCCCGGGCCAGCCAGAGGGCACGGCGATGAGCGTAGGCCAGCCAGCGCCCATTATGGGCATAGGCCGCATCACTGGCCACAATCCGGCCCAGACGCTGCGGCGGACCTCCCTGCAGGGGAATGCGCCAGAGCGGCATCTCTTCGCCCCGGCGCACAAAGCTGCCGGCCAGAAACATGTGCTGGCCGGCGTTGACATCCATAATCAGGGTGTTGCGGAACGGCGCGGCCACCGGAACACTGCCACCGCCGGCCAGCGAGGTTTGGGCTAACTGCCAGTGATCGCCGTAGCGCTCCATGAAATAGATGCGGTCACCGTCGGTGGTCAGCTTCCAGGGCGTATCAATGCGTCCGCTGCGGGTGATGCGCACAATGCGCAGAATTCGGGGCGGCGGCAGCGGATTGAACCACCAGAGAATGAAGGCAATGCCGGCCGCCAGGCCCGCACTGAATGACCATACCCCCGGCCGGCGCCGGACCGGGGCCATCCTTGAAGTCGCCGCTGCGGCGGAGGCGGGAGCGTCCGCCGCGCCGGCGGGGGGACTGCTCGCGGCCGCGGCAGACAGGGGTTCCATGGCCAGGGAGACAATGCTATCCGCCGCGGCAGGGGCCGGTTCGGCGGCCTCGACCGTCATCAACCAGCGATAGCCGCGATGCCGAACCGTTTCGATGTACCGCGGATGCAGGGGATCGTCATTTAAAGCCTGGCGCAGTTTACGTATGGCGGTATTCAGGCCATCTTCAAAATCCAGAAAGTTGGTTTCGGGCCAGAGGCAGCGCTGGATTTCTTCACGGGAGAGGATACTGCCGGGGTGTTCGAGCAACAGCGCCAATAACCGGCGCGGCAGCTCCTGCAAATGAACCCGCTGGCCGGCGCGGCACAGCTCGCTGTTATGCGGGTCGTATTCAAATTCACCGAAGCGCATGGACCGCACCTGTTGGCTATCCGGCAGTTAATATCAGCGGACGCGACATTGCAATTAAACAAGCCATAGTATTCATCCATATGGACTTAAAAGCAATCACCGGCGCGGCCGTATTCATAGTCAGGCATGGCTGGAATTAACCTCGCATGTGGGTTCAGCCACGGTTCAGATACAGTTCAGCCGCCGTCCATTGACGTTTTCGCGGTCGCCATTCATGCTGGCCCTCGCTAGCGACAGTGTGGCGGGCATGAAGACGAAATCCAAATTCAAACCACTGCAGCAGGGCGGCATGGCACTGCTGGCAGTGAGCCTGTTCAGCCTATGGCCGGCACCGGCCAAAGGCCAGGCGCGCCAGGCCTGGATCGGGCAGCCGGTGATTGCTCCTGGTTACTGTCCCAGGTCGGCGGCGGTGGTGCGGTTTAACGGCTGGGTGCGGATCACGATGCCAACACCCGCCGCGGGCCAGCCCCGTCCCACGCAGTACGCGATTTCCTATTATTTTCTCCGCAGCGATGGGTCGCAAAGCGCCACCCAGACCCGATTTTTCACCACAACCGGCGCAGCCCAGACTTTTCAGGCCAGTGATATCTGGACCCTGCGACCGGGAACGAATGGCTGGTGGCCGCCGCGCACCGGCTGGGAAGAGGTTGCGGTTGTGGTCCCGCCGGGCCAGCCGCCGGTCCGCAGCAGACCGGCCGGTTTTCGGCTGAGTTGCCCTCCCGGAGGCGCCCGGCCATGGCCGCAGCACAACAGCGGCAGCCTGCGGCCGAGCGGGGGGCAAACAGCCAACGCTCATGTGCGCCTGGCCTGGCTGAAGGCTTCCATTCCGGCGGGGTTTTGCCGGGCGCCGCACTATCCCGTAGTGGTGAATTTTCAGGGCGCCATTCCCGCGCCGGCGCGCCAGCCGGCAACCGTGAGTTATCGCTTTTTACGCAGTGACGGCGGCCGAGGGCCATGGCAGTTTGTGCGATTTCTCTTCCATACGAACCAGCAGCCGGTGCGATTTACCTGGACGCTATGGAGAAAGTATCGCGGCTGGGTCGAAATTGAGATGCGCGCGCCCCTGCCCGGCCAGCCGTTGATTCGGTCCGCGCCCGCTTCATTCGACCTCAGTTGTGACCATGGTCTCAAGGAGAAATGATTTATGACTGCATTGTCTCATTCACAAAAATGGCTGCTCTGCATGTGCCTGCTGGCCGGCGGGCTGGCGGCGCAAACCCCGGCCACGCCTTTCGGTCCGGCCGATTATTCCGCCGTGATGGTCATACATCTGAAAGGCGGCGCCACGCAGCGGATGGCGATTGCCAAACGCGGGGCGATGTGGCGATCCCAAATCGCCATACCGGGCCATACCATGACCGAGCTCATTAATCTCAATACCCGCACCGCGTACATGATGCTGCCCCAGATGTGCATGAAACATGCGCTGCCCAATCTGCCGCCGGGAGGCATGCTGGCGCAAGCCCAGCAGAATCATGCCAAAACGGTTGACTTAGGGCCCGCGACGGTGACCACCGGAGACGGCAAAACCTATGCCTGCGAGCATAGCCGGGTGACGTACAGCCAGCAAGGGAAGAAGCAGACGATTGATGTCTATGCCGCCAAGTCATTGCATAACTTCCCCGTGAAACTTACGACCGTGCAAAACGGACGCACCGTGACGGTGACCTATGAACACATCCATCTGACCCCGCCCGCGGCCTCGTTGTTCGTGCCGCCGGCGCATTGCAGTGGAATGCCCGGGTTTCCGCACTGAAAGCCGCGGCGCGGCCGCTTTCAGGCCGGAATGCAGGCGAGGAACAGCATGCGAAAAAGTCGAAAAGCCAAACTCGGGCTGGCCGTTCTGGGAGCGATCGTGAGCGCATGCCTGGCGGCGCAGGCGCCCGGCGTGCGGATGCCGTACGGGACGAAACTCGATCCGCTTCAGATTGGCCAGCGCCGGCTGGCGCTGCATGGTCCGGCGGCAGTGGCGTTTCTGTTCGTCGCCAACCTGGCCGATGAGGAAGGCCAATGCGCTGACAAGTTTTTTGGCGGCCCGGGCCGGCTTTGCACATTGCGCGAACTGGTCGCCGGCATCAAGGCCGGCGGCGGGGTAATCGGGCTGAGCCGGAATCCGGCTGAGGACAGAAAATACCAATACAAGCTGACGCTGATCGGCCAGGATTGCCTGATCGTTGCGACCCCGCGCCATGCCGGGCTGCCGGCATTTGCCTTTATCGGCAATCCGAAGTTCAACGGCGATTTTTACTATAGCGCCGCAGGGCAAGACTTACGGCACGCCGAGAAGATCAATGGCGAGGGATATTCAGGGCCAGGATTTAAACGCTAGGAAAAAACCGGGCCGGACCGGAAAAACCCATCAGACAGGAAAGGCGGAAAACCAACATGGCGGGAATCAAGAAACAACCCAAACAGAGCTTCCGGCGCGGGTACGCACTGTTGCTGGCGCTGTTCGTAATGACCGGGGCGGGCCTGCCGAGGCTGATCGCGCAATCGGGCGGCCAGCCCAGTGCCAGCGTGGGCATTCTGCCCTTTCAGGATGTGAGCGGCAATGCCGACCTGGGGCAGTTGGCCAGCGTGCTGCCGGGGATGCTGCAGAGCGTACTGCTGGATAAGACGCAACTGGCCCCGCGCCAATTGCAGGGTCTGCCGCCGGGGCAGGCGGTGGATATCGCCAGCGCGGCGGCGCTGGGGCAGCAGGCGGGCGCGGATGTGGTGGCGATCGGCACGCTGCTTTCCGGCTCGGTCAAAACCTCACAGGGCAGCTTCGGCGGTTTCGGTTTTCATGGCATACAGGTGGGCGGCAACCGCAACAAAATCAGCGTCATGGTGCTGCTGCAGATTGACCTGGTGGACGTGAACCGCGGGGTGAAGATCGCCACCCTGCGCGCGCGCGGCAAACAGTCCAAGTCGCACTTTGACCCCAATCTCGACAGCAGCAACTACGGAACAATCAACATGCAGAGCGCCGGCTTTCAGAACTCGGCATTAGGCGAAGCCACGCGCAAGGCGCTGGATCAGCTGGCGGGAGAGATGACACGGGCGCTGCGGAACTTTCAGCCCGCCAGCGCGGCGCCCCCGCCGGCCGGCCCCGCCTCCGGCGGCAGCCCCGCGCCGGCAAATGCAGCCGCGCCCGTTCCGGGCGCCGGCGCGAACCCGCCCGCGGCGCAACCCAACCTGACCGCCGTAACGATTGATTTCGTGCCCGGGGACAAAACGCTTTTTTATGACGATTTCACCGATATGGCGCCCGATGAGCCGCCCCCGCACTGGAAGGCGCGCGGCGATGCGGTGACGCTGATGCTGGGCAAGAAGATGCGGCAATTGGATTTAATGAACACGCAATTGACTTCGCCCCGGCTGACCATGCCCGCCAATTTTACGCTGCAGACGACCTTCAAATTCGCGGTCAAGGAAAACATGTCGAAAGCCGATCTCGAATTTCATACCGCCGATGGCAGCACCGCGCTGGCGGCATATCTGACCAGCGCGCCGGGCAATAAAACCCTGGAAGTTGCGGTGAGCGGTCCCAAATCGGACCAGCTCACCGATCAGACGATTTCAAACATGGATTTCACCCAGCCGGTGAAGCTGGATTTGTGGATTCAGAACGGCCGGCTGCGGGCCTACGTGAACGGCGCCCGCATCACCGATGTGAACCAGATCCAACTGCCGGCCATTACCTACCTGATGGTGGAAGCCACGCCCGGGCCGGACAAGGCCCCGATTGGCTTGCGCCGGGTGCGGCTGGCGGCATCGGCGCCGGATTTTGCCAGCGCCATAGCGAGCGGCAAGTATGTCACCCATGGCATACATTTCGACACCGGCAGCGCCATTTTAAAACCCAGCTCGGCGCCCGTCATCCGTCAGGTGGCCGATGGATTGATGGCCGATCCCGCGCTGAAGCTGGAAATCGACGGCTATACCGACTCGATCGGCAGCGCCCAATCAAACCTCCAGCTTTCGGAGGCCCGCGCCCAGGCAGTTCTATCGGTGCTGGTATCGCAGTTCGGCATTGATGCCGGGCGCTTGACCGCCCAAGGCTTCGGCGCCGCCAACCCCATCGGCTCCAACGATACCGCGGCCGGACGCGCCGATAACCGGCGGGTGGAGTTTGTCAAACAGCCATAAGGCAAGGCACCGGGTAGCGCTTTGAGCAGGGCTTCGCGGATGCAGCGAATAGAAATGATGAGGAGGATGCGATGAACCGAAGCGTCATAAATCCATTCCGCCAGGTATCTCTGATCGGGCTGGCGTTGCTGAGCTGTCTCCGGTTAAGCGCGCAGATGGGGGGCGGCAATCTTCCTCAAACCCGAAACGGAAGCGGCGGTATCGCCACCCTGCGGGTCTCGCCCGCCAATTACAGCGGGTCATGCCCGGTTACGCTTCACTTCCAGGGCAACGTGAACTATAACGAGCCCGGCAATGGCATGAACAATACTCCGGGACCGATTCCCGGCTGGCAGATTAATTTTGCCTTTTATCGCAGTGATGGCCAGCAATCGGGCGTCATGATGGCGCCGGTGAACACGCCGACTCCGGCGAGTTATGACTGGCAGATTACCCAAAGCATGCAGGGTTGGGTCTATTTGCAAGGCGTATTAGAAATCAACGGCAATTCGCGGCATCAGCAACCTTTTCAATCGGCAAAGGCAGCATTTAGCGTGAACTGCCTACAACGGGGGGTCCTGCCGGCCCGGCAGACTGTCAACGTGCAACACGGAGTTCTGTGCCCCAACCCGCGGCTGCTGCGGGTGACACCCGGTTCCGGCCATCCGGGCGCATTTTTGCGGCTGCTGGCGGAGACCCGGCTGCCGGCGGAGATCTTTTTTGAATACAACTTTCAGGACCGCGCGCATCAGCTCCAGGCAGCCCAATACTCAATCGCTCAACTGATCAACGCTTCCCGCCATTGGCTGGGAGCGATTGTGCCCTTCCTGGCGGCCGGCAACCTCACCGGCAATTTTTATATCCAGGACGCCTGCGGCAGCAGCAATGCCCTGCCGTTTCAATACCAGCCGCTGCCGGCGGCCGCGTCTCGCGGGCCCTACCGGCCGCAAACGCCGGGCGTGCCGGCCTCCAACCATGCGCCCGGTTACCAGCCTCTCTATCATCAGGTCTATCACCCTTATCATCCGGTGCGGCGGCTGCAGCCCCAGCTGGCGCCGCCGTTGACACCGCAGCAGCAGTCGCTGCGGGCGCAAAAACTGGCAGAGCTGCGCCAGGCTTCCATACGGATGGTCGCGCAGGTCCATGCCCGGGAACTGGCCGTCCAGGCGGATTGGCAGCGCCGTCAACTGGCCCGGCAATCCCGGCTGTATCAAAATTTAATGGCCAAGGTGCGCATGCCGGCCTTGCGCGAGACCATGCAGCAGCATGTGAACGAGTATCAACAGACGATTCTCAACATCAGCCGAGCGCGGCAGCCGATTCAAATGCCGGCGTTGAAATTGAATGCCGGCCAGATGATGCATCCCGTCGGCGAGGGCGGAACAGGTTCGGGCGGTGGTTCAGGCAATACCTGTCCCGTGCCGGTGATTACATCACTGAGCGCGGCATCCGGCCAACCGAACGATCCGTTATTGATTACCGGCAGTCATTTTGGCGCTTCGGGTTCGGTGAATATGATCGTTCCGCCCAATGGCCAGACGGTTTCCGGACAGGTCAACCAGGGATCCTGGACCGATGGGCAGATTTTCACCACAATTCCGCAGATTTCCGGGTTTGCCAACCCGTATAACGGCTACATACATGTTGTAAATTCCTGCGGGCAGAGCAGCATGGTTGCGTTTCAGTTTCAACCCGCCATTCAAATCACAGTGTTGCCGGTTGCTGATACGAATGCCTATTGCTCCAGCGCGAGCCTACATGGTTGTGTAACCGGCACATCCGAGAGCCAAATTGGTTATCCCGAAGGATCCGTAGGCGACGCCTTCCAAGCCGGCATGTTTACCGGCTTCAGGGCCGATGATCAATTTTTTATCAATTATCAACTGAGAAATGGCTGGGTGCTGGATTCGGTTGCCCTGGTCAATTATCAGACCGATAGCAGCAACGGATGTTCCTCCGAGGGAGATCAACCAGGCAGCAGTTCCCCGTATGTGAAGGTTCATTGCTGGGTGGACGCACCCTTTGGAACGACGGGCTACGCCTTAACCATTTATATACATGGGCCGGTGGGAGTTGCCTATCAATAATTCGATGAAGCGCTGTCCATCCATCGTTTGTCTTCTCGCCATGGCGCTCGCCGGCGCGGCGAACTGCTCGCATGGCCATCCGGCCGTCAGCGCCCGATCCGGCGCGCCAGGCCCGCCGCCAACGCCGATGAGCGTAGCGCCGAACGGGCCAGGGTCGCCGCCCTCCCCTCCCGCGCGGCAATGGGCCGGGACATATCAATTTACTTATACCCAGGATTTACCCGGCGTGGAGCACGAAATCTGGAGTGAAAGCGGCACCGCTCGTTTTATTTATTATCAAATGGTCAAGGGACGCCGCGGCTATGCCTTCTGGTATAAGGGCGCCAGCCAGGCGCAGGGGAGCAAATACCATACGATCCACGCCGGAGCCGCTTGCGGAACGACGCAACAGTCCAGCAGCGGGGCCACAGCCTCGACTCCGGCCTGGCTGCATATCGGCGTCTCGAGTTATAGCTGGAACATTAATGGATGGAAAGGCAAATTTACCGCATCAGGCAAATGCGTCTTTCCCAAGACAGGCACAGCCCAGTTCGGAGATTTTCTCGAATACCAGGCCCCCATACCTGCGGGTTCCGTGCTCTGCGGCGACGTGAGCGTCACGCATAAGCAAGCCGGCGTCACCCGGCATTTATTCGGACATTGGCTGTTTGTTCCGGCGGGAGAGACAGCACCGGCCGTGGCGCCGCATTGCGCGCAAATCCACAAATATCCCGGCGTGTAGGGATTCATAACGCGTATGCCACAGCACAAGCTTTCTCTTCTATTCACAGCCCTGGCCCTCGCCGTTCTGATGAACTGCTCGCATCGCCATCCGGTTGCCAGCGCTGGTGAGACTACGCGCCATGCGCGGCGCCACCACCCGGGCGGAGGATTCCTGCGCCCAAAATAGCCCGAAAGCCACCAGCCAGCACGCAATCAAAATCTGCCTTCAGGAGAAATGACGATGGACACCCTACTCATGTTGTTGGGATTTCTGGGATTGAAGCCGCAGAAAAAGGCTCCAGTCAAACCCAAAGCCGGAATCTATCATGCGCAGATGCTGCGGCAGCCGCGCGGCGGCGCCGGGCCCCACAAACTTGCGCCGCGATGGGAAAGCAAGTGGCCGACGAAAAAGAATGCCGCCCCCGCTAAAAACTCAATCCAAAAGCTGTATCAGAAAAGCCAGCAGAAGACTTACCAAAAAACTTTCAGCAAAGCCTATAACAAGAATCAATTCAAAACCATGGACAAGACCTATGACAAAACCGGCTCGAAGCACATCTAAAACCGGCCGGAGCAGAAGCTTTTGAATGCCGATGAGGACTGCATGACCGATGAGGCGATCCTGCCGGATTTGTATGGCCGCTGGCTGAAGGACTGCCTGTCCGGCCCGATTCCGGCGGAGAGCCAGGCCAACTGCGCGCATTGCGTCATGCTGCCGCTGCCAGGCGAAGCCGCACCGGCCGGTTTCTATTTTGAGCCGGCGATCAAATGCTGTTCCTATCTTCCGGAGCTGCACAATTTTTTAACCGGCCAAATCCTGAACGCGCAAGATCCGGACATGCAGGCCGGCCGGCGGACGGTGGAAGCCCGCATCGCGGCCGGCGCCGGCGTGACCCCATTGGGCCTGGCGCCGGCCGCGGATTATATGCTGCTCTATCGCCATAGCCGGCCGGCATTCGGGCGCAGCAAAGCGCTGCGCTGCCCGCATTACCTGGAAGAGCGCGGACATTGCGGCATCTGGAAATACCGGGAGTCAACCTGCGCCACCTGGTTCTGCAAGCACCGCCGCGGGGCGTTGGGACAGAGCTTCTGGCGCGACTATTTGCAGCCCTTATTAGCCTGGGTGGAGCACAGCCTGGCGCTCTGGTGCGCGCTGGAGCTAGGTTTCGAACTGGAGGCCCTGCGGCCCTATCTGACACCGACCCAAGACGGGGAAACCGAGGGACTGCAACCGGAACAACTGGAACGCCGCGCGGATCCGCGGGCACAAAAACGCTTATGGCGCCATTGGCTGGGCCGCGAAGAAGAGTGGTATCGGGCCTGTGCCCGCCAGATCGCCGAGCTGGAATGGCAGCAGGTGCTGGCGATCTGTGGGCCAGAAGTGAAGGCCATGGCCCGGCTGGCCCGCCAGGCCTACGAGCGCCTGCTCGATCACCGGCTGCCGCCGCGTTTGGAGCCGGCGGCATGTGAACTGGTGCAAATCCGCGACGGAACCTTGCGCATTTCCAGTTACAGCGCGCTTGATCCGGTGGAGATTCCGAGCGCGATTTTACCGGTGCTGCATTATTTCCGGGATTGCAAGGTTCGCGAGGCGATCGAGGCCATTGCCGAACAGGAAAACATCAGACTGAGCGACGATCTGGTCATCAAACTGGCTGATTTTGGGTTGCTGCAAATCACCACGGATAGAGAAGCAGAAGAGCCTCCGGATCCCCGCCCGGGAGGGGATAACGGAGCGAGTCATTTGGAGTGAAACCATGAAATTCCGAATATTCGTTCTCGCCGGACTCGCAGAATTCCTGCCCATCCTGGTCTTCTCCGGCTGCTCCTCCAACCATGGAACGAAGGTGGCTCCATCCACAGCCGCGCATATTGCCGCAAGCCAGCCGGCGCCAAACCGGGCGAGACCCCCGCAACCCGATCTGGCCGGCCATACGCCAACCGAACAACTTAATTCAGGCCGGGTGGGGCTAACGGCAGCCGACGTTGCTTTTTACTTGATGGTTGTATCGAGGGCGGTGCGGGATGCGCAGGCCGCTCCTGCGCAGCTATCTCCCAAGCCGGCAATCGCAAAAGTAAAAGCCCTATCGCGGCAGGAAATGGCGGCGCTCAAAGCGCACGACATGGCGCGTTTTCAACAATTCGAGCAGCAAGCCGCCGCGGCTACCCGGGCGTTGCAAGCCAAAGTGCATGCCGCGGCTTTCTCCGTGCGGGAATCCGGCAAACTCGGCATGCCCGAAGACCAATGGGCTGCCTTGAGTTCAGCGGTCGGAGAAGAGGCGCAAAATCTGCGCACATGGCAACGCGGGATTCCACTGGCGCGTATAACGGGCACAAAAATCCCGTCTTTCTGTCCGGCGCACCAGAGGCCGGGATTGTCGGCCCATTATCGTTATTCCGCCAAGGACTTCGCCATTTTGCATGCCGCCTGCCTGGCAAGCGAGGCGGTCGTGCTGCCGCATTTGCCCGAAATCGTCCGATTGAATAGCGCCTATATCGCAGAGATGAAGCAGCGGGGAGCGTTCAGTTTTCACATTGTGCCCATTTTTTAGCTAAAACAGCTATTGCTCACCTGCTTGGCTGCGGCGATGAATGCGGCGCAATTGCGGCGCGCCCAGCGGCGTGCTCCGACGCGGAGTAAAGCAGCAAATGCTGAAGTTCCGGAGCCCGGGATGCCAAGCGCGGGCGAGCGGAAAAATGACCCACAAACCGGACAAGCCGCGATAAAATAGATTTTGCGGGTGCGGTATAGATAAACCTCCCGCGTGACGCGGTTGGCCGGGAATGCAGGGAGTGAAGCAGGAAGCGGGGTTAAAGCGCCCCGCCATCTCCGCCCGGCAGAACCCGCTGGCCGGGAGAATATTGGCATGAGCACAACCTCCGAATCCATCCCTACGCCGGCGGCGGCCAGGCCGGGGCGCAGCAGCGCGCAGTGGAAGCGCATGCTGCGAATGATGATTACCATCCGGGAATTTGAGCATCTGGGCGAACAGGAATTCCGCAACGGGCTGATCCGCGGCTACTACCATTCCTATGCCGGCCAGGAGGCAGTCGGGGTGGGCATGCTCGAAGCGCTCGACCCGAGCCACGACTACATCGTGGACCACTACCGCGATCATGGGCACTGCCTGGCCATGGGGATTGACGCCGAGCAGGTCTTTGCCGAGCTTTTCGGCCGCCGCACCGGAGTTTCCAAAGGCAAAGGCGGCAGCATGCATATGTACAGCCCGGACAAGCATTTTCTGGGCGGCGACGGCATCGTGGGCGGCGGCATTTCGGTCGCGGCCGGGGTGGGGATGGCGCTGAAGCGGATGCCGGGCAAAGGGCTGTGCGTCTGCTTTTTTGGCGATGGCGCGCTCGACACCGGCACCTTTCATGAATCGCTCAACCTGGCCAGCCTGTGGGATTTGCCGGTGGTGTTTGTCTGCATTAACAACCAATACAGCATGGGCACCAGCCTCCAGCGGCATTCCAGCCTGAGTCAACTGGTGGACCGGGCCAGCGGCTACGGCATGCCCACCGAGCAGATAGACGGCCAGGACGTGGGCGCCGTCTATAGCGCCAGCGAGCGCATATTCGCCGCCGTGCGCGAGCGCCAGCGGCCCTGCTTTATTGAAGCCCTGACCTACCGGTATCAGGGCCACGGCATTCATGACAAGCCGCTGAACTACCGCACCACGGAAGAAGAAGAACCCTGGCGCCGGCGCGATCCGATACGTCTGCTGAGCGAAAAACTGATCGAGGAGCGGCAGATGACTCCGGCGCAGATTGAGAAGATGCGCCAGGAAGTGACGGCGGAACTTGAAGCCAAGGCCGAGCGGGCGCGGCAGGCGCCGGCGCCCGAGGCGCGGGAACTGTTTGACGACGTGATGATTTAGAACGGGTTTCATAAAGCCATGAAAATCAAGACCACCTGATATTCCTCGGAACCCACCAGCACCATTTATGAAACCAACTCCAGGCTTTTCGGATATGGCAACCACGGCTCCGGCAATGAAAACCAAGAAAATGTCCATGCATGAGGCGCTGAACCAGGCGCTGCGCGAAGAACTGAGCCGCGACGAAAAAGTGGTCATTCTGGGCGAGGAAGTCGGGCTCTACAACGGCGTGCATTATGTGACCCGGGGCCTGTACCAGGAATTCGGCAAAGACCGCGTGATTGACACGCCGATTTCGGAGGAAAGCTTCGTGGGGGTGGGGGTGGGCATGGCCATCATGGGCTTCCGGCCCGTGGTGGAGATGATGCGCATGGATTTTTCGCTGCGCGCCATGGATCAGATCTATAACCACATGGCGAAGATTCACTACATGTCGGGCGGACACTTGAAAGTGCCGATGGTGCTGCGCGGGCCGGAGGGCCCCGGCCCCAATCCCGGCCTGACGGCGCAGCACGGCCAGCAGTTGACGGCATTATTTGCCCATTGTCCGGGGCTGCGGGTGGTGACGCCGGCGACCCAGCATGACGCCAAAGGCATGCTGAAGGCGGCGATCCGCAGCGACGACCCGGTGGTTTTTCTCGAACCCGGCCCGCTGAACAACAAGCAGGGCGAAGTGGGCGAGGGCGAATATCTGGTGCCGCTCGACCGGGCCGACACCAAGCGGGAGGGCGGCGACATTACGCTGATCGGCTACGGCGCCAGCGTGGCGCTCTGCCTGCAGGCGGCGCGGGAGCTGGAGCACGACGGCCTGTCGGCGGCGGTGATTGATATGCGCTGCCTGCGCCCGCTCGATATGCAGCCGGCGCTG
The DNA here is from genome assembly GCA_021826505.1 of Acidobacteriota bacterium. Lineage (GTDB taxonomy): Bacteria > Acidobacteriota > Terriglobia > Terriglobales > SCQP01 > JAKAZV01. The sequence goes on along the minus strand of JAKAZV010000021.1, from coordinate 989 downwards.
GCTTCGGTGGCGAAGACGGGGCGGGCCCTGATTGTCGAGTATGCCTGGCAGAGCTACGGGCCGGGAGCGGAGATCGTGGCGCGGCTGATGCAGGACGCCTTCTGGGACCTGGACGCGCCGGTGGGCCGGGTCAGCGGCAAGGAAACCCCGCTGCCCTACGCCGCCAATCTGGAAGAGCTGAGCAAGCCGCAGTTGGACGAGATCGTGGCGAAGGCCAAGGAAATCGCGGCGGCGTAGAAGCTTTATGGTTTTTATATTTTAAAGATTTAATTTATTGCAAGCTGCATTCCCACATTGAAAATCAGCAGTTATTATTCTGAACGGCGCAGCCCATGAATGGCAGCCCGTTGCCATACTCCTTACACAAAATGTGGTCCTGACGATCGGCAAAAGTTGTTCTTTGCCGATCGTCAGGAATCCCTTAATCCGGCAGCAGGATCTGGCCGTGAATCTGGAAATGTCCGGTGACGACGGGGGCGCCGGCGCCGGGTTGGCCGCCGCCGACGGAAATGAAATAATTTCCGGGCGCAACGATGATATGGCCCAGGCGGGTGACCAGGCTGAGGGCGCGGCGATGCAGCTCAAAATTCACCACCCGGCTGGCGCCGGGCGCGAGGTCGTGAATGCGGCACAGGCCACGCAGGGCGATTCTGGGCGCGCCGGGAACGGGAGGAAATTTCAAATACAACTCAGCCACTTCATCGCCCGCGACCCGGCCGGTGTTGGTGACCGTGACCGCGACATGCAAGGGCCGGCCGGCGGCGATGGGAGCGGCGGGAAGGGTGAGATGGCTGAATTGAAAGGTGGTATAGCTCAAGCCGTAGCCAAACGGCCACAGCGGATGCCCGTTGAAATAGCGGTAGGTGCGGTTCCGCATGGAGTAGTCTTCAAACGGCGGAAGCTGGCGCACGCTTTTGTAAAAAGTCACCGGCAAGCGGCCGGCGGGATCATTTTTGCCAATTAACGTATCCGCAATGGCCGCGCCGCCT
>JAKAZV010000020.1 GCA_021826505.1 Acidobacteriota bacterium | reverse complement strand
ATCGCCGTAGCGCGCGGCATCAGGCATTTCGCCGATGCCGACGCTGTCCAGCACGATCAAAAAAATCCGCGCAAATTCCGCCATAACCGCCACGCTGCTTAAATCATTCCCGCCGCGCCGGCCTGCCGTTCCGCCCACAGCAAGGCTAGTTCCACCAGCGTGGCCACGCCCACGCCGCTGGGGCCTTTCGGCATCCAGGGCTTGCCCTCATCGAGCCAGGCCAGGCCGGCGATATCGAGATGAATCCAGGGCGTGGTTTCGGCAAAGGCATGCAGAAACTCCGCCGCCGTGATGGCGCCGCCCCAGCGCCCGCCGGTGTTGAGCAGGTCGCCGACCGTGCCCTGGATCTGATCCGCGTATTCCTCATCCAGCGGCAGGCGCCACATTTTCTCTCCCGCCCGCGCGCGGGCCGACTCGAAGTCGGCATAAAAGGCGTCATCGTTGGCGAAGACGCCCGCGTTCACCGTGCCCAGCGCCACCGCCACGGCGCCGGTCAGCGTCGCCGCATCCAGCAGATGGGTGGCGCCGAGCTGGCGGGCATAGGTGAGCCCGTCGGCCAGCACCATGCGGCCCTCGGCATCGGTATTGAGCACCTCGATGCTTTTGCCCGACATCGCGATCTGCACATCGCCGGGCTTCTGGGCGCGGCCGCCGGGCATATTTTCCGCGGCTGGTATCACGGCGATGACCTCGAGTGCGGGGCGCAGCCGGGCCAGGGCCCGCATCACCGCGATCATGCCGGCGCCGCCCGACATGTCGTACTTCATTTTTTCCATGCCGTCGGCGGGCTTGATCGAGATGCCGCCGGTGTCGAAGGTAATGCCTTTGCCCACCAGGCCCAGCACCGGCGCGCCGGGGCGCGCGCCCGCGCCGCGGTAGCGCAGCACAATCATGCGCGGCGGCTCGGCGCTGCCCTGGGCAACCGCGAGAAAGGCTTCCATTTTTAGCTCGCGGGCCCGGTTTTCATCAATAACGTCGCACTCCAGGCCGGCCGATTCAGCCATCTGGCGGGCGCATTCGGCCAGCAGCCGCGGCGTCATGCGATTGCCGGGCTCGTTGGCCAGCTCGCGGGCCAGATTGATGGCTTCGCCGATCGCCTCGCCGCGGGCGATGGCGGCTTCGGCCTCGGGGCCAGTGCTGGCGGAGTGCAGGGTCAGGTGTTCCAGCCGGCGCGCCGGCGCCGGTTCTTGCTTGTAGCGCGCGGTTTCGAACTGTCCGGCAATGACGCCTTCAATGCTGGCCGCGATCAGCGCCGCGGCGGGAGCGGCGCCGGCGGGCACAGCCCAGACCATCTGCCGCACGCCTTTGGCCGCCAGATGCCGCGCCGCCGCGCCCGCCAGGCGGCGCATTTCATACGGCCCGCAGTCGCGCATGCCGCCGCCCACGATCAGTAACCGGCCGGCCGCCAGTCCCGGCGGCTGGTGCAATAACGTCATCTCGGCAAAGCGCCCGCTGATCTCGCCGGCCTTGACCAGCTCGCCGATTCGTCCGTTCGTGGCTCGGTCGAGTTCGGCCAGCGGACCGCTCAGCCGGGGCTCGCGCTGGGGCACAATCACGGCCAGCGCGCCGGTCTCCAGGGAATTCAGTGGCGCGGTTGAAAGCTGAATCTGCATGGGGAATCCAATCGAAAATCAGGCCGTTAAACCAAACTTCTAGTGTAAAGGAAATTCGCGATGGCCCCGGAAGGTAGGAGGGCGGGGAATCGGACAATGCTTACAAGATTTACGGTGAAAAACCAGCTTTATTCCGTCTTCCGCACCCGGGGCAGGACCACGCGGTTGATCCAGGCATCGCCCCGGCCGGCGGGTACGTTATTGAACAGCCACCACTGTTCCACGTGCGCCGCGGTCGCGCCCCGAGCCAGCGTTCGCACCGGTCCCAGGGTTTCCAGCTCGAGGAAGCCGGGTTCGGTATAGGTCTCAAAGTTGCAGCCCAGGTCGGGATACTGCGCCGTGGCATCATGCCGGGTGCGCTTGAGGAATAAATGCCCGGCATTGTAATAAGCGCCCCAGCCAGAGGGCGTGCGCACGCCGATTTTCTGCTGCGTAAATTGACCCCGGGGACGGTTTTGCTGCCGCAGTTCGATGTATTGCCGGCCCAGTTTCAGGCGCGCATCGGTGAAGTCGGTATAGGACCAGAGAATCACTTGGCCGTTGGGCAGATAATTCTTCGGACCCCAGGGCGCGCGTTCCGGCAGGGGCAGAATCGAATGGCCGCCGCGGCGCATGACCGAGATCGTCCAGGGCGCCATTTCGGTTGCCGGGCCGAGGTTTTTGATTTTGTAGGTCAGCGTGACTTCCGTTCCGGAGGGCGCCAGTTGGATGTCAATGCTCTTTTGCAGATGCGTCGGGTATGGCTTCCGCTCTTCGGGCGAGGTCAAGCGCACCACCGAACCGCGGCGCGTGACCTCGACGGGAACATTGTCTGGAAAGTAGGTGCGTTGGTTTTCCGGCGCGACCCAGAGACGCGTGCCGCCATAGCTCACCCATTTTTTTGCCTTCGCGGCGAGTTGTTCGGGAAAATCCTGAAATTCGTTAGGGCCGTTCTGATAGCCGTAAAAGATCACGCGCGGGCCCACGTCGGTAAGCACGATGAGCTTGACCGTGCCGTTTGAAATTTCAATCGCCGCATGCCCCGCATAGGTGAGGTTTTTTAAGTTCATGGGAAAAATGCCTTCGGTAGTTTAGCAAAGCCGCTTATTCCGAACCGGCTGGCGCGAAAAATTTTCGAACCTCATCCAGCCGCTGGCAGACGCGATAGGCCGGCAGGCTTTCGAGAAAAAGCCGGCCGTAAGACTGGGTGCGGATGCGCGCATCGAGCACTGCCACCACGCCGCGGTCGGATCCCGAGCGCAGCAGCCGGCCGGTGCCCTGCTTGAGGGCGAGAATGGCTTCGGGAATCTGGTATTCACGAAAAGGGTTGCGGCCCTCGCGGCGCAGCGCCTCAATGCGCGCCTTGACCACCGGCTCGCCGGGCGAGGCAAAGGGCAGGCGGTCAATGATGACGCAGCTCAACTGCTCGCCCTGCACATCCACGCCCTGCCAGAAACTGCTGGTCGCAAAAAGCACGGCATGCGGCGTGGCGCGGAACTGCTCGAGCAGATGATGCCGCGGCGCCTCGCCCTGGGCCAGGGTGGGAAAGGGCAGGCGCGGGCGCAGCCGCTCATGAAATTTCCGCATCTGTTCGTAGCTGGTCGAGAGCACGAAGGCGCGGCCGCGCGAGGCCAGAAGCAGCTGCTCGATTTCGGTCAGCGCCTCGGCCAGAAACTCCGGCTGGCGGGGATCGGGCATCTCGGGCGGCAAATATAACAAGGCCTGGCGGCCGGGGTCAAAGGGCGAGTCCACCACCTCTTCCCGCGCCGCCTCCAGGCCCAGGCGGTCGCGGATATAGGCAAAATTGCGTTCGATGGCCAGCGTGGCGGAAGTCAGGATGACGGTATCGCAGACGGAAAATAAAGTTTCCCGCAGATGCTCCGCGACGGCAATCGGCGTGGCCTGCAGATATACGCCGCGGCCGCGCCGTTCGTGCCAGAAAACCATATTGGCGTCTTCGGAGGCGAACAGAAATTCCAGCCGGAACTCGAGATCCCGGGCGCGCTGCGCCAATAGCGCCAGCTCTTCCGCGCGGCCCGGCACCGCCTCCAGCCGCCCGGCCAGTCCCTGCAATGCCTGGCGGGCGCCGTGGTAATCGGCGGCGTGTTGGGCGAGAAATTCCGGACGCTGTTCAAAGCTGAACCGGCCCTCATGTTCACCCAGGGCGTTGAGCAGCCCCGCCGCGCCCTGGCGCAGCCGGCCGAGCGCGCCGTCCCAGTCGGCGCCGGTGATTTCCCGCACCGCCGGCGTGCGCTCCATATCCCGCGCCAGGTCTTCGATCTGGAAGTTGCTCAGGCTCAGGCCAAAATACTGGCCGGCCACCGTCTCGAGTTCGTGGGCCTCGTCAAAGACCACGGCTTCATAGGGCGGCAGGACTCCGGGGAGATTGCGGTCTTTTAACGTCAAATCCGCGAAAAACAAATGGTGATTCACGATTACCAGATCGGCCTGGCAGGCCTGCTGCCGCAGACGGGTCAGAAAACAGGCGTCAAAAAGACTGCATTTCGAGCCGGTGCAGGTTTCGCGGCGGGCGTTGAGCCGGTCCCATAAGCGCGAAGGTTCGGGCAGAAAATCCAGTTCGGCGCGGTCGCCCCAGGCGCTGGTTTCGCTCCAGGCGCGGATGCGGTTGAACGGCTCGATTTCATTAAATTCGAAGCCGGCCTGCTGGCTCAGCTCATGAATTTTCCAGCGGCAGGCGTAGTTGCCGCGCCCCTTCATGCACACCGCGCGCAGTTCGCGCCCCAGCGCGCGTTCGAGAATGGGAATGTCTTTGAATACCAACTGCTCCTGCAGATTGCGCGTGCCGGTCGAGATCAGCACCCGCCGGCCGCTGCGGAGAATCGGCGCCAGATATGCCAGCGTTTTGCCCGTGCCCGTGCCGGCTTCCACCAGCAGATGACGGCGCTCGTCCAGGGCCGCGGCGATGGTCTCGGCCATGCGCAACTGGCCGCGCCGGTATTCGTAGCCTTCATAGATTTCAGCAAGCCGGCCGCGCGGGCCGAAAAAGTCATACAGCGATGCGGCAGGCGCCTCCGTCGGCATGGTTCTATCAGTTTAACCGCGCGGCGGGTTTAGATTAGATAGAGAGCGTTTCCCCAAATAAAAGCGGCCGTGCCGCCTCGCCATGCCTTTACGCGAACTTGCCCGCTATGCAGAAATTCCCGATGCGGCGATGCTGGCCCGTGAACTGCCGGAGTGGCTGCGTGTGGCGGGGCCGGAATTTGTGTTGCGCCAGCGCTGGTTTGCCGGCCGCGGCCGTGCCATTACCCGGTTCGAGGTGGAAGATCTGGCCGTATGGCCATGCGGCGAGGGCTGGGGAATTCTGGCCATGGTGCGGCTGACCGTGACGCCGGACGAAGCCATGGAATATTTTCTGCCCCTGGCGCTGCAGCCCGCAGCCGCTCCTGGCGACATTGAGCACGCCGCGCTGGGCACGGTTCGTCGCGCGGCGGATCATTTTGTTCTCCGGGATGGCCTGGCCAGCCCGGAGTTGCGCCAGAGCTGGCTCGCGCAATTAAGACAATCGGCCGCGCTTGCGGGTCGCTGCGGCCGGTTTCAGTGGCGGGCAGCGGCGCGCCGGGAGCGGTCCGGAGATGCGTGGGCGGCGCTGGCATCGGGCTTGAGCCGCGCCGTCGGCGCCGAACAGAGTAATTCCTCGATTGTCTATCTGCCGGCGGAAACCGGTGTGAACCCAAAGGCCGGGGATGCAGGTCCGGTCATCGTCAAGGCCTATCGCCGCTTGCAGCGCGGCATCAATCCGGACGTTGAGATCACCGAATTTCTCACCGAACGAACCCGCTTTACCCATTGCGCTCCCTGGCTGGGCGGTCTGGAATACCATCCCCATCAGGCCGCGGCCGCGGACGATGCGATGCGCACCTTGGCCATGGCGCAGGAATTTATTCCCGGCGCGGACGATGGCTGGAGCTTTATATTGGCGCGGTTGGCTGCCGCGGCGGCCGGAACACCCGAAGCCCTGGAATCGGCCGCCTTGCCGGAAATTACCCTTCTGGGCCGGATCACGGCGGAACTGCATCGGGCGCTGGCCAGCGGCGGAAGTTTGCCCGAATTTGCGCTTCAGCCCTGGCGCCAACCGAATGACGAGGCCTGGCGAGAGCAGTGCCGGGCATTGCGCGACGAAGTGGGCGCGGTATTCGCGGCACAGCGAGCGCAACTGCCGCAACCCTTGCGGGAGCGCGCCGAAATCATGCTGGCGGAAATGCGCGGCTCTCATCCCTGGCCGGCGGGCATGGCGGAATTGATTGAAACCACCGATGCCATCCGCATTCACGGCGACTATCACCTGGGTCAAGTGCTGTGGACGGACGGCAGCTTTATCGTGCTCGATTTTGAGGGCGAGCCGGCGCGGTCTCTGGCTGCCCGGCGGCGCCGGCAACCTGCGCTGAAAGACGTGGCCGGCATGCTGCGCTCGTTCGACTATGCCGAACGGGCAGCATTGCGCGCCCTGACCGAGCCGGCGCGGTCCGCCCTGTCGCCGCACTTAAGCGCCTGGCGCCGGCGCGCGCGGCTATGCTTTTGGTCGGCCTGGCTGGACGGAGTTCATGAAAGTCCGGCGCGGCTGGCGCCCGCCGATCCACGCGCCGCCCGTGCCGCGCTGGACGCGCTGGAATGGGAAAAAGCCGTCTATGAGCTGGGTTATGAGCTGCGCTACCGTCCCGATTGGGTGGAAATTCCGCTCGCCGGGCTGGAGCGGCTGGTTGCGGAACGCGGCCGGAACGAAACCCCGATTTAGGCCAGCACGCAATTATCAATCAGCCGGGTTGATCCGGCCCAGGCGGCAACGGCAATGAGCGTGCCGGCCGCGGCGTCAGCCACCGGCAATAAAGTTTGGACATCCACGGCTTCGAGATAATCGAGCCGCAGGCCGGCTTCGGCGTCGAGAATTTTCCGGCCGCAAGCGAGCAATTGCGCGGGCGAGCGCCGGCCGGCGGCGTGGGCCTCGGCCATCGCCCGCAGGGCTCGCGAAAGCGCCAGGGCGCTTTGCCGCTGGGCGGGGGAAAGATATTGATTGCGCGAGCTGAGCGCCAATCCATCCGGCTCGCGCACGATAGGGCAGACGATCATTTCCCAATCGCAGTTGAAATCGTGAAACATGCGCCGGAGCACGGCAACCTGGGCGGCGTCTTTCTGGCCGAAATAGGCGCGCTCGGGATTCACAATCTGGCACAGCTTCAAAACCACCGTCGCGACCCCGCGAAAATGTCCGGGCCGGCTGCGGCCACAGAGCCGTTCGCTTAATCCCTCGACCTCGACATAGCTGGCATAACCCTCGGGATACATCACGGCGGAGGTGGGCAGAAAAACCGCGGCAATCCCGGCCTGCTCCAATTGCGCCAGATCGGCCTCGCGCGGCCGGGGATAGCGGCTGAAATCTTCCTGCGGTCCGAACTGCGCCGGGTTGACGAAGATGCTGGCCACGCTGGCGGCATCGCGCTGGCGGCTGGCCGCGATCAGCGACATGTGGCCGGCATGCAGCGCGCCCATCGTGGGAACAAAGCCCAGGCTGCCCTGGGCGCGCAGCCGGCGGCAACAGTCGCGCATGGCCGCGGGAGACTCAAGAATTTCCATGGGCATGGGAAAGCGGGGTGCTAATGCGCCGCGGCCAGCCGTTGCGCCGGCGGGCGGTGATAGCTTTCCGCATCGGCGGGAAAAGTTCCGGCCCGCACCTCGCGGGCATAGGCCGACAGCGCCGGCGCGATCACGGCTTTCAAATCCGCGTAGGCGCGCACAAAACGGGGCGCCGGGCCGGGACTCAGACCCAGCACATCGTGCCAGACCAGGATCTGGCCGTCACAATCGGGGCCGGCGCCGATGCCGATGGTGGGAATTTGCAAGGCGCGCGTGACCGCGCCCGCCAATTCGCGCGGCACTCCTTCCAGCACCAGCGCGAAGGCGCCGGCCGCCTCCAGCGCCCGTGCATCCGCCAGCAGGGCCTCGGCGCTTGCCGCATCTAATGCCTGGACCTTGTAGCCGCCCATGCGGTGCAGGGCTTGCGGCGTTAAGCCGAGGTGCCCCATGACGGGAATTTCCGCCTCGACCAGCGCCTCGACCAAACGGACGCGCCGCCCGCCGCCTTCCAGTTTGACCGCCGCGGCTCCGCCCCGGCGCACCAGTTTGAGCCCGCTGCGCACGGTTTGCCGCCAGCCGAGCTGATAGCTGCCGTAGGGCAGATCGGTCACGAGCAGCGCGCGCTCCAGTCCGCGCCGGACCCAGCGCGTGGCCAGGATCATTTCTTCCAGCGTGACCGGCAGCGTGCTGTCGTAGCCGCCCAGCGCCATGCCCAGCGAGTCGCCCACCAGGGCGATATCCACCCCGGCCTGATCGAGCAGGCGGGCGCTGGGATGGTCATAGACGGTAAGGCAGACGATTTTTTCTCCGCGCAGTTTTTTTCCCCGGCACTGGGGGATGGTAAAAGGCGGAGCGGAATGGGCGGGGTTGATTTGCAGTTTCATGCAGGTATCCGTCCCGCAATCCGGGATCGAATCCTCCTGGCCAGCGCGCGGAGCGCGCGGGAAAAGTTTTGCGGCCGAAGCAGGGTGCAAGGCCGTCCTGGCCGGCTCTCGCCCCTGAAGATTGATTATAGTCCCTAAATAAAATTCATTTAAAACGAGGTATTTGCGGCATCCGGTTAGGGCAAATCATGCCATCCACCATGGAGCGCGGGGCCCAGTGGCGGCCCACGAGTCTCCGATTTAAGCAGATAAAAGCCGCATCGAGTGGGCAGGCCGGGGGGGTGCCTGTTAGATCCCGGCCGTCCGCCGTTGAACGATGCTGAGCGTGATCCGTGAAGTATCAGTCCCGGCCCAGAGGCAGGAAATACTGGGTGCCCTTGATGGGCTCCGAGAGCCGGTGCAGCAGCTCGCGCAAATCTTCGTTGCGTTCGACGAAATCAATTTCCGAGGTGTCAATCACCAGCAGATCGCTTTGCGCATAATGGGCAAAGAAATGATCGTAGGCGCGCACCACTTCGGCCAGATATTCGGGTGACAGTTCGCGTTCGGCGGGCATGCGCCGCCGGGCCAGTCGCTCGCGCAGGACCGGCACTCCGGCTTGCAGGTAAATTACGAGGTCGGGCACCGGAATCTGGCCATGGAACATTTCGTAATAGGGGTTGTAAACCTCGAGTTCGTCATCGCTCAGGTTCAGGCAGGCAAAAATTTTATCTTTTTCGAATAGGTAATCGGAGACCAAAGGATCGCGCGGCCGGCCCGGACCCCAGGGAGCGAGTTGTTGGTAGCGCGACTGCAAAAAATACATCTGGGCCCGGAACGCGGCCCCAGGCTGGCCGGCATAAAAAGCGTTGAGATGGCGGTTTTCTTCCGGTTCCCGCAGCAACCGGGCTCCCATGCGCTCGGCCAGAATGCCGGCCAGCGTGCTCTTGCCCACCCTAATGGGGCCTTCGATGGCAATGTAGCGCGGCGGTTCAAATAAATCGGGCATGCGCAGTCATTGTAAATCGTGGGCTGGATGAGTGTCACTAGCTCATGACTTGGCCCGATTCAGCCAGGGTCCGGTTCCAAAGGGAAACTCGGGAGATGGTCAGAGAAATTGAGGCATTATGTTTCCCGTAATGGGCAGCCGTTTCTCCGGGCGAATCGAATCTGAGCGGCAATTCCATCGGCGGCGGCATCGTACGGGTCGAGCGGGCGGCAACTCGACATGCAGCGTCAGCCTGGCTCGAATTTATTGGTTCAAAAACGTAATGGCTGCCATGACATCCCCTTCCATTTCACTGTCTTCTGTCAGCTCCCGGTCTTTACCCAAAATGCATCGGCGCGGGCTGGGACGCCGCTTGCTGGAGCTGGCCTGCCGCCATCAATGGATCCGCGCTCGCGGCCTCGATGGCAGCTATGGCCTGCGCTGCCAGCACTGCATGAAACCGTATCACCGCACTTGGAATCAATTGCTGAGTTCTTGATAGAAGTCCCGGAAATCGTGGAACATCACTTCAGAATTGAGACGCCGAGCCAGCCAGGCCGGGTGATGTTTCAGACCGCGGCAGCCAGTTCATGGGGCGCTGTTTCCACAAGCTTCCAGTGAGACTTTTCGCGCAGCAGCCGCCGGACCAGGGCAGTATGCAGGGCATGGCCGGCCTTATTGGCCACCACCCGGCCCTGCAGCGGCAATCCCAGCAACGCCAGATCGCCGATCAGGTCGAGCATTTTGTGGCGCACGAACTCGTCGTCGAAGCGCAAGGGCCCATTGACGACCCGCCGGTCGTCTAATACCACCGCATTGTCCATGCCGCCGCCGCGAATCAACCCCTGCCGGCGCATGGCTTCCACATCCCGTAAAAATCCAAACGTCCGGGCCGGCGCCAGCTCACGGCGGTAGTTGGCGGGGGTTAATTCCAGGTCGAAGCTTTGTTTCTCGATCGCCGGGTGGGGAAAATTGATTTCGTAATGCAGATGATAGCCGTCACCGGGATAGACGCCGATAAATTTGCCGTCCTCTTCCAGCTCGAGCGGTTCGACAATACAGATGGCCTGCCGTGGCCGGCGCTGGGTTCTCAACCCCGCGGCATCCAGCATTTCGATATAGGGTTGGGCGCTGCCATCCAGGATGGGGAGTTCCAGATTGTCAATTTCCGCACTGACATTGTCCACCCCGCAACCCATTAAAGCCGAAAGCAGATGTTCCGTGGTGGAAATGAAAACGCCACGCTTCATCAGGCTGGTGGCATAGCTGACCTTGGCGATATTCCCGGCATGCGCCTCGACCACAAAGCCTTCGAGATCGGTGCGGCGGAACTGTATGCCGCGCCCCACCGCGCCCGGGATCAGCTTCAAATTGACCTCCGAGCCACTGTGTAGTCCGTTGCCCGATACACTGACCGGCTGCGAAATGGTCGCTTGCATGGCCATGCAGTTTTTCCATCGTGACATAGCTCGCCAGAATCACGGCAAGTCTTTTTTATACAATGAGATGCAAAATATAGCTTCAGAGGTGAACTGTTGCAGTCATGCAACATCTTTGGCCTTGGTGTGGCGGGAAAGTCACACCTCAAGTCAATGCTGGATGTGACAGGGCGTTATTGAATCGCGGCTAGAAACGCCCGGAATAAGGCCAGGTGCTGGGGGGAAGCAGTTAATTCTTCCGGGTGCCACTGCACGGCAATAAAAAACGGAAAATCGCTGTCATCGAGTTCGAAGGCTTCCGGAAAATCATCTTCGACCGCACGGGCTGTGATGCGCAGACCGCGCCCGAGCGTTTTTATGCCCTGATGGTGAAAGCTATTGACGGGCAGTTTTTCTGAAACTGGTATCCCTAGAATCGCCCGCAATCGGGAGGGCCCATCTGTCAGCCGAATATGGTGAGTGCATTGGATGCGCTTTTTGTCCTGCCGGTGTTTATATTTCGTTGCGCCGTCCGCGTATAAATCCTGATACAGCGTGCCGCCAAAATGGACATTGGCCAACTGCAGCCCGCGGCAGATGGCCAGCACGGGCAATTGCCGGCTCAGAGCATGGCGCAAGAGTTTGAGTTCAAAATCATCACGCGGACGATCGGTTTTGACCGGGCGCTGGCGGTCATTTTCTTCATAAGAACGCACGGTTTCGCCATAGAGTTCCGGATCCACATCCGCCCCGCCGGTGAGCAGCAGGCCGCGCATACGGTCTAAATCGAGGGCTGGTGAATCGTGCGCGGCCAGACAAATTTCAGATTCAGGCGCGCCGGCCCGCAACATCGCCTGGGAATAAGGTCCCGGTTCGCGGGGGCGGGAAATGACGAACATGACGATTTAACTTCCGCTGAGTTTGCGCTTCACGGTTTCGCTCACCAGTTTGCCGTCCGCGCGGGCGCCGGATGCCTGAAATCCGGCCATGACCGCCTTCATGACCGTACCCATGTCTTTTGCGCTCTGGGCTCCGGTTTCGGATATGGCGGCAGCCACGGCGGCCTCAATCGCATCGGCGGACAGGGCCTGGGGCAGATATTCATTGAGGATGACGATTTCCGCCTTTTCTTTTTCCGCCAGTTCGTGGCGGCCGCCCTGGGCAAACTGGCTGGCGGAGTCCTCGCGCTGTTTGATCAGCATGCTCAATACCTGCATCGCTTCGGCATCATCCAGCGGATGGCGCTTTTCTATTTCCCGGTTCTTCAGAGCGGTTTTGGCCATGCGCAGGGTGGAAAGACGCAGTTCCTGGCGGGCTTTCAGGGCGGCAACCATGTCCTGCGAGATGCGTTCTGTCAAGCTCATAGCATGATTGTAAATGAGCTGCCCCTGAACATGATGCTCATCCGGCGCAAGGGCCCGGGATGCGGGAAGGGGGGAGAGGAAATAAAAAGGGCAGCCACTCACACTTGACCATGGCTGCCCGTAAAGGTTGTGTTCCACTGACCGGCTGTCATTTATATTGCATGCCGGCGGCCAATCTCCGGAATGGATTTAGCCATTGAATATCAAGGATTTAGGTTTGGCAAAGTCAGAATGGATTTCTGAATTCATAGATTGCGTCCGGCACGGATACAAAATATCGTAATCGCGGTTTTAAGCCGTAATCTCCTCGCCTGCTTTAGCGGCGGCTTCGTCTTCCAGCGGGCGTTCGTAAGCGCATTTTTCGTTCGAGCAGACTAGTTTATTCCCGGACTTCAGCATCTTTTGGAGCAAATAAGGAGCGCCGCACTGGGGACAGGCTTCCGGAACGGGGCGCTGCCAGACGCTGAACTTGCATTTGGGGTACTGGTTGCAGCCGTAAAAACTGCGCCCGCGGCGGCCGCGTTTTTCAACCAATTCGCCGATTTTACATTCCGGGCACTTCACGCCGACGAAATTCTGCTTGATATATTTGCACTCGGGATAGCCGCTGCAGGAGGTGAATTCGCCGAAGCGGCCGTGCTTGACGACCAGATTCCTGCCGCACTGCGGGCACTTTTCCTCCAGCGCCACATCGGGCTGCTTTTGTCCGCTGGCGTCGAGGCGTTTGGTGGTTTTGCAGTCGGGATAACCGCTGCAGGCCAGAAACTGGCCAAAGCGGCCGCGTTTTAAAACCATGGGACGGCCGCAGTTGTCACAGTACTCGTCCTGATTCTGATCGGTTAATTCGGCGTTTTCCAGGTCGGGCAGATCCACCGTGAGCTCGCGGGTATAGTTGCATTCGGGGTAGCCCGTGCAGCCCAGAAACGAGCCGTGCTTGCCCCAGCGTATGACCATGGGTTTGCCGCATTTATCGCAGCTCAGCTCGGTGGGCCGCTCCATGCGCTTGATATCGGTCATGTGCTTTTCGGCGTAGGTCAGGCTGCGGGAAAACTTCTGGTAAAACTCGCTCAGGGTGTCGGTCCAGCGTTCGCGGCCCTCTTCGATGTCGTCGAGCTTTTCTTCCAGACGGGCGGTATAAGCGGTGTCGAAAATTTCCTGAAAATTTTCGACCAGCAGGTCATTGACCACAAATCCCAGCTCGCTGGGCGTGAATTTACCGCCGGTTTTGGTCACATAGCCGCGGTCCTGGATGGTCGAAAGTATGGTGGCGTAAGTGGAGGGCCGGCCAATGCCTTTTTCCTCCAGTTCCTTGACCAGGGCCGCTTCGGTATAACGCGGCGGCGGCTCGGTAAAATGCTGTTCCGGCTTCAACGCCAGCAGTTTCAGAGTCTGGTCTTTGGTCAAAGCCGGCAGTTTATGCTTGAGCGCCTCATCGTCATCGTCGGCCTTGTCTTTGCTTTCGTCATAGACTTTTAAAAAGCCGTCGAACTTGGGAACGGAGCCGGTTACGCGCAGTTGATATCCTTCGCCTGCGGGCGTCGTGGCATGAATTTCTACCGTGGTCTGATCAAAGACCGCGGCGGGCATCTGCGAAGCCAGAAAGCGCTGCCAGATGAGCTTGTAGACCTTATATTCGTCTTCGCCCAGGTATTTGCGGACACTCTCGGGGTCGCGGGCGGCGGAGGTGGGACGGATCGCCTCATGCGCGTCCTGGGCGCCTTTTTTGCTGGCGTGAAAATTGGGCTTTTCGGGCAGGTACTCTTGCCCGAAGTTCTGGCGCAGATAATCGCGCACTTCTTCCAGCGCATCGCCCGATACCCGGGTGGAATCGGTGCGCATATAGGTAATCAGTCCGGTGAGGCCTTCAGAGCCCAGCTCAATGCCTTCATACAGGCGCTGGGCGAGCATCATGGTGCGCTTGACACTGAAGCGGAGCTTGCGTCCGGCGTCCTGCTGCAGTTTGCTGGTGATAAAAGGCGGAGGCGGATTGCGCCGGCGTTCGCGGGTCTGTACGGAAACCACCTGATAGCGGGCCGACTCGAGCGCGGCGCGCAGCTTTTCAGCGGTTTCGCCATCGGCGACGGCCAGTTCGTCTTTTTCCGGCGTGCCGTCCGCCTGCAGGCGCCGGGTCAGGCGGGCGTCGAAGTACGGGGGTTTCCCGGCGGAAAGATGGGCATCGAGCGTCCAGTACTCGCGCTTGACGAAGGCGCGCACTTCGCGTTCCCGTTCGACCACCAGGCGCAGCGCCACGGTTTGAACCCGGCCGGCGGAAATGCCGCGCCGCACGCGGTCCCAGAGCAGGGGAGAAATCTGGTAACCCACCAGACGGTCCAGGACGCGCCGGGCTTGCTGGGCATCCACCAATGCCTGGTCAATCTGGGTGGGGTGGGCAAAGCCTTCCTGCACGCCGCGCTTGGTGATTTCGTTAAACATGACCCGTTGTACGGGTTTAGCTGTGCCGTCGGAAAGCTCATCGGCCAGATGTTTGCAGATGGCCTCGCCTTCCCGGTCCGGATCGGCTGCCAGATAGATGGCCTCGGCCTTTTGAGCTGATTTTTTAAGCTGCGCCAGCACCTTTTCCTTGCCGGGGATCACGGTATAGGTGGGCTCGAAGCGGTTTTCAATGTCCACGCCCAGGTCGCGCTTGGGCAGATCCTTGACATGCCCGAAGGAGGCCAGCACGTCGTAGCCAGGGCCGAGATATTTGGTGATCGTCTTCGCCTTGGACGGCGATTCAACAATGACTATGGATTTTGCCATGGAGCTTCAATCTGAATGCAAGTCAGCCAGCGGCGCGGAGCCGCTTCTTTATCGGAGCGTATCACAAGCCTTTCGCCCGGTTGACCTGACCTGAACCTTCCATCGGATGGCCGGACGGGGCAAAACGATTCAAACCGGCTGAAAACCTCGGCTACCAGCCTGGCCGCTGGTCAGCGCTAAGTTATTGAATTTTCACATAGTTTTGTCCGGGAAGCTGTTTGACCCAGCCGCCCATTTCCAAATCCAGTAAAAGAGCCAGCAGCTCGGGCACCGGCATGGGTTCGCTCAGGCTGGCCTGCAGTTCGTCCAGCTGAATAGCGGCGTCAAACCGCAGCCGGTCGAGGATAGCACGACCGGAAAGGCTCAGTTGTGCGGCCGTCCCATCGTGAGCCGGATCGGAGGGGGTGCCGGAGGGTTCAACCAGTAGCGGCCGAACCCAGGCGGGAAGGTCTTCGATGAGATCCACGGCTTCACGAACCAGCCGGGCGCCATCGCGCAGCAGGGAATTGGGCAGCCAGCTCTTTTTTTCCGTAACCAGCCCGGGAACGGCATAAACCTCGCGATTTTGTTCCAGAGCGAGCCGGCTGGTGATGCGGGAGCCGCTGAATTCTCCACCTTCGATCACTAATACACCCAGGCTCAAGCCGCTGATGATGCGATTGCGGAGGGGGAAGTTCTGGGGCGTGGCCGGGGTTCCCAGGGCAAACTCCGAGATCAGCGCTCCGTTTTGAGCCAGAATTTGATCTGCTAAGTGGGTGTTTTCGCGCGGATAAATTTTATCCACGCCGGTGCCGAGCACAGCCACCGCGGTGCCTTGCCCTTCCAGACAGCCCTGATGGCCGATGGCATCAATGCCCCGAGCCAGACCGCTGATAATCGCCAGTCCATGACGCGCCAGGTCGCGGCCCAGCCGCTCGGCCATCAGTTTGCCGTAGGGAGTGGGGCGGCGGGTGCCGACCAGGGCAATGCCCGGCAGGCTTAAAGCCGCCAGCGACCCGCGCACATAAAGCAAAAATGGCGCATCGGTAATTTGCCGCAACAATTCGGGATATTCCGGCTGTGAGCGCAGCAGGATCGTTGCATTCGCGGCCTTGGTCCTGGCCAATTCGCGTTCGCCCTCTTCGCGGGCGCGGCCATGATGAAGATATTGAGCCGCGGCGGGTGCGATCTGGCAGTGCTCCAGTTCGGTGAGCGAGGCGGAATAGATGGCTTCAATGCGGCTGAAATATTCCAATAGTCGTTCTATGCCGCGCGGGCCCAGGCCGGGCGTGAGCATTAACCCCAGCCATAAGGCTTGAATTTCATCGGTGGACTTGAGTTCTGTCATATACTTGCCGGTTCCAGGGAATCTGGGCCGCAGGCGGAAATGCAGCGCCCGGAATTGCCATCGGGGCGAGACTAATTGTGCGACGACGAGATGTCAATTCCCCTATTCGGGGGGGTATGGACTCGCTCGCAAACCAGAAGATGATATGAGGCGAGGCTGGCTGATCTGGAACCCGCGCTCGGGCGGCGGCAAGCGACGACGGAAAAAGCAAGTCGAGCAGGCCGCCCAGGTGCTCGCCGCCCACGGCTGGGATTTGGAATTAAAGTCCACACCGGGGCGGCATGATGCCGCTGCGTTGGCGCGGCAAGCGGCGGAATTGAAGCTTGAAGGATTATGGATCTGCGGGGGTGACGGAACGCTGGCCCAGGCGGCCGGGGCGCTGGTGGAGTACGGGGACCATGCGCCCGCCATCGGGATTCTATCGGGTGGCACCGCGAACGTTCTGGCGCGGCAATGGAATGTGCCGCTGGATCCGGTAGGTGCGGCGAAACGTCTGGCGTTGGGGCATCCGGTTACGCTGCCATTGGGACGAGCGCGCCGCCAGGGAGCGCTGGGGCAGACGATTACCGATTATTTTGTGGCCCTGGCCAGCGCCGGCTACGATGGCTGGGTGGTGCATGCGGTCGAGCGCAGCCGTTTCAAGCGCTGGGGCCGGCGCGGGTACGCCTGGATGGCCATGCTGGGCCTGGGCCGCTACCGTTTCGCGGTGATGCGGGCGGGCTGGCAGGATGCGTATCAGCAGCCCGGGACGGCGCCGGTGCTGGATGCAATCTTTGCCCTCACCGATCATTATGCCGGCGGCTTTCCCTTTGGCTGGGACCGGCCGTATGGCGAACCCGCCATCTGGCTGCTCCATGACCGCGGCGCGCGCCGCCGCTGGCTTTCCAT
Source organism: Acidobacteriota bacterium (assembly GCA_021826505.1). Classification (GTDB taxonomy): domain Bacteria; phylum Acidobacteriota; class Terriglobia; order Terriglobales; family SCQP01; genus JAKAZV01. The sequence goes on along the minus strand of JAKAZV010000020.1, from coordinate 12,662 downwards.
CAATCCCACCCGTGAAATTCACGCCCCGTCCACGCAATGGGCGCAATGGGTGAGGGCTGGAGTTCTGGAATTAGAGGGTGAGCCGGCGCCGCTCGAACTGGATGGCGAACCCAAAGGCTTTACGCCGGTGATCTTCGATGTATTGCCCGAAGGTTGGAAAGTTTTGCTGCCGTAAATTGAATCTCATCATTCAGCTCAGAGGCAGTTCAACATTGAGAGAGGCGCCGCCGGTGGGACGGTTTTGGGCATAAATTTTTCCTCCCGCGGCCTCCGCGACGCCGCGCGCAATCGCCAGTCCCAACCCAAAGCCGCCGGTCTGGCGGTCGCGTGAAGGCTCGCTGCGGTAGAAGCGGTCGAAGATTCGTTCCAGATCACAGGCCGCAATGCCGGGACCCGTATCTTCAACACTGACACGAACCCACCCGGGCCGCGGGGACTGGAGTGAAATGCGGATCAAGCCTCCTTCGGGGGTGAATTTCACCGCGTTTTCCAGCAGATTGAGCCAAAGCTGCTCCAGATCGTCGGCGCCGGCGGCGACCTGGAAACCATCAGAATCGTCCTGGGTGATTTGAATGCCGCGCGTGGCCGCCCAGCCGGCGATGCGGGCCACCGCCGCGGCGCAGGTTGCTTTCAGGTTCACCGGTGCGGGGCGCGGCGCGGCGGGCGCGGAGAGCTGTTCGACGCGCGCCAGGCGCAGCATGCGCTCCAATAGCGCCTGCAGCCGGTCCAGATCTTCCAGCGATTGCTCCATGCCCTGCCGGTATTCATCCGCTTCCCGCGGCTTCTGCAGCAGCGATTGCAGCGTGGTTTTGAGAATAGTCACGGGAGTTTTCAGCTCATGCGCGGCATCGCTCAAAAATTGTCTCTGGCGCAGAAAAGAGCCGTGCAGGCGCTCCAGCATGGCCTCGAGCGCGGCGATCAACGGCGTCAGCTCCGCCGTGGCCACGGCCTCGGGAGCGGGATGAAAACTCCAATTGCGGTCGCTGATCGCGGCCGCCTCGTGGGCCAGGCCGCGTAAGGGTCCGAGACCGCGCCGAATGCCCCAAACCGTAAGCCCGGCGGCGAGCAAGAGCAGCAGCCCGCTGGGCACGGCGATATAGAGCGCGAAGTTTTCCACCTGCGCCAGGAGCGGCGAGAGCGGAGCCGCATAATAAATCGTCAACCGCGGCAATGGGTGCGGCAGATTCGCTTCTTTATCCAGCACCGGCAAACGGCGCAGCACGATGACGCGATAGTTGTGGTGTAACAGCCGCAGGTTCATAAACCGCGCCCGGTTCAGGACCGGCAGCACCACCTGCGGCCAATAGGCCGCGATCCTGGCCATGTCCGTGTGGTTTTCGCCAGACTTGAGCACGTAATAAAAATTGGGCAGCCGGCGATGGCGGGAAGGCGGCAGCAGGGTGGGGTCGAATTTCAGGTTATGGGGCCGGCGCTCGCTGTAGCGCACGAGCGCCGCCACCGCCATGGCGCGGCTGCGCAGATCGGTGTCAAAGGCGGCGAGCAACTGGCGCCGGGTCAGGAACACGCCCAGACCCAACAGCGCCAGCGCCAAAAACAACTGCGACAGCCAGACTCCGGCGATCAGCCGCCGGCTCAGCGATATGCGGGGCTGGGCTCCTTCGGGGACTGCCGCGGGTCCGGGATAGTTATGCGGTTCCGGAGGCATGAATGGCGTGCAATGATTCCGTGGCTCAGGCCTGTTCCCGCAGGCTGTAGCCATGGCCGCGCAGAGTGTGGATCAGCTTGGGGTCCTGGCCGTCATCGAGCTTGCGGCGCAGTCCGGAAATATAGACTTCAATCACATTGCTGAATTTTTCCCAGTTGAAATCATACAGATGCTCGAGCAGTTCGCTTTTGGAGACCACCACGCGCGGCCGGTGAGCCATATATTCGAGCACCCGGTATTCCATCGGGGTGAGCACAATTTCCCGTCCGCCGCGGCTTACCCGGCGCTCGAGGGTATTGATTTCGAGGTCGGCCAGGCGCAGCAGGGGAGTGGCTTGGCCCTTGCCGCGCCGGATCAGCGCCTTGGCGCGGGCCATGAACTCGCCCAGGTCGAAGGGCTTGGCAACGTAATCGTCGGCGCCGGCGTTGAGCATGGCCACGGCGGTTTCCTTGTCGTCACGGGCGGTCAGGATCAGCACCGGCGTGCGCACTTCCGCCGCCCGCAATTGGCGCAGCACCTGGTCGCCCGGCAGTTTGGGCAGCATCAAATCGAGCACGATCAGGTCATATTCGTTTTGCGCGCCGAGTTCGGAGCCCTGCTCGCCATCGGGCGCGATATCCACGGCATAGCCCGAGGCTTCCCGCAGGGAACGCGCAAGATTGGCCGCCAGCCGGGGTTCATCTTCAACGATCAGAATGCGCATAAGGGGAAGCGGCGCCCAGCTTCGCGCCGATGGGCTATTATGGCTCCGCAAGCTGAATATTGCATGAAGATGGAAGGGCGGAGTCAAAAAATCCGGCTGGACCGGCTGCTGCAGGATCGCCAAATGGCGGAAACGCGCAGCCGCGCCCAGGCCATGATTCTGGCCGGCGAGGTGCTGGTCAATGAGCAAAAAATGGATAAGCCGGGGGCTTTGGTCGCCAGTGATTCCGCGCTGCGCTTGCTCCAATCCCCGCAGGCTTTCATCAGCCGGGGAGGGGACAAGCTGGCGGCGGCGCTCGCCGCCTGGGATTTGAAGGTCACGGGCCGCGTCTGCCTGGATATCGGCTCCTCGACCGGCGGCTTTACGGACTGTCTGCTGCAGGCCGGCGCCGTGCGCGTGCATGCCATTGACAGCGGCACCAACCAGATGGACTGGCGGCTGCGGCAGGATGCGCGGGTGCGGCTGCGGGAAAACACCAATGCCCGTTACCTGGCGGCCGATGCGCTGGGCGAAGCGGTGGAATTTGCCGTCTGCGATGTGTCGTTCATTTCGGTGACCTTGATCCTGCCCGCCCTGGCCGGCTTGCTGGCGCCGGCGGCGGAAGCGGTCATTCTGGTCAAGCCGCAGTTCGAGGCCGGCCGCGAGCAGGTGGGCAAAGGCGGAATTGTGCGCGATCCGGCGGTGCAGATCGCGGCCGTGGACAAGGTGAGCGGCGCCGCGCGCGAACTGGGACTGATTGAACGCGGGCGCATGCCCAGCCCGCGGCGGGGCGCGCGCGGCAATCAGGAATGGCTGCTCTGGCTGTCTTACGTGCGGTAGCTGGCGTTGATCTTGATGTAGCCTTCGGTGAAGTCGCAGGTCCACATAAAGCTTTGCGAGCGGCCGGCCTTCAAATCCACTCTGACTTCGATTTCAGGGCGGTCCAGGTCGCGTTTGGCCGCGGCTTCGTCAAAGGGCAGGGCGCGGCCGGCTTTAAAGACCAGCAGGCGATTGAAGCGGACTTCCGCGCGATCGGGATCGAAGCGCGCGCCGGAGTAGCCGGCCGCGGCCAATACCCGGCCCCAATTGGGGTCGGCGCCGGCCAGCGCGGTCTTGACCAGCGGGGAATTGGCGATGGCGCGGGCGGCGCGGTCGGCCTCGGCCAGGGTGCGGGCGCCGTTCACCGTGATGCGCACCAGGCGCCGGGCGCCTTCGCCGTCACGCACGATCTGCAAAGCCAGGGATTGGCAGACGGCGGTCAGCGCCTGGGCAAAGGCGCGCTGCCCGGCAGGTTTCAAGGATGCGCCCTTACCCGCCGCCCAGGCGGCCAGAGTATCGTTGGTGGAAGTGTCGCCATCCACGCTGATGCGGTTAAAAGATTCCGCCGCGGCCGCCCGCAGATGAGACCGCAGGCTGGCGGGAGATACAGGCGCATCGGTAAAGACAAAAGCCAGCATGGTGGCCATGCGGGGATGAATCATGCCCGAACCCTTGGCCATGCCGGCGAGGCGATAGCCGCGGGCGCCGTCGCGAAACCCGGCGCCGGCGACTTTCATGCGCGTGTCGGTGGTCATGATCGCGCGCGCCACTTCCAGCGGGCCATCTTCGCGCCGCGCCCATTCCGGCAGGGCGCGGGTGATGAGGCGGGCATCGAGCGGCACACCGATCACTCCGGTCGAGCAGACCAGAACTTCTTCCGCGGCGCAGCCGAGGGTGTGGGCGGCCGCCTGGGCGGTGGCCAATGCGGCGCGTTCGCCCGTGGGGCCGGTGGCGCAGTTGGCGTTGCCGGAGTTGACCACCAGCGCGCGCACCCGGCCGCCGCGCGCGGCCAGATGCAGGCGGCTGAGCCGCACCGGAGCGGCCTGCACGCGATTGGTGGTAAACAATGCGGCGCAACTGGCCGGCGCGTCGCTCCATACCAGGCCCAGATCGGGCGCCTGGGGCTTGAGGCCGCAGCGGCCGGCGGCGAAATGAAATCCCGAGGGCCAGGCGATGGCCGCGGCGTCTTCGTGTATGTGCATAGATCAAGCGCGCCCGGACTGATCCTGCCCGGCATCCGCGCGGAGCAGTATTTTTTTTACCATATTCCCGCACCCGGCATGGCGGGAAAATGTGGCGGGGCCACTTTTTTTGCTTCGCCCTGGCGGGGCGAGGCGCCGGAGGCTAAAGATAATTTCATTTTTTCCGGCCGCGGGCCGAGAGCCGGGTTGCTACAATGAAATTTAATTTTAGATTTTTGCTTTCCAGATCGCACGAGGTAAAGGCTTTATGTATTTTGGCTGGACATTTGTCCTGGCTCTGCTGGGATCGGCGGTTTTTGCCGGTTTTTTCGGGGCCTTACTGGGCGTGGGGGGCGGCATATTCATTGTGCCCATCATGGTGCTGCTGTTTCATCTGCACATGAAAATCGCGGTGGCGGCCAGCATTGTTTCCGTCATCGCCACTTCCAACGCCGGCGGATCCAGCTATGTGGACCAGCGCATTTCCAACCTGCGGCTGGCCATGTTTCTGGAAATCGCGACCACGCTGGGCGCGCTCTCGGGCAGCGTGCTGGCCTTATATCTCCGGCAGTGGATCATGCTGCTGCTGTTCGCCCTGATGCTGGCCTATATGGCCTGGGCGGCGTTTACCACCCGCAATCTCGATGACCGGCGCATCGCACAGGGGGATTTTGCCCGCGTGCAACCGGACCGGCTGTCCAGTTTTCTGGATTTGCGCGGCACCTATCACGATATAGCCGCGCGGCAGGATGTGGAGTACGTGGCCAATGGCACCCCGATCGGGACGGGCATATCCTATTTTGCCGGCATGGCGTCGGGGCTGCTGGGGGTGGGCGGGGGCGTGATCAAGGTTTCGGCCATGAACCGCTATATGAACGTGCCCATGAAAGTCGCCGTGGGAACCAGCAAGCTGATGATCGGCGTGACCGCGGCGGTGAGCTCGATTCTGTTCTTTCTCGCCGGCTGGATTCATTTTTATGTCGTCGCTCCGGTGGCCGTGGGCACCACGGCGGGCGCCACGCTGGGCACCATGGTCATGAACCGGCTGCACAGCGCGATCCTGAAATGGATTTTTACCGCCTTGATGATTTATCTGGCCTATAGCATGTTCACCCGCGCCCTGGCCATGCATTACCACCTGCACCTGCCGACTTTGGATTAACCATGGCACCGGACACTCCTCCCCATTCACCGCAAATGCCCGCATCCGGCAGCCCGGCCCATGGCCCGGGCCACGACCCGATGCAAACCGAGCAGAATGTATACGCCAACGTCTACCATGCGCTCATCATCGGAATGCTGATCAGCACGGCGCTATTCATATGGGGGCTGATCCAGGCGCTGCGGCATCCAATGACCATTCCCCTGACCCGGAAATGGATTCAACAGCAATACCACTGGTCAATATTCTGGCAGGGACTGCGCCATGCGCAGCCTACGCCGATTCTGCTGCTGGCTACCCTGATTCTGGTGCTGACGCCGGTGCTCCGGGTGGCATCTTCTATATATGCTTTCTGGGTAGATAAAGATTATAAATATACCGTGGTCACCGGCATTGTCTTTGGCGTGATTGTGCTCACCGTGATACTCTCGCGCCTGGGCCTGCACTGATCACCCCGGCTTGCATGATGGCAATTTCAAAGCCGCTCATTCTGGCGCTGACCGGCGCCGCCCTGGCCGTTCCGGCAGTCTCACAAACGCGCGCCCGCAAAGGCATTGAACAACTGAACCGGAAAGAAGCGCGGGCCTGCCGGACGATGAATAATGCACTTTCCGAATCACTCTGGGCCAGCGACGGTGTGGATTTGATTCAGGGCCTGAAACCCATGGTGGGCAAGCGCGCCATTTCACAGTGGCTGGCAGGTTTGCCGCGGCAAATGAAGGGGGCGCGGGTAGAAAGCTGCACGATTGCCTGGCGCAGCCTGAAAATTCAGGGCCATTGGGCATATGAATGGGGCATCACACGACAGAAGATCGCGCTGCCCGCGCCGCACAAAGCAGTCGTAAGCCAGGGGAAGATGCTGCTGATCCTGCGGCAAAGCCGGAAAGGCACATGGAAAATTGAGCTGGAATCCTGGAATAGCAATCCTTAACGGGCGGGCGGGGATACACAGAGAGTTTAAAACCACAAAAAATACCGTCACTGTCGACGCGGGGATCTAACTACTTCGTTATCTATGGTTTAGGTGTGACGGTATTGCATGAATCTATTGAAATGAATATCGTCACAGCTACCGCCTGCCGCTTGGTCAAAATTACCACTCCCAAGCGCTATGTGCTTGATGGGCTTTGGTTTGGTCCGCTGCGGCCCCGGCGGGCGCTGATTTTTGTGCATGGCCTGGGTTCCAGCGCCTTTTCCCATCCTGATTATCTGATTCCCTTTGTCAACCGGGAAACGGCAGTGCTTTATTTCAATAATCGCGGACATGACACCATGGCCCGGCTGCGGCGGCGGAAGGCCGGCGCTAAAAATAAATATGTTGCGGAGTCCGGCGGCATGGCGCACGAGGTTTTTACCGGCTGCGCCGACGATCTGCAAGGCGCCGCCGCTCTGGCGCTGGCGCATCATGCCCGGGAAATCGTTCTGGTTGGTCATTCAACCGGCTGTCAGAAAATCATTTATTCCCTCAGCCGCCCTGGGATGCCGCGCCAGGTGCGGGGGGCGATTCTGCTCTGCCCGATCAGCGATTACGCGGCAATGCTGCACGCCCGGCCGCGGCAGCGCAGTCGCGCGGAACAAATAGCCCGGCAATTCATTCGCCGCGGCCAGGCCCACCGGCTATTGCCGCCGGAAATCTGGCCCGAACCGCTTGATGCCCAGCGCTTTCTCAGCCTTTATACGCCCGACAGCGAGGAAGAGGTGTTCCCTTATGCCCAGCCGGGGAAACCGGCGCGCCGGCTGGGCAAAGTGACTCAGCCGCTGCTGATTGTGCTGGCCGGAGCGGACGAATACCGCGATCGCCCGAGTGAAGCCATGGCGGCATGGTTTGCCGCGCATGCGCGTGACGGTGAAGTGCGCATCATCACCGGCGCGAAGCATGGATTCCGGGGATATGAGAAACCCTTGCGGATGACGCTGCGGCGCTGGCTGGCGCGGCGCTAAGTTTGCGATGCCGCAGTGTGGGGCGAGGCAGCCCTGGAAGGAACTCTCGAAATATTCCAGGTGCGTGTGCTACTATGCGTCTCGGCCGTCCATGCCTGTTTTTACTAAAGCGATATAGAGCGAATGATTTCAATCCAGGTGAAATGCACATGCGCATCAAACAACTTACTGGCCGGGTAGCTCGTGGCCTGCATGATCTAACTGTCTTTGGGCAGAACGTCCCTCGTTTTGCGCAGCGAATCAAGCTGCGGCCGGCGCTGCTTACCTGCGCCGCATTGTCCCTGGCCGCTGGTGGTCTGCGGGCGCAATCGCCGGCAAAGCCCAGAGCCTCAAGGCCATGGATGAACCCAGCGCTTTCACCCAGCCGGCGGGCGGAGCTGGTTTTGCGCCAGATGACGCTGAAGGAAAAACTGGCATTGCTGCATGGCAACGGCATGCCGGGGGTGCCCAACTGGCAGATGCCGCTGACCCACCTGGCCAATGGCGGCGCGGGTTATATTCCCGGGGTGCCGCGGCTGGGCATTCCCCCGATCATCATGGACGATGATGCGTATGGCGTGCGCAACAGCGGCGTCAACGGGCGCTATTCCACGGCCATGCCCTCCGATCTGGCGCTGGCTTCGAGCTGGGATACCCGGCTGGCCTGCGCCTATGGCGAAATCCTGGGCAGCGAACTGCGCGACCAGGGCTATGACATGACCCTGGGCGGCGGAGTGAATTTGACGCGCGATCCGCGCGATGGCAGAACCTTCGAATTTCAGGGCGAAGACCCGCTTTTGGCCGGCGCCATGGACGGCCACATGATGAAGTGCGCGCAGGCGCAGCACATTATCGGGGATATTAAGCATTACGCGCTCAACGATCAGGAAACGGGGCGCAACTTTCTCAATGCCACCATTTCAAGGCGCGGCCTGCAGGAAAGCGACCTGCTGGCGTTTCATATCGCCATCCAGATTGCCCACCCCGGCGCGGTGATGTGCTCCTATAACCGCGTCAATGGAATTTTTTCCTGCCAGAATCCCTATTTGCTGCGCGATACGCTGAAAGATGCGTGGGGATTTAAAGGGTTTGTGGTTTCCGACTGGGGCGCCACGCACAGCACGGTGAGGGCGATCCAGGCCGGCCTGGATAATGAGGAGCCGATGGCGCAATATATGGGCGCAAAGCTGCAACAGGCGGTGCGGGATGGCCGGGTATCCATGGCTTTGATCAATGCCAGCGCGCGGCGCATCCTCTATGCCGAGTTTGCTTCCGGCCTGGTGGACCATCCGGTTCACAAAAGCGTGGTGAATGTGATGAAAGGCTTCCACGTGGCGGAAAAAGTCGAGGAGCGAAGCATCGTGCTGCTGAAAAACGAGGGCCATATTCTGCCCTTGAACGGCGCGGATCACCGGATCGCCATTATTGGCGGCCATGCCGATATCGGCATGATTTCCGGGGGCGGCTCGGCGCAGGTGGACCCGCCGGGGGGAAACGCCATCGCCCCGCCCGGACATCGCGCCACCTCCTGGCAGGCGCATATCTGGTTTCCCACTTCGCCGCTGCGCGCGCTGCGGCGCGCCCTGCCGGGCCGGGACATTCAATATAATTCCGGACACAATCTGGCGGCGGCCGCGGCTCTGGCCCGCGGCGCAAACGTGGCGATTGTGTTTGCCCACCAATGGGAATCGGAAGGCATGGACCTGAAAAACCTGATGCTGCCGGGCAGGCAAAATCAGCTCATCGAGCGGGTCGCCGCGGCCAATCCCCACACCATTGTTGTGCTGGAAAGCGGCACGGCGGTGACGATGCCGTGGATCCATCAGGTGCGGGGCATTGTGGAGGCGTGGTACGCGGGCAGCAGCGGACATAAAGCCCTGGCGCAAGTGCTGACCGGCAGAGTCAACCCTTCAGGCAAGCTGGCCATGACCTTCCCCGTGAGCACCAGCGAACTGCCGCGCCCGGAAATTCCCCCACTGCCCAGGATCAACTGGATGAAATTCCGGGGCAATAGAAAAGCCATGATGAAAGCCATGATGCAATACACGGTTCATTATCAGGAAGGCGCGAAGGTGGGGTACAAGTGGTATGAGGCCGAACACAAACCAGTGCTGTTTCCCTTTGGGTTTGGCCTGTCCTATACAACCTATGCGTATTCCGGCTTAAGACTGAGCCGCAATGGCAAGACAGCGGCCGCGACTTTTACCGTGAAAAACACCGGCCGGCGCGCCGGTGCGGAAATTGCGGAAGTGTATGCGGCCCTGCCCGCCGCGGCGCATGAACATTATCGCCGGCTGGTGGGCTGGGCGCGCGTGCGGCTGCGTCCAGGGGAGGCTAAAACGGTGACCGTGCAACTGCCCAAAATGATGCTTTCGATTTATAGCGTGAAGCAGCATGGCTGGAAGCTGTTGCCGGGCACTTACCATGTCTTCGCGGGACCCTCATCGGCCCATACGCCGCTGCGGGCAGCGTTTCAATTGCAGTAGTTGTCTCGACAGGATTAGCTGAAAATATGATAATTTGAGGCGAGAATTGGTCTCACAAATGGTGCGCTTCGTTTGGGCCAGGTTGGTTTGCGGCGTTTCCAGCGAAACCATTCCGTGTTGTTTGCGGAATGGTGAGCGAAAGAAAAGCCGCGTGCCCATGGCAATCAAGACATACTTGGCTTTTTGAGACCAGTATTAGTTCAGGGCAAGCCTGCATGGCCAGCTTTTTTATCACGTCCGCGCCGGTGGTCATACCGGCCGCGGCATGGTGGGCGTATGCCGCATTTGCTGCGGTGTTTGCCGTCGGAGTGCCGGTGCTGGTGGCGCGGGGCGAGTGGCGGAAAGCGCGCGGCATGGATAAGCTGGTGCTGCTGGGGCCGTTATTTTACATCGCGCCAGTCGCTTTATTTTCCACCGAGCATTTTATTTCCGCCCAGGCCATCGCGGCCCTGATTCCCGGCTGGATTCCGGACCACCTGGTCTGGGCCTATTTTGTCGGGGCCTGCTTTGTGGCGGCGGCACTGAGCCTGGCGGCGAAAATCCAGATGCGGTTGGCGGCGGCACTGCTGGCGCTGACGTTTTTTCTTTTTGTCGCGCTGATGGACTTGCCGGGCTGGCTGCACGACCCGCGGAACCGCATCAATTTTTCTCTCATGCTGCGGGAACTGGCTTTTGGAGCGGGGCCGCTGGCCCTGGCGGCCAGCCTTTCCTACGACTGGCGTCCGGTGCTGGCGCGCCGCGCGGCGCAGGTGGCGCGATGCCTGCTGGCGGGGGTGGTGCTGTTTTACAGCTTCGAGCAGTTGCGCTACGCCCGGCATTTGCCGGGCGTGCCGCTGGGGCGGCTCACCCCTGCCTGGATTTTCGGGCATTTATACTGGTCCTATTTTGCGGCCCTGGTTTACGCCGTCACCGGCGCGCTCTTGCTTTTCAACCGGGCCACGCGCGCGGCGGCAACCTGGCTGGGGGCCGCGATATTGATCATCGAACTGGCGGTTTATCTCCCCATCGGGGTGGTATATCGCGCCAGTATCGCGCAAGGGCTGAACTATTGGGCCGATACGCTGATGTTTGCCGGGGCGGTGTTGCTGCTGGCCGGGGCCATGCCGGCGCCGGCAAAATCAGCATCCGGTACAGAGGTTCCTTAGGTTTCCCGCGCGTTTCTCCGCGACTAACTTCACACGCTCACGCCGTTCTGGCATCAATACAGCAAGCCTGTCATGAACGGCCCGCAAAATGTGAGGGGGCGCAATGTCTGGACGTCCAGCTTCAAACGGGGGCGCAGGCGCGTATTCCAGGCCAAGCTGAACCTCCTGCGCTGCTCCTTCGCCAGCAATCTCAGCGATCAGGGTCAGCGCAAAGTCAATTCCCGCGGTTACGCCCCCTCCTGTCAGCAAATTGCCATCCCTGACTACGCGAGCTGGGTCGGGAATCACGCCAAAAACCGCCAGGAGATCTCTCCATGCCCAGTGACAGGCTGCATGCCGGCCTGTAATGAGTCCGGCCGCTGCCAAAATCAGTGATCCAGTACAAACGGATGTAAGATACCTTGCTGTTCTCCCGAGTCGTTGGATCTGCTCGAGAAATTTGTCATCTTCGATGGCCGCTACCATTCCTGCTCCGCCGGGCACACAGAGCACATCGCAGGTAGCGATCTTCTCCAGGGGTTCGAGACCGCAGAAACGCAGACCGTCGGCTTCGACAGGTTCGCCATCCATTGAGGCAACGAGCACCCTGGTGTTCGGAACCCGCACCAGAAATTGATGCGGTGCTGTGAAATCAAGATGGGTTACACCCTGGTAAATTGGCATCACGATGATGAGGTCGGCTTGCATGATGAATTCCTCTGATCTGTGTTCAACAAGAAGAATGTTCGATGATTTCCAGGGGCCGCTCTACATGATCTGCAAAACGGGTCCATGAGTATCGAAGATCTGACTGACCGCGTTTGACTGCGTGCGGCAGGAAGCCGAGTGGATTCACTCTCAGCATTATAGGCACACACCAATCGCGGGACCGGCAAGCGCTCAGTACAATAGAATCAATCGGTTCAATGCGCCTGTAGCTCAGAAGGATAGAGCAGCGGTTTCCTAAACCGAAGGTCGCAGGTTCGATTCCTGCCAGGCGCACCAAAGCATCCTTATTTTTCAATGGCTTGCGATTTGGCTTGGTTCGGGGTCAATGCATTTTGTTTGCACGTCTACAGAGGCGTGGATTTTGTCAGATGCGCTTCGGATGCAAGCTTCAAGTGGGATAGTCCCTGCGCGAGGGAGTTCCTGAGCATTCGTCGCATGCTCAATGCGAAGATGCGCGCGGGCAGCCCGGCGAAGGACTCTTCAGTTTGAACTCGCACCCCACCTGCCTCAGGGCGAAATGACCAGGTGTGAACTGCTTTGATTCCGAGCGTGCGGCCTGTCCAAACAATTCGAGTTCGCGGGGACACTTCCTGAAGGGTCGAGGTAATGTTCACTCCGGCCTTCCAGCAGAACACCATGCCAGCCGCGAGCGGCCCGCTCACCCGCATCTTTGTGACGGTCTTGTTCCAATGGGGCCAATTTTCAAAATCGGTCAGAATTTCCCAGACGACCTCTACCGGCGCGGCGATATGGATCTCGGCAGACTCCCGGACAGGCGCATTTTGATCGGCGTTTAGTTCAGTCATACAACGTAGGTCGTAGGTTCGGTTCCTGCCAGGCGCACCAATAGCTTCCAAAACCGAATCACGGCTTCAAAATCAGGATCACCGAGC
>JAKAZV010000130.1 GCA_021826505.1 Acidobacteriota bacterium | reverse complement strand
GCCGCGGGCTTTGCCGCCATTGCGATTGTGGCTGGCTTGCTTCCGGCTCACGGCGCGTCCCGCACCGATCCCGGCCAGGCCCTGCATGCGGAGTGATTCTGCTTGAGAACGGCGTGCCAGCCCAGCGGTTGGCATAAAAGCGGCTGCGCCGCAGTCCGGCCCGCGAAAATCCGGGCGTGGATTTTGCGCTTTGTCCGCGCAAAACGCCCTATGATAGCCCAATGCGCATAGCCTTCTGCGGCACCGGCATCATGGGACGGCCCATGGCCATCAAGTTGATCGAAGCCGGCCACGAACTCCGGCTCTGGAACCGGACCCCGGAAAAAGCCAGCATCCCGGGCGGCCACATCGCCGCCTCGCCGGCGGAAGCGGCGCGTGAGGCTGATGTGGTCTGGGTGTGCGTCAGCGACACCGCGGCGGCCGAGCGGGTTTTACTCGATCCCGCCGCGGGCGTGCTGTCTGCAGTGCGGCCGGGTATGATCGTTGCTGATTCTTCCACCATTTCGCCCCGCGCCAGCCGCGAGTTCGCGGCGCGGTTTGCCGAGCGCGGCGCGGCCTTTGCCGATTGCCCGGTGACTGGCTCCAAAGCCGGCGCCGAAAAAGGCGAGCTGATCTTTATCGTGGGCGGCGAGCCGGAACCGGTGGCGAAACTTCAGCCCCTGTTTGCCGTGATGGGCAAGCGGGTGTTTCATCTCGGCGGCAATGGCATGGGTCTCGCGGCCAAGCTGGCCATGAATCTCAATATTGCCTTGATTTATGAAGGCTTTGCCGAAGGCCTGGTGCTGGCGGAAAAATCGGGCATCCCCGTGGCCAGCATGCTGGAGATCATCTCCGCCACCATGCTGCGCTCGGGGGTGGTCGAATACAAAGGCCCCTGGGTCGAGCGCCGCGACTTCAGCCCCAACTTTCCGCTGCGCTGGATGCATAAAGACATTCATCTCATGCTCGAACACGCCCGCGAGCTGCGGGTCAAGCTGCCGGCGCTCGAAACCGTCGAGGAGGTCTATGCCGTGGCCGGCGAGGAAGGCATGGCCGATCTCGACTACGCCGCCACTTTGACACTGCTTGAAAAATGGGCGGGAATTCAGGTTTGAAATTTATGAAAAATATGAATCGAACGGGGCTCTATATCCTACTGACTGTTGGATTATTCGCGGTTTCAGGTTGGGCCAAAACCCGGCCCCGGCCGGTGGCGCGGCCGGCGGTGCTGATGTATTTGACCGACCGGCCCGATTCCATCGCCGACTTCCGCGCCCATGCCCGCCAGATTGACATTGCCGCGCCCCAGGTCCTGACGATGGCCGCCGATGGCCGGGTGAGCGGGGGAGTGCCGGCGATCGTGAGCGCCACGGCGCGAAAATTTCATATCAGGCTGATGCCGCTCGTGACCAATGCCGGCTTCAGCCTCGCGGTCATGGACCGGGCGCTGCATTCGCCGGCCGCCGAACGGCGGCTCCTGCGGGAGCTGGTCCGTCGCGGCCGCGCCGGCCACTGGTGGGGCATTCAATTCGACTTTGAGCATATTCCCAGCCGCGACCGCGCGCGCTACAGCCATCTGGCCGGGCTGGCGCGCCGGGCCTTTCATCGCGCCGGCATGAAGTTCAGTGTCACGATCGTGCCGCGCATGTCGAATAACCCGCGGGATTTTTCCGCCGGCGGCTGGAAAACCTGGTCGGGCGTCTATGGCTACCGCGCCCTTGGCCGGGCGGCGGATTTTGTCACCGTCATGACCTATTCCGAGTTCAGCGGGCTGACCCAGCCCGGACCGGTTTCGGGCATGCCCTGGATCCGGCGCTGCCTGCGCTACGCCTTGGCCAATATGCCGGCGCGGAAAATTTCGATCGGCGCGGCATTCTACAGCCAATCCTGGCGGGGAGCGGCGCATACGGCCATCCCCAGCGTGCCGCGGGTGCCCAAAGTGTATCGTCCGCTGCATCCCAGCCCCTGGCATGGCCGGACCGGTGAAACCACCTGGCTGACCGCTTTGTGGAAACGATATCCCGGCGTCTGGGACCCGGCGCAGCAGGCTTATGTCACCCGCCATCGCGGAGAAAGGCAGACGCGCGTGATCTGGTGGAGCATGGCGCGCAGTCTGCGCCGGCTCTGGATATTGACCCGCCGCGATCATCTGGCCGGCATTTCGGCCTGGCGGCTGGGCCAGGAAGACCCGCGGGTCTGGAAAGTTCTGCCTTAATTAAATTATAAAAATTGGGTTTTGCCCGATTTTTCGAGCTGATCCACCACGGCTTTGACCGCCTGCGCCTGCGAGCGCGGCAGCACCAGCAGGGCATCGTGGGTTTCAATCACGGCCAGGTCCTTGACCCCGAGCAGGGCAATCAGCTTGCCCGGCGCATGCACCAGATTATTGGCCGAGCCAATTTCCATCAGCTCGCCGGCGGTGGCAATGCTGCCGCCCTCGGGCGCCAATTCGCGATAAACCGCGTCCCAGTTGCCCAGATCGTTCCAGCCGATATTGCCGGCCGGCAGGCAATACAGGTTCGGCGATTTTTCCAGCACCGCGTAGTCAATCGAGATATTGGAACAGCCTGAGTACCAGCGCTGCAGCGCGGAGGTGAATTTGCTGCGCGGGGCATCGGCAATGCGCCGCAGGCGTTCGCTGGTGCCGGGCAGATATTCGGCCAGGGCTTCGAGAATGCCGGCCGCCCGCCACAGGAACATGCCCGCGTTCCAGTAATAATTGCCCGCCTGCACCAGTTTGGCCGCCGTGGCGGCGTTGGGCTTTTCGATAAACCGCCGCACCCGCAGCAGCCCGCCGCGGGCGCGCGGGTCTTCGATGACCTCGATATAGCCGTAGCCGGTCTCCGGCCGCTCGGGCGGTATGCCCAGCACCAGGAGCCGCCCCGGGCGCTGGGTTTCCGCGATCCCCGCGCGCAGCACGGATATGAATTTGGAGCGGTTGCGAATGAGATGGTCGGAGGGAAACACGCCCATCGCCACATCGCCGCGGGCGCGCAAAATCAGCTCCGCGCCCAGCCCGATCGCCGGCGCGGTGTTGCGGCCCACCGGCTCGCCGATGATCTGGGCGGTCGGCACGTCGGCCGCCTGACTGATCACGCTGGATCGCTGCTCAGCGCTGGTAATAATCCAGATATTTTCCGGCCGGGTGAGCTGGCGCACGCGCGCCAGCGTCTGCTCCAGCATGGTGCCTTCACCGGCAATGTTGAGCAGTTGTTTGGGCGTGCGTACCCGGCTGCGCGGCCAAAAACGCGCCCCTCGCCCTCCCGCCAGAACCAGGGCGGCAAATTCCTGTTTGTTGTCCGTAGCCGCCATTTCCGTTAAGGCAGAATATCAGGAACGGCCTGGTTTTTCCCCTCTTAAAAATAAAAAATAGAGGATTAGCCTTTATATTCTAGGCACTTAGCTGTAATTGCAGGCTCGCTACGCCTGTAGTTTGCCCTGCCCCTGGGCCCGTTCCCAATGTTTAGCCCGTTCAATCCGCCGGGCAATGGAGGGATGAGAGTAGAACAGCACTTCTTTCCAGCGTGGCGGGCTGACCTCGGCCAGATTGCGCTGCGCCAGCTTGGTCAGCCCCGAAACCAGCGGACCGGCCGTGCCGATGGTGGAAAAGGCATAATCATCGGCCTGGCGCTCCATGCGGCGGGAAAAAGCATTGGACAAAGGCATGAAGATCAGCCCCGTCACCATGGCCACCAGCGCCAATACGGGCAGGCCGGCAATATCGCTGACGCCTTGCAGATGCAGGCGCGGGGTTAGTATTTGCAATGCCTGCGCGCTCAGCCAGAAGCCCAGCAGCCACAAAGCCGACTGCAGCCCAATGCCTTTGGGAATATGGCGGTGGGCATGATGCCCTAATTCGTGGGCAAAGACGGCCTCGATTTCCACGGGAGTGGATGATTGCAATAAGGTATCGCTGACAATCACCCGCCTTGTGGCGCCCCATCCCGTGAGCGCGGCATTGGCCTTGGCGCTTTTTTCACCCAGTTTCCACTCGAAGACTCCATGAATCGGCGCGTGCGCGCGCTCGCCCAGCCGGGTCAGCCGGGCAATCAGCTCGCTCTCTTCCGGCGTATCGCCGGTCAGCCGCCGGAATTTGAAGAACAGGGGCAAGAGCAGCACCGGCGCCAGTTGCGCCATCACGACGGTAAAGCCCACGAACGCCGCCCAGCTCCAAAGCCACCAATACCCGGGCGAGCCGCGCAGCAGGGCATAGATCAACTCGAGCGCGGCGACGCCGAGCAACAGCTCCAGTCCCAACGATTTCAACTCGTCTCCGAGCCAGCCCGCCCAGCTCTGGCGATCCAGTTGATAGCGGCGTTCGATCACCTTGCCGGAGATGGCAAAGGGCAGGCCGATGACCGTAAAACCCAGGATAAGGACCACCGCATAGCCCATGACCAGCCAGCCGGGGCCGTTATGCCGGCCGAGCACGATTTGCAGTTCATGCGACAAGACCAGGCTGGCGCCGGAAAAAGCCAGCCAGATCAGAATCGCCAGATCCAGGCCGGCCGAGAACAGGCCCAGACGGAACTTGACGCGGGCATAGGCGCGGGCGCGTTCGGCATCGCGATCGCCCGAGGTTTCCGGTCCGGTAGCGGAAGATTCAATTGGCACAAAATTCAGCATAAATGGGATTCTCTTCATCTTAACTGGCCCGGCAAAATTTAAACCCGCTGCCGAGAGCCAGGGGAGAAGCAAGCAGGGCAAGGCCGAAGGAGCGAGGAATCCGGAACGTACATGGTACGTGAGGATGTCCGAGCGACTGAGAACACAGCCCTGCGACGCTTATCCCCTGGCTGTTCCTTCTTAACTGGCCCGGCAAATAGTGACATACCCCGAGGCCTTTCCCGGAGCAAAGGCAGCAGTCTGCCGAAGGGCAATATCCGGCTCGGCCCGATAGCCTGAACCGAAGTCCCGCCATTTCGGAAAGGCTGTCCATTTGCGTAAATCGAGATTTTCCCTGTCTGCCCTCCCGGGCATGGGCCTGTTGATCATGAGCGCATGCATTTTATGCGGCCTGGCCGCGTGCGGCGGCTCGCCCGCCGCGAGCAGCGTTACTGCCGCGCATGCCAATACGCCCGCCGCCCCGGCGAGATTATTTCCCAGTCCCGGAGCCGACTGGCTCTATTCCGCGCCCACCGGCTCGCCGGTGAACATTTCAAATATCACGTCGAATATGATTTTTGGCTTGCATACCCATGCCGACGGTTTCGATTATCCGGTGCAATATACCGACGGCTCGCATGGCTGCACCAACTTTACCGACACCCTCATCTACGGCTACAAAGACCACTATTGCGTGCCCAATCCGAGTGATGGGTTTCAGCCTTCGACCGGCGCCTGGGGCGCGGATGACGGCCATCTGGTGGTTGTGGACACCTCGACGAGCACCTATTACGATTTCTGGAAGCTGACCGTGAACAGCCAGGGCCAGCCCATCAGCACCAATGTGGGCGGAATCTTTGCAGGCAGCCTGAACGGCAACGGCACGCCCGGAACCACGGCCGCTTATGTGACCGGTCTGGCGGGCGATATTTTGCCGGGCGAACTCGACTGCGTCACCTGCCTGAATCATGCCTTGCTGATCGTGGTGCCCGAGAGCATGAATGCTCCGGGAACCGGCAGCCAGGGCCCGGTGTTTCATTCCGATGGCGGCGTGCCGGGCGCGGTTTTCAAAGAAGGCGCGAAGATCCGATTTGATCCTTCGATCAACGTCAGCAGCCTCGACGCCAGCACCGCAACCAAGGCCATTTTGCGCGCCCTGCAGCTCTACGGCGGCTTGATTGTGGACCAGACCGGCAGCGGCGGGGTGGGCATTTATACCGCGCTCGCCTCGCCTCCCGACGCCACCGGCATGAACCTGATCGGCCAGCACCTGTGGATCTATTACTGAGCGGATGGAAAGCTATCGTGCACAGCCGTCGTAATGTTGCCAACCGCGGGGCATTTAATATATGCTGCGGAGCACCCTGAAAACAGCCGCATGACTGCGCAAAATCCAAGTTTTTCCCTTACCTTGCGCCGGCTGGAACAAAACCTGAGGCAGTTGCGGCGTGACCCGGCGCCCCGACATATTCATCGCTTTCGCACGGCCAGCAAGCGGCTGGAGGCATTGCTGACCCAATTGCCGGATCCGTCGAAGCGCTCCATGGTCAAGCTGGCAAAAAGCCTGAAGAAATTCCGCCGTCAGGCCGGGCGAGTTCGCGATCTGGACATGCATGGCAAGTTGTTACGGGAGATTCATGTGCCCGGGGAGGCTTCCCTGGTGCGCCGGCTGCGGCGGCTGCGCTCCACGGCCTTGCAACCGCTGAAGCCGCGGCTATCCGCCGACGCCGTGCGGCGGGAATTTATCCGTCTGCTGGCCAGCCAGCCCCGGATTGAGGCAGGGAATTTG
>JAKAZV010000129.1 GCA_021826505.1 Acidobacteriota bacterium | reverse complement strand
ACTCGCATCGGAGTCCACGATGGCACTCACATCGGCGACCACTGCGTCATCAGCCTCGGCGACCACACTGGCATTGATCTCGAAGTCTGCGGCGGCACTCGCATCGGAGTCCATGCCGTCAGCGGCTTCGGCGCCTGCGACGGCATCGGTCCAGGGCTGGGATAGATCGAGCTCGATGACGGTTTCCGCACCGTCGGCATCGAAGCCGGTTTCGAGTGTGACGTCAGCCCGCGGCTCGGGGGGTGGTGAAGCAATCGCCGGAGTAGAAATTTCCGGTCCGGGTGCAGAAACGACCGCCGCGGACGGTTCCTGGATTGAAGAGATGAAGTCCGCGGCCTCTGGCTCGATGACGATCGCATCCGCCGGCGCCGGAGTTGCCGTGGCGGGAATTTCCGGAGTTGAGGTGGTCAGACCCGGATCAGCCGGATGCGCCAGACGGGAGCGGAGCTGGGCCTCAAGCACGGCATCGCGCCCGGCCACGAGATTGAGCCAGGCTTGCAAGGCGGGCATGGGGACTTCGCATCGCTGGCTCCAGGTTTCAAAAAGAGCCAGCCAGTGCTGCCGCAGGGCCTCGCGGCGCAATAGCTCCGCATCGCAAACCCAGGCCGTCAGGCGGTCGCTATCGTTGAGTTCCAATAAGAACAGGCCGAAGGCGCGCGCGGTTTCGTCCGCTCCACTCTCGATCGCGGCCCGCGCCCAGGACCCGGCTAAATCCAGTTCGCCGAATTGGGCGGCGAGGCGCCAGGCGCGCGCGGTCGCGGCGGCATCCGGCAGGCTGCCGGGTTCCGGGAGCCATTTGAGAACGCCGGCGGCATCGCCCGACCAGGCGGCCAGCTCCGCCCGCGCCAGCCGATAAGGAGGCCAGCGCGGATCGAGTATTTCGAGTTCCCGGAGCAGACTGGCGGCCAGGGACAATTGGGGTGTTTTGGCGGTGGTGGCGAGTTCAAGCCCAGCCAGCAGCCGGGCCTGCGCCGAGGCGGTTTCCCCAGACTGGGCCAGCGCCCGGCCCCAGTGCAGGCAGGTCTCCGTCCGCGGGGTTTCCGCCCGCGCCAGCAGGGCATAGGCCTCGGCCGCGGCTTTCCATTGCTTGTGTTTTTCCGCCCGTTCAATCACCTGATGCAGGGCCGTGGCCGCCTCGATGCGGCTGCCCTGGGCAAGCAGGCTGCGCGCCAGCCGGGTTTCGACCTCCATGGAGTCCGGCTCGAATTTGAGAATCTTGCGCCAGAGCGCGGCGGCCCGGCCGTGGTAGCCATCCGTATCGAGCTGTTCGGCGAGGCCGCGGAACAGGCGCGCGGCATCGCTATTGCGGCCGGCCCGGGCATAGAGATCGCCCAGCGGCATGATCAGGTTGGAGTTGCCGCGGTCGGTTTCAAGCAGCCGCTCGTAGATTTCGATGGCGGCGGCGGTTTTCCCTTGCCGGACCAGTTTTTCCGCGCGTTCGCGGCTGAGTTTAGGCTGCAGGCCGAACATAAAACCCGAGCCTATCATAACGCTAAAGCCGTCTGGCCCTGTGATCTTCTGCCGCATAATCAAAAAGCGTGGTTCACCTGGATAAAAAGCGGGGAGCGGATCCGGCAGCCCAGGCGTCCAGTCCGGTTTCCGAGGCTTTCAGCCACGGCCGGGCATTATTCACGGACTTCTATCAACTGACGATGGGGGCCGCGTATCTGCACGCCGGAGTCGCGGAAAACCGGGCCAGTTTCGAGCTGTTTGTGCGGCAGTTGCCGCGGGTACGCTCGTATATGGTTTTTGCCGGCCTGGCCCAGGTGCTCGATTATCTGGTCCATTTACGCTTTACCGGCCGCGAAATCGCCTATCTGCGCCGCCATCCCGCGCTGGCGCACGCGCCCCGGGCTTTTTTTCAGCGGCTGGAAAATTTCCGCTTCAGCGGAGATGTATGGGCGCTGCCGGAGGGCATGCCGGCGTTTGCCGGCGAGCCGCTGCTGCGCATTGAAGCGCCGCTGCTCGAAGCCCAGCTGGTGGAAACCTATCTGCTTTCGATGATCAACTTCCAGACCAGCGTGGCCACCAAAGCTGCCCGCCTGGTCCAGGCGGCCCGCGGGCGGCCGATCATGGAGTTCGGCACCCGGCGCGCGCATACCGCCTTTGCCGGCCTCTATGGCGCCCGCGCCGCGTACCTGGGCGGCTGCTCGGGAACTTCCAATGTGGCCGCCGGAGTGGAATTCGGCATTCCGGTGGGAGGCACCTTTGCCCATTCCTATGTGCTGGCCTTCGCCAGCGAACAGGAAGCCTTCCGCAACTACGCGGAGACGTTTCAGGAACACGCCACGCTGCTGATTGATACCTATGACGTGGCGCAAGGCGCCGAGCTGGCGGCCCGGCTGCAAGGCCCGGTACGGGCGCTGCGGCTCGACAGCGGCAACGCGCTGCCGCTGTCGCGGCAGATGCGCGGCATTCTCAACCGCGCCGGGCGGCGAGAGACCCAGATCATGCTCAGCGGCGATTTGAACGAGTACCGGATCGAGGATCTGGTGCGGCTGGGGGCGCCGCTCGATTCCTTTGGCGTGGGAACGGAGCTGATTACCTCGATTGACGCCCCCGCGCTGGGCGGCGTATATAAGCTGGTTGAAATTGAACGCCAGGGGCGCACGTTTGCCACCGCCAAATTCAGCTCCGATAAAATTACCCTGCCCGGCCGCAAACAAATCTATCGCTATAGCAGCCGCGGCGGCCAGTACCGGCATGACTGGCTGGGATTGCAGGGGGAAGCCGCGCCGGCGCGGCCCGATGCCGAGTGCCGGCCTTTATTGCGCCCGGTCATGCGCGCCGGCCGTTTGCTGCCGGCCGCCGGGCAAAGCCTGGAGCAAGCCCGCCAGCTTTGCCGGGAACAACTGGCAAAACTGCCGGCGCGCTATCGCCGGCTGGTGGATGCGGGAAATTTTCCCGTGCGCATCAGCCCGCGCCTGCGCGCGCTGCAGCAGGAAGTCAAGAGACGGAGAAGCGAAGAAGTGAAGTTCGGAGCGGGCGGAGAAGCCGGGCGCCCGCAGGGAAAAAAGCGTGGAAGTGGTGAATAAAATGAAAACGCAGCTGCCCTTGCTTGTCATCGCCGGCCGGCCGAATGTGGGCAAATCCACGCTCTTTAACCGCCTGACCCGCAGCCGCCGGGCGCTGGCCGGCAACGAGCCCGGCATCACGCGCGACCGCATTTATGGATCCGCGGAATGGCGCGGGCGGAGCTTTCGCGTGGTTGATACCGGCGGCATCCTGCCGGGCGACCGGGACATCATTCCCGCCGAAATCTATCGTCAGGCGGAACAGGCAATGGGTGAGGCCGCGGTGATCGCGCTGGTGACCGATGCCCGGCAGGAGGTAACGGCGGCCGATCTGGAACTGGCACAGCGGCTGCGGCGCTGGGCGAAGCCGCTGCTGCTGCTGGTGAATAAGGCGGATTCCGACCGCCAGGAAATGGAGATGGGGCGATTTTACCGGATGGGCGTGACCGACATATTCGCCATCAGCGCCGAACACGGCCGCGGCCTGGACGCCGCGCTGGACTGGATTGTGAAGGCCATGCCGGCGGCCGCTCCGCCCGCGGAGGAGGAGGCCGCGGCGCCGGCGCGGAATGAGACCGCGGAGCAAGATCCGGAAGCAGCCGGACGCCGGCCCGAGCGGTTTTCCATCGCCATTATCGGCCGGCCCAATGCCGGCAAAAGCACGCTGCTCAACCAGTTGCTGGGAGAAGAACGGGCCATCGTCACGCCCCTGCCCGGCACCACGCGCGACGCCGTGGATGCGGAAATCACCCACGCCGGCCAAAACTACCGGTTGATTGACACCGCCGGCATACGCCGCAAGGGCAAAACCCGGCTGATGGCGGAGAAGCTGAGCGTGGTGATGGCGCGTAAACACCTGGAACAGGCCGATCTGGCCCTGTTGATGACGGATATGGCGGTGGGCGTTGAATCCCTGGACGCCGTCATCGCCGGCTATGCCGTGGATGCGGGCTGCGCCTGCGTGATCGTGGGGAATAAAAGCGATCTGGCCCGCGGCCAGGGAGTGTCGCGGAGCGCGTTTGAGGACGCGGCGCGCGAACATTTGAAATTTCTGGCCTGGGCGCCGCTGGTGACGATTTCCGCCCAGCGCGGGCTGGGCCTGAGCGGGCTGTGGAAAGCCGCAGAAACCGCGCTGCGGTCCCGCTATCAGCGCGTGCCCACGGCGCGGCTGAACCGCTTTCTGGCCCAACTGGACTGGGAGCGGGTGAGCATGCCGGCCTCGCGGAAAGTGAAAATTTACTATCTTTCGCAGGTGGGCGTGGCGCCGCCGCGGTTCACTCTGTTTGTGGACCGCCCGCGGCCGCTGCATTTTTCCGCCGCCCGCTATCTGGAAAACCAGCTGCGGCGCGAGTTTGGATTCGAAGGCACGCCGCTGCGGCTGAAGCTGCGGCAAAGCGGGGATTAATATAAAAAAGCGAAACGCCCGAAAATGGCCGTACTTTTGGGAGAACGGCTTGACCGGGAACAATCCGCGCGCCTAAGATGGCGAAAGCAACATGCCGAAATCCCGCCCCATCATTCCCAATAAACTGTATTTCCGGATCGGCGAAGCGGCCGAGATCGTGGGCGTGGAAGCTTATGTGCTGCGCTTCTGGGAAAGTGAATTTCCCTCCCTGAAGCCCAGCAAAAGCCCGGCCGGCCAGCGGCTTTACCGCAAACCGGAAATTGAGAAACTGCTGCGGCTGAAACACCTGCTGTACGAAGAAGGCCATACCATTGAAGGCGCGCGCAAGGCGCTGCGCAGCCATGACCGCAGGCAGGGAGCGCAGACGCCGCTGCCGTTTGACCCGCCCGGTTCGGGCGCGGCGCTGAAAAAAGTCCGCCAGGAACTGAATGGGCTGCTGGAGATGCTGCAGAAGAGGAAAATCGAAGCAGCCAAGAAGTGAAGCAGCGAGGCCACTTTTTTTGCTTCGCCATTCCAGTGTCCGGCCCCGGTGAAGCATGGATCAGGCGGTTTTATTTCATGTTCTATTGATCGCGGTGCTGACGATCCATGTTCTATGGATCGCGTGGGTGATTTTCGGGGCCTTATTGACCCGGGGCCATAAATTCTGGACCGGGTTTCATGTGCTGGCGCTGATCTATGGAATTTTTATCGAAATCGCGCCGGTGCCTTGTCCTTTAACACTGGCGGAACAGGCGCTGGAAAGCCGGCTGGGGCAAGCCGCGTATCACGGCAGTTTTTTACAGCACTATCTGGAAGCCGCGATCTATCCGAATATTCCCTACCCGCTGCTGGTGACGGTCGCGGTGGGCTTCTGCGGCGCGAACTTATGGATTTACGGGCGGCGCTGGCAAAAAGCCCGGCGCCGCCCGTAAGTAACGATCCCTCGCTCAGTTGGGTGGATTGCCGGTGGTGGCAAGACTGACCGAGGCCGCGCCGGAAAGCGCGGTTGCGAGGGAGTATCCGGTGAGACCGCTGCCGGGATTGAGAAAGGGCGTCAGGGCCGCGACCGCCGAGGCACTGCCGTTATAAACCGATGAGAGGCCGTCGTCCTGCTGATAGTTGAGGTTATTGGCGGGAATGGCGCTGGCACTGGGATTAATCGCCCGGCCGAGGGCGCGATGCTCGGCCTCCACGCCTAAAATCGAGCTGGCGACTTTGGCGAAGTATTCCAGCTGAACGTTGCTGTAGGCTTTGCCGGTGGAATCCTTGTATGCCTGGGCGCCGGATTTCACATCCGCGGCCATCTGCGCAAATTCCTGCACCGCGTTCAGATACGCTCCGATGAAGGCATTTTCCAGGGCATTGAGCACGCCCAGAAAGGCGCTCAAGGTATTGAAACAGCCGGTGGGCAGATAAAACGTCTGCACCGGATCGCCGGAAGCGGCCGAACCGCCAGAAAGCGAACGCATGAGATTGGCGTGGGCGATTTCCTCGCTCAGGGCGCCGCGCAGGTAGCCCACATTCGGGACGTTGCTATTGCTGGAGGCGGGGCTGGCGGCGGTGCCGCCAGAGCCGGCCAGATTGGGATCCTGAATCACCGGCCCCACCAGGCCGTTGTAATAAAACGTGGTGGCCAGATCTTCGGCGATGAGGGCGGCGGTGAAAATCTGCACCGGCGTGTCCTGGCTGACGTTGTCGGAGGCCGGAACGGAGGCGGCGGAGAGCAGCCCCGGAAGCGGACTGCCGCAAGCCGCCGTGGCCGCGGCGGCCACGGCGGTGCCACCCAGCAGCATGCGCCGCCGGCTCATGGAAACCCCGGCGGATGAAGCGGAGGAAGAGAGCAATTCGAATAGTTTCATGGGAATGTCCTCAGGGAAAAATGCGGTCCGATGGCGGCATTTATGAACGCAGCCGCCGCACCCGGGTGATCTCAATCGAATGCCCATGCACAATGCCGCTGACGCGGACGTGACGGCCCAGATCACGGGCGAAGCG
>JAKAZV010000019.1 GCA_021826505.1 Acidobacteriota bacterium | reverse complement strand
GGGCAGTGGATGCACTTCTGCAGGATAGAGAGGAAGGTTTGTGAGCAAGGCGCGGATTTTACGACAAAAATCGTGGGCCTCGTCTTCTATAAAGCTGCCGCTATTTCATTCCCTGGCTTTGGCAGCGTGACGGTTCAGAATCGGCATGATCACCTGCGCGACATCTTCCGGCCGCAGACGGCGCATGCAGCGATGGTCGAGCGGACATTGGCGCAGCTTGCAGGGCCGGCAGGATATATCCGCCGCTACCAGCACATGGCATTGAGCATAGCCGGGAGGACCCAGGGGATGAGTCTGGCGCTCGTTGGTGGAACCAAACAGGGCGACCACGGGCCGGCCCAGCGCGGCCGCGGCGTGCATGGGGCCGGAGTCGTTGGCCACCACCAGATCGGCGGCGGCGATGACTTCCAGCAGTTCGGCAGGAGTGGTCTGGCCGGCCAGATTGCTCCCGGATGCGCCGCTCCGCGCCAGAATGAAATCCGCCAGATCGCGCTCGGCGGAGGTTCCCACCAACGTAATGCCGCAGCCCGCGAGGCTTAATTGACGAAACAGCAGCGCGAAATATTCCGGCGGCCAGCGTTTGGCGGCGCCATACGCGGCGCCGGCGTGCGCCACCACGGCAAATCCGGCGGCGCCTGCGGCCAGCCGCGCCCGGCCGCGGCCGCGCGCGGCGGCATCAAGGCGCAGCTCCGGACAGAGCTTTTCCGGTGGCACGGGGAGTAAACCCGCGTCGGCGAGCAAGGCCCAGTATCCATAAGCCTCATGTTCGGGATATTGACCGGGGCGCGGACGCCGCACCCGGCGGGTCAGCCACAGCCCGCGGCCATCGCGGCCATAGCCGATGCGCTGGGGAATGCCCAGCCGCCAGGCTGCGAGGGCCGAAGCGAACGAATTGGGCAATAAAATTGCCAGCTCCGCCCGCGCCTGCCGGCATTGCCGCATCAGCTCGCGCGGCCATCGCTCCGAGGCCCGGGCGGGGAGCGCAATGATTTCTCCGGGCAAATTTGCCGCTTGCAGCACCGCCGCCACGGCTGGCCGGGCCAGCCAATGTGGTTGTAATTCCGGTGACTGCCGCGTCCAGGCCTGCAGCGCCGGCAGCGCCATGACAGCGTCGCCCATCCAATTCGGCGCCCAGACCATCGCGCGCGCCGGCGGCCGGGCTTCCGCCGGCTTCATAGCACACCTTCCGGAGCCAGGGGCCGATGGGAGGGATGCGAAATGCCGCAAACCGCTTCCAGATGATCGAGCATTGCCTCCAGGCCGGAAATTTCCAGACTCATTTCCACCGCCAGCAAATGAGGAAGAGTGATTTGGGCGGGCAGGTTCAGCGCGTCTTTTTCGGTCGTGATCCAGGCTTTCGCATGGTGGTACAGACCCTGAAGAAAAAGTTCGCGCAGCTCACCGGCGCGATAGCGATGATGGTCGCGAAAGCTCTGCCGGGCGACCAGATTCCAGCCCATGCGGTCGAGCGTCCGCCAGAACGACTGGGGGCGGGCGATTGCGCAGAATGCCATCACCGGCAGATCGGGCTCCGGACGTAAGGGTAAAGTGTCATGACCGGCGGCGGCGTCGAGACGGCGGACGGCGCTGGGGATTTTACGGGCGGTAAAAATGGGGGCCTGGGTGTAACGGCGAAGAATACTTTCCGGTTCCTGCACGCCGGACGCATGATCCTCGTCGGGTAAATACAGAATGACGGTGGCCCTCGCCAGGGCCGATAAAGGCTCCCGCATGCGGCCGGCGGGAAGCGGAAGATCGCTGAGATCGTGGGGATGCACCAGCACGACATCCGCCTGGCGAGCCAGACGGCGATGTTGAAAGCCGTCATCCAGCAGGTGCAGTTGGCTGTGAAAACTGGCTTCGGCGGCGCGGCCGGCAAGCCATCGGTCGGCATGCACCACCACGGGCACGCCGGCGCGCCGGGCAATCAGCCGCGGTTCGTCGCCAGCCTGGCGGGTGGATGCATCATCGGGAAATGCCAATACCACCATCTCGCGGGTGGTGCGGCCATAGCCGCGGCTGAGCACATCTACTTGCAGTCCGCGGGCGCGCCAGGCGGCGGCCAGGGCGATGACGGCGGGAGTTTTACCGCTGCCGCCCAGGCTGAGATTGCCAATGGAGACGACCGGCGCTGCCAGCCGGCGCAACTTGCGCCGGTTTTGCTCATAGCCGCGATTGCGCCACGCCACCCCGGCGCCGTAGATCCGGCCGAGGCCGCGGCTCAGGACCGACACAGGGTTTCCTCCCGGCCGGCCAGTTGCGCGGCAATGGCGGCCAGCACGCGATCGGTGGCGCCACGCTGCGAATGCAGCAACTCTCGCGCCGCCTGCCCGGCCCGCCGGCGTAGGTCGTCATCGTGCAGCAGGCGCCGCCATACCGCGGCCAGCTCTTCGGCGCTATCGGTGCGGAAGGCCGCGCCGGCGGCCAGAAACTGCTCGGCGATGGCGGCGAAATTCTGCATATAGGGGCCGAAGACCACCGGGACGCCGAAATAGGCCGGCTCCAGCAGATTATGACCGCCATGCGGAGCCAGGCTGCCGCCGATAAAACCCACATCGGCGAATTGATAGAGCGCGGCCAGCTCGCCCAGCGTGTCGAGCAATAGAATGCCATCATCCGGCAGCGGCTCCCGGCCAAGCTGGGAACGGCTGATAAACCGCAATCCGCTGGCGGCCAGCATCTCCCGCACTTCGGCAAAACGCTGCGGATGTCTGGGAGCAAGAATCAATAGTCGGCGCTCCGGACGCTGGCACATCTGCCGCCAGGCCGCCAGCACCTGCTCTTCCTCACCCGCCATGGTGCTGCCGGCGATCACAACCTGGGCAATGCGCGCGGCGCGCAATTCGGATTCCATTAAATGGTGAAGGGTTGGGTTCGAGGGCGGCAGCAGGTCGAATTTGAGATTGCCCATCGCCTGCACGCGCTCCGGCGGGGCGCCGATTTCCACGATGCGGACGGCATCGGTCGGCGACTGCATCAAAAAAGCCGTTGCGCACGCCAGCGGCTTGCGCAGCAGCCGCCGCAAGGGGCGGTAGCGGGCAAAGCTGCGGGCCGAAACGCGGCCGTTGATAAAGAGCACGGGGACGCCCTGTGCTCCGGCGGCGCGGAGAAAGTTGGGCCAGATTTCGGTTTCCGCGATCAGCACCAGGCTGGGCGCGTTCGCCGCCAGGCTGCGCCGTACGCAGGGTGAAAGATCCAGAGGGAAGTAAAAAATGCGGTCGCAGTTGATGCGCCGCTCGGCCAGATTGCGGGCCGCCGCCGTGGTGACCGACAACACCACGGGCCGTTGCGGGTACTGTTCGCACAAACGCGCCAGCAACGGCTCTATGGCCAGCATTTCCCCGACGGAAACGGCGTGGATCCAGATTGCGCCGGTGCGGCTGAGCCGGGGCAGACGGCCGAAGCGTTCGCCCAACCGGCGGGTGTAGCGGCCATCCTGCGTATCTTTCAACAGTAGATAGGGGCTGACCGCGACTAAACCCAGGGCCAGCAACAGGTTATAGAGCCAATACATGAGAAGAGGAAAAAACGGCCCGCAACCTAAATGTTACACTGGCTGGAGCGATGGCATGGGCCGCAACTTTACATCCAGGTTAGTGTAAAGGTGCCGCTATTTTCGCCGGTTCTTGTCTTTTTTCACGCCCGCCGCTTCCATAGCCTATGCCGAACTGGCTTGATTCCTTGAACCCCGAACAGCGCGAGGCGGTGCTGCATTGCGACGGTCCGCTGCTGATCCTGGCCGGAGCGGGCAGCGGCAAAACCCGGGTCATCACCCATCGGATTGCGCACCTCATCTCGGGCGGGGTGCCCGCCGGCCAGATTCTGGCGGTAACGTTTACCAATAAAGCCGCCGACGAAATGCGGCAGCGGGTGAGCCGGCTGGTCAGCTCCCTGCGCGAGCCCGGCCACGGGGATCAACTCTCCGGCGGTGCGCCGCTGGTGGCCACCTTTCATTCTTTTTGCGTGCAACTGCTGCGCCGGGATTACCCGCGCCTGGGCGGCCGCCGGGATTTCGTCATCTATGACGCCAGCGACCAGCAGCTTTTACTGAAAGGCATTTATCGGCAGATGGGGGTGGACGAAAAACGGCTTCCCTTGCGCAATATGCTGGGCCGGATTTCCGAGGCCAAAAATCAGGGCCTTACCCCCGCCGAGGTGCAAGCCCGGGGCGGAGGATTGCCGGCGGCCGAGCAGATGGCCGTGCTCTACGAGCGCTATCAGAGCGAATTGCGGCGGGCCAACGCCCTCGACTTCGACGATCTTCTGCTCGAAGCCTGGCGGCTGCTCGATCAAAGTCCGGAAACCGTCAGCCGCTGCGCCGAGACCTGGCGCTACCTGCTGGTGGATGAATACCAGGACACCAACCGCCCGCAATATGAGCTGCTGCGCCGGCTCACCACCCATCACCAGAACCTCTGCGCAGTGGGCGACGAAGATCAGAGCATCTATTCCTGGCGCGGCGCCGATATCCGCAACATTCTGGATTTTGAGCGCGATTTTCCCAATGCGCGGGTGCTGCGGCTGGAGCGCAACTACCGCTCCAGCGGCAACATCCTGGCCGCGGCCTCCGCGCTGGTGGCGCACAATCGCGCCCGCAAAGGCAAAACCCTGTGGACCGAATCGGCGGACGGCCCGCCGATCGGCTGGCTGCGCGCCGGCGACGGCGAGCAGGAAGCGCGCTTCGCGGCGGAAACCCTGCGCGCCTGGCAGCAAAGCCGGCCCGACGCCACGGCGGCGATTTTATACCGCATCAACGCCCAGTCGCGCGCCTGTGAAGAAGCGCTGCGGCGGCTGAACCTGCGCTATCGCCTGCTCGGCGGCTTCAGTTTTTACGAACGGGCGGAGATCAAAGACACGCTGGCGTATCTCAAGCTGGCGCTCAATCCCGACGACAATGTCTCGTTTCTGCGCGTGGTCAACACCCCGGCGCGGGGGGTGGGCAAAACCACGCTCGAACGCCTGGAACAGGGCGCGCGCGAGCACAAGCTGTCACTCTGGGCCTGGCTCAATCAACTGCCGGCCCAGTCCGGCGAAGCCCGGCCCGGACTGGAGGAGTTTCGCGCCATCGTGACGGAACTGATGACGGCGGCGGGTTCGGATTCGCCGCCGGGATTGCGCGAGCTGATCAGCCGCATTCTCGACCGCACCGGCTATGTGCGCCGGCTGCAGCAGGAAGATTCGCCCGAAGCGCAGACCCGGCTGGAAAATCTCGACGAATTGCTCAGCGCCGCCGCGGAAGCCGACGACCGCCAGGAAACGCCGCGCCAGTTTCTCGATCATGCCGCGCTGATCAGCGACCAGGATGAATTCGACAGCCAGGCCGCCATTACCCTGATGACGCTGCATGCCGCCAAAGGGCTGGAGTTCGATCTGGTGCTGCTGGTGGGGATGGAAGAGGGTCTGCTGCCGCACGGCCGCGCCCTCGAGTTGACGGCCGGGGAAGCCGCGCTCGAGGAAGAGCGCCGGCTCTGCTATGTGGGCATGACGCGGGCGCGGCAGCAATTGTATCTGACCGCGGCGCGGGCTCGCCGCCGCTACGGCGCCGGCATGCCCATGCCGCAGACCGTTTCGCGTTTCATCAGTGAAATGCCGCCTCTGCGGCTGCAAAACCTGACGCCGGAAACGGAGTTTGACAGCGGAGCTATCCGCTATGAGCGCCAGGGATATAGCCAGGAAACCCGCTGGCGCGAGCCGGCCGCGCCTCGCCCGGAGCGCGGATTCGCGGCGAAACCCAGCCTGGCGCCCGCCGCCGCCCGCACCGCGCTCGATGCCCAGGTTTCGCTCGACAACCTGCGCGGCTTTTTTGGCGGAGCGGGGCTGACCACGGCGGCCGAATTGCCCCGGCGGGATGCGGCGGCAACATCCGAGCCGGCGCCCGCGCCGCGGACCGTGGCGGCGGGCCGCGCCGACTGGCGGCCGGGCATGCGCGTGCGCCACGCCCGCTACGGCGCGGGGACGGTGCTGCGGTTGGAAGGCGAAGCCGATGAGACCAAACTGACCATTTCCTTTCCCGGCTTCGGCCTGAAGAAAATGGTGCTCAAGTACGCCCAGCTCGAACCCGCATAAAATAGGCTTGTGTTTCGTTCCCCGCATATTCCCATGCTGCAATTGCCTCATAGCCGCCGGCCGCGCCGGGTTCTGAGTCTGGCTGCCGGCTGTGTTCTGGCATGCGCGCCGGCCCTGATGGCCCAGCAGGCCGCTATTGCCGCCGCCAACCGGCCCGCCCGCCAGGTGTTGCGGCGGGCGATCGAAGCTCTCGGAGGCCCGGCGTATCTGGCCGCGAAAAATAAAATCTCCATCGGCCGGGTTTATACCTTCAATATCGAAGGCCAGATGAACGGCTACGGCAACCGCTTCTGGAGCTACAGCCGCTATCCGGGCGACGAACGCATCGAGCTGACGCACAAGCGCAACGTGGTTTTCCTCTACCTGCCCGGCAAGGCCTGGGAAATTTCTTACCGCGGCCCGCGCGTGCTGAATATTCGCGCGGTGCGCGCGCATCATGCCCTGATCGAGCATTCCATCGGGGTGGTGCTGCGGCAATGGTTTCGCGATCCCCGGACGCTTTTAATCTATAAAGGCGAGGGCGAGCGCAAGGGCCATCAGGTTGAGCGCGTGGATTTGATCAATGATAAAGACGATAGCGTGCACCTGAGCTGCGATATGAACACCGGCCTGCCGGTGCAGGTCAGCTGGCGGCAGCGCGATCCGATTCTGGGCAGCTTTGTGAAACAAACCGAAGTTTTCGGCCATTACCAGCGTGTGCGGGGGGTTGTCACCCCCATGGTCATTCAGCGCTATAGCGGGAAAGAGCCGGTCATGCAGGAGTTTTTAAGCTCGGTGCGCTACGTGCCCGCGCTGCCGGCAAGGCTGTTCACGCCGGTGCTGATCAAACACAAGCACTGAACCGGCGGCACAGCCGCTTTTTCGTTTAGGCGAAACAATTTTCTCGGCCCGCGATCTCACGCGTTTATACAACAATGCGGCTCAGCCGTAAACGCTACAGGCGCTAATCTTTAAAATTCCGCGGGATGCGGCTGGAGAGGCCGCAGAAAATTTCATAGACTATCGTGCCGGCCCGGCCGGCCAGCTCGCGGGCGCTGATCTGTTCTTCGCCGTCATGGCCCAGCAGCACCGCTTCATCCCCAATCCGCGCGGCGGGAACCTGGCTGGCATCCACCGTCATTAAATCCATGCTGATGGCGCCCAGAATGGGACAGCGGCGGCCGCCGAGCAAGACCGCGCCGCCGGGGCCGAGGCGGCGCAGGTAGCCATCGCCGTAGCCGGCGGCCAGCGTGGCCACGCGGGTGGGCCGGTCCAGGCGAAAGCTGCCGCCGTAGCCCACGGTCGCGCCGGCGGGCAGATTGCGCAAGGCCAGCACGCCGGCCCGCCAGCTCATCGCCGGGCGCAAGGCATGGGCCGGCTCGCGCCATACCGCGCGGGTATGGTCATCGCCCTCCGGTATATAGCCATAGACCGCGAGCCCGGCGCGGACCAGTCCGCCATGATACTCGGGCCAGCGGAACAAGGCGGCGCTGTTGGCCGCGTGCCAGAATATTCCTGGATAGCGGGCTTGCCAGGCCGCGAGACGCGGTTGAAAGCGGCTCATCTGAAGTTTGACGCTGGAGTCATCGGCGGCTTCCGCGGCGGCCAGATGAGTGAAGACGGCTTCCAGTTGCAATTCGGGGTGCGCGGCCAGTGCCAGGGCGATCGCCGCTTCATCCTCCGCTTCCGCGCCCAGCCGGGCCATGCCGGTATCGAGCTTTACGTGGACTTTCAGCGGCGCGGCCTGGGCCGGCGGGCGCGCCGCCGCCAGCCACTCCAGCTGCCCGGCGTGCCAGATGGCCGGCGTCAGCGCCTGCGCCCAGATCAGCCCGGCATCCTGGGGAGTAAAGCCGGCCAGCACCAGAATGCGGCCTCGCGCGCCGGCCTGGCGCAGCTCCGCGCCTTCTTCCGCCGAAGTCACGGCCAGCCATGGCGCGCCGGCGGCTTCCAGTTCGCGCGCCACGCCCACGCCGCCATGGCCGTAGCCGTTGGCCTTCACCACCGCGCAGAGCCCGGCGCCGGGCGCCAGCAGAGAGCGCAGAAGCTGAAAATTATGGCGCAGCGCGGAGCGGGAAATGATCAGCCGGTTGGGTCGCACTGGAATTTATGTTAGCAGTGGATCGCCTGTGGCTGACAAGCATTCAACGAGCGCATATATTGACTCGCGGGGATCAAAAACGCGGCTGGAACTTTGGCGGGACGTTACGTCTTATTGCGTGTAATCGGCTTTTCCCGCCTCTTCCTTGGCCAGATTTTCAAAGCGGGTGTACTGATGCAAAAAGGCCAGCCGGATGCGGTCGGTGGGGCCGTTGCGCTGCTTGGCGATAATAATGTCGGCCACGCCCTTGTGTTCGGAATCGCGGTTGTACATTTCATCGCGGTAAATGAAGGCGACCAGGTCGGCGTCCTGCTCGATCGAGCCGGACTCGCGCAGATCGCTCAGCATCGGCTCGCGGCTGCGGCCGGGACGCTGCTCCGGGGCGCGGCTGAGCTGCGAGAGCGCGATCACCGGCGCCTGCAGCTCCTTGGCCAGCGCCTTGAGCCCGCGCGAAATGGCGGATATTTCGAGGTTGCGGTTTTCCGCCTTTTTGTTCGCTTCCGTGCCCATGAGCTGCAGATAATCAATCACCACCAGATCCAGCGCTTTACGCTCGGCTTTCAGCCGCCGGCACTTCGCGCGCAGCTCAAGCAAGTCAATGGCCGAGGTGTCGTCAATAAAGATCGGCGCCTCGGACAACTTCGCGGCGGCGTCGGTCAGGCTCTCGATGTTGTCGCGGTCGAGAAAGCCCAGCCGCAGGCGGTGGTTATTGACCCGGGCGGTCGAGCAGAGCATGCGCAGCACCAGCTGCACCTTCGACATTTCCAGGCTGAAGACGGCCACGGTCTTGTGCTCGCGCAGGGCCACGTTTTCGGCGATGTTCATGGCCAGGGCGGTTTTGCCCATGGAGGGGCGGGCGGCGATGATGACCAGATCAGCCGCATGCAGTCCGGCGGTGATCTGATCGAAGTCGCGGTAACCGGTGCGCAGGCCGGTAATTTCCTGCCCGTGCATCTCGTCCAGGCGGCGCAGCAGATCGGGGGTGATTTCGCCCACGCTCGACAGGCCCTGCTGCACCCGCTCGTCGGCGATGGCGAAAATCTGCCGCTGCGCCTCATCCAGCGCCGCCGCGCTGCTGCCGCCCGAAAGGCATTGCGCGCTGATGCTCTGGGAGGCGCTGAGAAGCTGGCGCAGAATCGAGCGGTCTTTGACAATGCGGGCGTAGTGCTCGATATTGATGCTGCGCGGCAGGCCCTCGGTCAGGGCAAAAAGAAACTCCTGCCCGCCCACCGCTTCGAGCTGGCCGTCGCGTTCGAGCTGGTCGCCCAGGGTGACAATATCAATGGCGCGGTTGGACTCGGACAGCACCGACATGGCCTTGAAAATGCGGCGGTGAGTGTCGAGATGAAAATCGGAGTCATGCAATATTTCCGCGGCGTATGAAAACGCCAGCCCGTCGAGCAGCACCGCGCCCAAAACCGAGCGCTCAGCCAGCAGATGCGCCGGCAAGCCTTTTTCCGTGAGTACTTCCGCCAAAGCCATAAATGGTGGTCCGGTTGCGGAACTCAGTATCGCTTAATTATTTTCCGGATGCGCGGTAATTTTATTGCCCACAGGATTTGCACAGCGCCTGTCTGTGGAAAAGTAGAATTTCAGTGCTTCACTGTCACCAGCGCCTTGGCGGCGTTGCGGTTGCCGGAAGTATCGGCCACGCGCAGCATGACAATATGCTGGCCGGGAGCGAGATGGCGCAAGGTGATGGTGAAGCTCTGGCGGCGGGAATCCATAATGCCGGAATCCGCCGCCAGCCGCCGCCAGGGCCGGGCATCAAGCGAAACCCAGGCCCGCACCAGCGGGGAAATGGGATCGTGGGCGGTAAAATGGACGACCGCCCCGCCGGCCTGGGGAAATGTAATCCGGCCCAGCCGGATGCGCGGCGGGGTGGTGTCGAGGGTGGCCAGGCGGCTGACCGCGACGGCGGTTTTGGCCCGGGCGGGCGGATTGGAGGGCGCGTCGCTGGCCACCAGTTTGAAGCGGTATACGCCATCGGGCAGCAAGCTGCTGCCGATGCGCAGCATGCTCAGCCGGTAATGCCGGCGCAGGCGCGTCCAGCCGGTTTCCCCCTCGGCCTGAAAATAGATGGAATATTCCAGCTGGTCGTGGTCGGGATCGCTGGCCTGCCAGCGCAGCAGCAGGCCTTTTTTTCCGCGCAGCGCGGGCGGCAAAAAAGTGCCGGGAGAGATTACGACGCCGGCTTCGGCCTGGTTCATCAGGGGCGAAACGCGAGCGGCCGGCTGCGGATGCAGCACCCGCACATGAAAGCTGGCAATCTGCGGCGCCAGGTTGGTGGGAAGATAGGGAATTTCCACCTCATCGAGATAGGGGGATTTTCCCGCGGCGCCATCGGCCAGCACGGCTTTCCATTGGATGTAGCGCGCCGGCGGGCTGAGGATGCTTTGGTGCAACACCGCGGCGGCCCAGAGACTCCAGGTCAGATCAGGATGCGGGGAATTGCCGCTGCGGGTATAGAGCATGATCCGGGCGCCGGGCGCCAACTGCCCGCGCCAGCGCAGTTGGCCCCAGCGGGAAATTTCGCCAGTGTCTTTGACCGGAGAAATATAGGTTCCGCTCGCCGCGCGTCGGGCGCCCAGCCGATACAGATCGCCGAGATTGGCGGTGGTGGCAAATATCCGATGGCCTACCTGCAGCAGACGGGTGGTTTCCTGCTGATTGGTCTGCGCCAGAATTGTGGATTCACCGCCGGCGCGCAGGCGGTAAATGCGGCCGCGGCGGTCGGTGGAGAACAACAGTCCGCCGGCGGTGGGCAGCAGGCCGTCGGCATCCTGCGTGCGGGAGCTCCAGACCGTATCCACGCCGGCATCGGGGCTGATGCGATAGAGCGCGCTGCGCATGCCGGCCAGGCTGAAGGCGGGCGAAAGCTCGGGCATGGCGGGCGCCGGCAGCGCGGGTGCGGGCGCGGCTTTTTTCGCGGCCACGGCCGGCGCGTGAAGCGGTTGGCCGGACGAGGCATGCACGGTGACCGAGACCGTGCCGCCCGGCATCAATGCCGGCAGGCTTGCCGGGGTGCTTTCAAAGCCGGGCATCACGGCCGGCGCCGCGCCCTGGGCGGAGGCGTAAATGGCGCCGCTTGAGCTCACCGCGAGCTGGTGAATTTCCTCCAGCGGCGCGTTGTAAAGCACAAAGCCGCGTCCGGCGGGCGTGATGCGGAAAATCAGCCCGCCCGGCGAGCTGCCGGCCAGCAGATCGCCATCCGGCGCGACGGCCAGCGTCATGACCTGGGCCTGGCGGGTAGCGAAAAATTTATGTCCCTGGTTGCGGCCCGTGATTTTATAAATTTCACCCCGGTCGCCCGTGCCGGCATACAGAGTGGATCCGGAAAAAACCAGCGACCAGATATAACGGGAATGGGGATTGAAATAAACCGAAGCCTGGCCATGGGAGTTGATGCGGTAGATTTTGCCGCGCGGCGAGCTGCCGGCGTAGAGCGCGCCATCGGGGCCGACCGCCAGAGCAAAAATTTCCGGCTGCGGCGCGGTAAACCAAACCGCGCGCGCCGGCGGCGTAGCAGTGGAGGAACGCAGTTCGGCGGGGGTCAGACGATAAACGCGCCCGGCATGGCCGGTGCCGAGATAGACATCGCCGCGCGCGTCGGCGGCCAGGCTCCAGATGATCGCCTGCTGGCTATGAAACACCCGCCGCAGCCGGGGCGCCAGCCGCAGGCGGCCCTCGCGGCTGAGGGACAGCCCGCGCAGGTTGCCGCGCAGAAACTGGCGGAAGCTGGCTGTGCGCCAGAAGACGGTGGTGACGGCCAGGATGGGCAGCGAGACCAGAGCCGCGATCAGGCCCAGACGAACCGGAAGTTTTCCGTGCAGAGGCAGCCGGAGAGATTTAATTGCCATGGCGCACCATAATGGTCAGCTGCCGCGTGCCGGTGACCGCGTAGGGTAATGCCGCGCTGCGGGCGCGCAGCAAAAGCGACTGCGGCCGCGCCTCGACGGCGCTGTTGAGCCCGCCGCCGGCGCTGAGCAGCCGGGCCAGCGACGGCGGCGCCAGGGGAAAGCTGGCGCCGGCAAGATGGTAACTGACCGCCGGCTGCAGAATGCGCAGATAAATGCGGTTATTGCGATGCGCGCGGTTGAGCCGGCGCACGAGCTGGCGCAGGCTGCGCGCCGGCGCCTGCGGCGGAGCGAGGGCAATGCCCAGCCCCGGCGCGGCCATGCCGCCGCCGATCTGAATGACCAGCGGTCCGGCGGCGGTGCTGGCGGGCAGCCGCGCCTGGAGGTGACGCAGCACTTCATGGCCGCCGGCGGTGCGCAGCGCCACTTCCAGCCGCAGCCGGCTGCCGGGCCGCAGCCGGCCGCGATTGGCCCAGACCTGTTCAATCCGCGCCGTCTGCTTGCGCCGCCGCGACCGGATGGTGAGATCAATGCCGGTCACGCCCAGATGCGGCAATCCGCTGGCGAATAACTCGGCGATCGGATTGGCTACGCCGGCCGCGGCTTCGGTGGGCAGGTTCAGATTTCCCGAAAACAGGTTGTTCAGCCGCACCGGCGCGCTGCCGCTGAGATGCACCGCGCCGGTGAGCCGCAAAGTGCTGGGGCCCAGCGCGCGCTGGGTGGCGTCGAGCACCGAAAACACCCCCATGTTCACCAGCAGCGGGGTTAAAAAGGGGTGGTTCACAACTTGAAAATGAAAATGGCGCATCTGGCCATCGCGGCGCAGCACATTGATCCGCACCGGAATCATCCGCACCCGCTCGCCCAGCACGCCATAGACCCCCTGCGAGCGATCCTGGCGGATCACTCCCAGCGGCGCGCCGGGAACATCAATTTTGAACGACGTCTGCAAGCCCGGCATGAGGGCCAGCACGCGGGAGCGGCTAAAGGGAAAGGCGGCCGCGCCGGCGGCAAGAAAACGGTGGCCAAAGGCGTAAATATCTTTGCCGTGCACATACGTCACCGTGCCGTCAGCCGAGACCGCGAGGTCGCCACGCATCAACTGCACGCTGATCATCTCTCCCGGCGTCACCCGCGGATCAGCCGGCATGGCCGGCTGCGGCCCGCCGCCGGCGCCGGCCGCGGCTACCGGGGTCAATTGCAGGGCCGCCAGGCGCGGCAGAAAATGCCGGATGGTGGAAGCGCTGAAGCCGGCCAGCGACAAAGGCGTATTCAATGCCGGCAGCCCCGGCCAGCCTTCCGCCGATTGGTTTTCGGGCGGCGCGCCATACAGCCATTGCCGCCAGCGCCGCCAGGCGGCCGCGCCCCAGGGCGAGTTGAGCCGCGCGGCGCCGAAGGGGCGAGCCAGCGCCGGCGTGGACCGGGCCAGGGCGCGGGTCCGCGGCGTGCGCGCGCGCTGCGCCTGGCGCACCATCTGTTCGATGGGCGTAATGCCGGCCAGCGCGGTTTTGGCGAAGGGATAGCCGAGCGCGACCGCGCCCAGCAGTTTGCCGTCTATGTACACCGGGCTGCCGCTCATGCCCTCAATCAGCCCGGTTTCCGCCAGCGGACCTCCGCTCAACTGGGCCCAGATCACCGCCTGCCGGGGGCCCATATCGGGCGCCACGCCCAGAATTTTGACTTTGAAAGTCTGGATTTTACGGCCGCGAAAAACCGTGCGGCCGTAGCCGGTCAGTCCGGGACGCACCTGGCTCAGAGGGAAAAATGGCGATCCGCCGGCGGGAGCCGGATGCCGGGCATGAGATGGACGCTGAACCGCGGCTGCGGGAACTGTGCAGGCCGCCAGGAAAAAAACGAAGCGGGACAACGACATTCTAGATTTTCCTACTCACCCGGGGGAAATATTTTCCGCAGCCGGATTGCGATTGCCTTCAGTGTAGGTGTTGCCCGGCGGCGCGGTCAAGAAGCGGAGGTGTTAGGTGAAATGGAATAAAAACTGGATTACGATAAAACGTCATGCCGCGAATGCTGCGCCTGATGATCGGAATCTTTGTGCTGCTGGCGCTGGGTTATCTGGTGTACAGCTCGCTGCATACGGCACGCTACCGGTACCGGGTCTGCGTGCGCTTCCATGGCCAGACCGCTTGCCGCATTGCCGAAGGCCGCACCCGAACCCAGGCCGAGCAGGGCGCGCTCGATAATGCCTGCGCGCAGATCGCCTCCGGTGTCACCGACACGATCACCTGCCAGCAAAAACCGGTGCTGAGCCTGGAACGCCTGCCCTTGCAATAAAGGCGACCCGGCCGGTGCGCCGTCAGGACCGGGCGGCCGGTGATTGAAAAATAGACGCCGCGGGCACGGGGACAACGAGATAGGTCGAGCTCCAGTAGTCGTGCCAGGCGAGCTGGTCATCATCCAAAAACATCCACCAGAAGCCAAAACCGAGGGCGGCAAGCGAAAACAGCATCATGCCGGCCCGCCGGCGGCAGGAGCGCGCGGTCGTGGGCCGGCCGGAAAAGTCGTGCAGCAGCAAGCCCTGCCAGCGCATGCCGGCGGTTGCGCCATTCAGCGAAAGCGAGACCACGATATAAATGGCGCCCCAGAGCCCGCAGATCATTCCGGCCAGGATGAAGCCCTGGCGCGGGCTCGCCAGGTGCGGCAGCCCCAGGCAGGCGATTGAAACCAGCGAAAAAAGCAGGCTGGCCGCCAGCACGATGCCGGCATCGGCGCAGGCGGCGCGGAATCGCACGCCGGCGGGCGCCGGGGGCAGCGGCAAGACCGGAAATTTCTGCAGGGCCGCGGCCGGTTCCCGCGGGGCGATGGCGATGGGCGCCCAATCCACGCGGGATACCGCGGGCAGGCTGCGGTGCTCAATGACCGGCGAGATGATCGGTTCGCACAATAATGACGGCGTCACGGCGAGCGGCGCGGGAGCGGACGATTCCTCGACAGAGCTGATATTTTCCCCCGGCTCGCCGGCGATGGACTGCAAGTTCAGGGCAGAAAAATCAGCCTCGCCCGAAATCGGAACCGCGGTCTGCCAGACTACAGCGGAATCGGAGAAGTCTTCGGCCAGCGGCGAAGAGGAATCGGAGCTTATCGCAAGGGCAAGATCGGGCAGCACCGTGGTGCCGGGATCGAGCGCGGGCAGCACGTCAGCGGCCGGAGCGCCGGGGATGGAGGCCGCCTCAAAGCCGACCGGGGCAGCGGCGGACGCTTTAGCCGCGGAAGGCTTTTGAAAAATAATCAGGTTGTCGGGCGCAGACGCTGGCGGCAGGGGAGAAAATTCCAATGCGGCCTGAACGTTCCCGGCGATGCGCCCGCGGCGCACCTGATAGCGGCGCAGGCGGTCGCGTACCTCGGCCTGCCAATCAGGGGATGAATCGGCCACCGGCGCCAGCGCGGGCGCCAGGTTATCCACCAGAGGCGGCTGCTGGCTCAATTGCCGGCAAAGGCAGGGCTGCCCAAGGTGGCTCAGATTTCCGCAGCGCGAGCATCGCATGAGTTTCAATCCGTTGCGTTCCATTTACCCTGGCCGGTCCGGCCAAAACAAACTGCCCGGCCGCGCGGCAATTTTTGTTTCGTCCTCTGGATGCGGACAGCGATAATAGGGCAGTGTTCTGGCCGGCGAAATCCCGTCCCGTCATGGAAAAATCATCGCGGCGCCGGACGCGGCGATGGCCCGCTTTCTTTGGTATCATGCTGGCCGGGCTTTGTCATGGAGTTTTACCCCTCTACGCCCAGCGCGGTGTTGATCTTTCAGGTACCGCCTCCGCCCCGGTGGTGACCCTGCGCGCGCGCCAGCTCTGGTCCCAGGGCCCGCGCTATTACGCCGTGGGCCAGGTTCTGCTGCGCTATGAGGGCCTGCGCCTGCGCGCCGATCGCCTGCGCTACAACCGCGCCAGCCGCACTGTGACGGCCACCGGCCACGTGGTTTTTTCAAGCCGCCGGGAAAAAACCCGCATCACAGGCACCCGCGCTGTCTATGACCTGGCCAGCGGGCGGGGGGAATTTGACAATGCGCGCGGATTCAGCGGTGTGGAGCTGGCGGGCCGGCAACGGATGCTGTTCTCAAACAATCCGTTTTTTTTCACCGCCCGGCGGCTGCTGCGACTGGGTCCCGATCATTACCGGATCGAAGATGGCACGATTACATCGTGCCAGATGCCCCGGCCGAAATGGCGGCTGGCGGCGGGCGAGGTGGATTTTACCCTGGGCCATAGCGCGTCGCTGCATAACGCCAGCTTCCGGTTTCTGGGCGTGCCGGTATTTTATTTTCCCTATCTCACCCATTCGCTGAACCACTCGGGAAGGCACAGCGGATTTCTGCTGCCCGTGGTCGGCTATTCTACCGTCAAAGGCGATGTGCTGGGCGACGCCTTTTTCTGGGCCATCAACCGCAGCTGGGGACTGACGCTGGGCGGCGATCTCTATTCCGCCCGCGGCTGGGCCGAGCATGTGGCTTTGAACAGCCGGCCGACGCGGGAATCGCGGCTGGACGTGCAGCTGGACGGCGTGTTTGACCGCCAGAACGAGGGCGGCCAGGAATTGCGGATTCAGGCCACGCATGCTCCGGTTTCCGGCTTTCGCGCGGTGCTGGATGTGGATTACCTGTCTTCCTATTCCTACCGCTATTTTTTTCAGCCCTCGCTGTCGCAGGCCATCAATACCGAAGCGATCTCGACCGGGTTTCTGGAAAAACAACTGCACGGCTATGATCTGGCGGTGGTGGGGCAGCGCTACCAGAATTTTCTCAGCACCACGCGCAGCGACCAGGTGACCATTACCACCCTGCCCAGCCTGGATTGGGGCTCCTGGGATCGGCGCATTTTTTCCGACTGGCCGCTGTATGCTTCCTGGCACAGCAGCTTCAGCCTGTTGGACCGCTCGCAGCCCGGTTTCAGCAGCGGCATTTTAGAACGCCTGCATCTCACCCCCCGGCTCAGCCTGCCCTGGCGCAATGCCGCCGGCGCCTGGCGGCTGACCCTCGGGCTGGATGATACCTATTACTCCGAACAGCAGACTCCGAGCGGCGCGCCGGGCCCCGCCAGCCAGGTAACCCCGGCCGGGATCAATGAACTGGCCGAAACCGCGGATCTGCGCTGGCGTCCGCCCGGGCTGGAACGCACCTACAACACCCCCGGCGGCTGGCTGGGCAACCGGGTCAAGCATGTCATCCAGCCCGAGGCGCACTGGCGGGCGGTGACGGGCATGCATAATTTTCAGAATATTATTCAGTTCGACCCCACCGATATCCTGACCGACACGCAGGAGCTGGACTACGGCCTGACCAACCGCTGGCTGACCGAAAACAGCCAGGGCCAGACGCGGGAGCTGGTTTCCTGGACGCTGGAGCAAAAATATTTTTTCAATCCCAGCTTTGGCGGGGCGCTCACTCCGGGCGCGCGCAATGTGTTTTTAACCACGGCCATGCTGAGCCCCTTTGCCTTCGCCGCCCAGAGCCGGAATTTTTCCCCCCTCAGCTCGATTCTTCGCGTGCAGCCCGCGGCCGATTTTGACGGCGAATGGCGGCTCGATCTGGACCCCTCCGGCCGCCTGGCGGCCAGCGCCTTTAACGGAAACTTTCATCTGCGGAACTGGTATTTCAGCGGCAGCCATTATCTGATCCAGTATCCCGCCGGGCTGGCCCGGCGTTTTCTGCCGCCGGGCGAAACGCGGATTGATCAACTGCGGCTGGGCGCCGGGTATGGGCGCGGCAATCACCCCGGCTGGAGCCTGGGCGCGGCCACGGCGGTGGATTTACATTTGAACCGGCTGCAATACAACGCGATTGAAACCGCCTACAACTGGGATTGCTGCGGCTTCGCCTTCGAATACCGGCTGTTTTCGCTGGGCACCCTCAGCCTGCAAAACCGCAGTGAATATCTGTTCAGTATTTCGCTGGCCAATATCGGCAGCTTCGGCAACCTGCGGGAGGGCGAACGGCTGTTCTAAAACCGCTCCGGTTGTTTTCTTACCACTCGCCGTCTTTTTGCAGCTTGCGGATTTTGCGCTTGATCACGTCGCGCTTGAGGGCGCTGAGGTGGGAAAGAAACAACTTGCCGTTGAGGTGGTCAATTTCGTGCTGGAAGGCCCGCG
Source organism: Acidobacteriota bacterium (assembly GCA_021826505.1). Lineage (GTDB taxonomy): Bacteria > Acidobacteriota > Terriglobia > Terriglobales > SCQP01 > JAKAZV01. The sequence goes on along the minus strand of JAKAZV010000019.1, from coordinate 12,043 downwards.
CCAGCAACTCGGTGCCCGAGCGCTCGAACCATTGCCCCTCGGCATCCTGGGCGCGGACCGTGGCCCGCATGGCCCGGGTGACCTCGGCGCGAAAGCCGGGAACGCTGAGGCAGCCTTCTTCCCCCGTCTGCTCGCCTTCGGTGGCGATGATTTCGGGGTTGATAAGCACCAGGCGCTCCGGCGGCTGTTCGTCGAGGGCGCAGTCAATCACGGTGATGCGGCGCGCGATGCCGATCTGGGGCGCGGCCAGCCCGACCCCGCGGGCGGCGTACATGGTGGCGAACATATCCTCAATCAACTGCCGCAGTTTGTCCGTGCCAAAAACGGTAACTTCCGCCGCCGGCGCCAGCAGCACCGGCTCGGGAAATTTGACGATGGTGTAAATTTTGCTCATGCCTGCGAATCCGCGCAATCAAGGAACACGGCGGATGGCGTTCACCAGTTTTTAACCTGTTCGAGATAGCCCTGATAGTTGCGCCGCAGTTCGGCCAGCGAATCGCCGCCGCATTTTTCCAGAACCGCGCGGGCCAGCACCAGCGCGACCATGGCCTCGCCGATCACCGCGGCGGCCGGCGCCACGCAGACATCGGAGCGCTCATAGGCGGCCTTGACCGGCTCGCGGGTGATGAAATCCACCGATTCCAGCGGACGGCGCAGGGTGGAAATGGGCTTCAGATAGCCGCGGACCACCAGATCTTCGCCATTGGTCATGCCGCCTTCCAGGCCGCCGGCATGGTTGGAGGGGCGGAAAAAGCGGCGCGCGGCGAGGTCATAGTGAATGGGATCCTGCGCCTGGCTGCCGGGGCTCGCGGCGCCCTGGATGCCGTCGCCAATCTCGGCCGCCTTAACCGCCTGAATGGAAACCAGCGCCTGCATGAGCTGCCCATCCAGCCGCTGATCCCAATGCGCATAGCTGCCCAGGCCGGGGGGCAGGCCGCGGGCGCGTATCTCAAAGACCGCGCCCAGAGAGTCGCCGGTTTTCAGGGCATGGTCCACGGCCGCTTTCATGCGGGCTTCGGCCGCGGCATCGAGACAGCCGAGCATGACCTCTTCCTGGCCGGCCAGGGCGCGCAGACCCTCCCAGGTGACCGGAAAATCCGCGTCCAGAGCGGCCGCTCCGACGGCGCGCACATGGCCCAGCACCTCAATTTCCAGCTCCCGCAACAGCAGTTTAGCCAATGCCCCCAGGGCCACCCGGGTAGTGGTTTCCCGCGCGCTGGCCCGCTCCAGCACATAGCGCGATTCGGGGAAATTGTGTTTGATGGCGCCCGCCAGATCGGCGTGGCCGGGCCGCGGACTGGCCACGGGCCGCGCGGTTTCGCCCGCCGGTTCGGTGACCGAAAGCGTCCGCTCCCAGTTTTTCCAGTCCCGGTTTTCGATGCGCAGCGCGATCGGCGCGCCGATGGTGATGCCGTTATGCACGCCGGCGAGAAAATGCGCATGATCGCGCTCGATTTTCATGCGCCCGCCGCGGCCATAGCCCTGCTGGCGGCGCCAGAGTTCGCGGTCAATGAAGGGGAAATCCAGACTCAAGCCGGCCGGCATGCCGTGCAGCAGGCCTACCAGCGCCTCACCGTGCGATTCACCCGCGGTATGAAAACTAAACATGGGGGAAGGACTTAATTATAGAGTAGGGCGGCAGAGGCGGGTGGGCAGAATGTAGTGTTTCGCATTGTGCCGTCCGGGGGCAAGCAGTATACTGCTCTTTTTCAATTTGCCGGTTTGGAATGCGCCGAAAGGACTGTCAGATGAAGAATTTACGGACGGTTTCCCCCTTTTTAACCTGCGCCAGCCTGCTGGCCTTTGCTCTCGGCGCGGCGGCGCAGGTGAGTCCCAGCCTCTATGCCGGACTCAAATGGCGCAACGTAGGTCCGTTCCATGGCGGCCGCATCGCGGCCGTTACCGGCGTTGCCGGCCAGCCCGGCGTCTATTACGTGGGCACGCCGCAGGGCGGGGTGTGGAAAACCACCAGCGCCGGCGTTACCTGGTATCCCGTCTCCGATTCGATCAAGAGCATGGATAGCGTGGGCGCGGTGCGTGTGGCGCCCTCCGACCCCAACATTGTGTATGCCGGCGCCGGCGATCCCATCCTCGGCAGCCTGGGCAACGGCATGTGGAAGTCCACCGACGCCGGCCGGACCTGGCGCCATATCGGCCTGAAAAATACCGTCAAAATTGACAGCATTGTCGTAGATCCGCACAACCCCAACCTGGTGATTGTTTCGGCCCTGGGCGATGCCAAGCACCACTCCGGCGGCGTTTACCGTTCCACCAATGGCGGCCAGAGCTGGACCCGCGTTCTCCATCCCGCCGGCTATCTCGGCACCCGGCAGGTGACGTTTGACTACGACAACCCCCGCTTCATGCTGGCCGTCACCCAGGGCACGGGCAATCCCATCGCCGCCCTCTTCGGCTTCAAGATGAAGATCAAGTCCAAGCCGCCACTGATGTTCGATTCCACCGACGAGGGTTTGACCTGGACGCCGGTCGCCATTCCGCCCTTCCAGGGCCGGATTGCCGCGGCCATCGCCATGCATACCCATGGCCAGCGCATTTATCTGATCGGCAACAATATTGAAGATGGCTCGGGGCTGTTCCGCTCCGACGATGGCGGACTGCACTGGCAGCACATGGCGGGCCATGACACGCGCATTGAAAACGGCCAGGGCAACTATAGCTGCGGGGTTTTCGTGGACTCGCAAAATCCCGACGTCGTCTATACCGTCAGCACCGCCATGTACCGCTCGACCGACGGCGGAGAGACCTTTCATGCCTTCAAGGGCGCGCCCGGCGGCGAGGATTACCACAAGCTCTGGATTGACCCCAATAACGGCCGGCGCATGATCGTCGGCACCGACCAGGGAGCCAGCGTCACGCTCGACGGCGGCCACACCTGGAGCCTGTGGTACACCCAGGCGATCTCGCAGATTTATCACGTGGCCACCACCGGCCAGTATCCCTACTGGATTCTGGGGGCGCAGCAGGATACCGGCGCGGTCATGATCCGCAGCCGCGGCAACTGGGGCCAGGTGGATTTTACCGACTGGAGCCCGCTGCCCTCATCCGAATTCGGCGTCATCACTCCCGATCCGCTGCACCCGCATATTCTTTATGGCATCGGCTACGGCCCCGGCGGCGGCGGCAGCGGCATGATCAAAATCAACATGAGGACCGGGCAGTGGGAAAACGTGGCGCCCAATTTTGGCGCCAAAGCCCCCGATTACCGTGCCGGTCACGAGCAGGAAAAGAAATTCGATACCGTCTTCGATCCCCACGCCCTCTATGCGGCGTACCAGTGCCTGCTGGTCACGCACAACGGCGCCCGCACTTGGCAGAGCTTCAGCCCCGATCTGACCACCCTCAAAGGCGCGCCCCGCGTGCCCTGCGGCCGGCCCGTGCAGCCGCCCAAGCCGCCGAAGCCATCGGGCAAGCCCTGCCCGGCATTTCAAGCCGGCAAAGGCCCGCGGCCTCCGCTCAAGGGCGCGGCGAAGGCGCCCTGCGCCAAACCGGCGCCCTTGCCCAGTCTTTTTGGTCCCGCCGGCCCGGTCATCAACGATTTTTCGATTTCCAAGGTGAAGCGGGGCGTGGTCTGGACGGTAAGCAGCAACAATCAGATTTACAACACCATGGATGGCGGCCGGCACTGGCGCAATGTCAGCAACGTTACCGGCATGCCGGCCCATGTTCATTTCGAGACCATCGAGGCCGGAGATCATTCCGGGACCGCCTATGTCACCGCGCGCATTGGCGCCACCGGCTTTTTCGCCAAGCCGCTCAAGCATGAAGATACCGATGTGCCCCTCATCTGGCGCACCACCAACGGCGGCAAAACCTGGCGCAGCATCGTGACCGGCCTGCCCCGCGGCCAGCGCACCGGAAGCTGGATCAATGTGCTGCGCGCCGATCCCAAGCAGCCCGGCCTGCTCTTCGCGGGCACCGAGACGACGGTTTATGTCAGCTTCGATAACGGCGATCACTGGCAATCGCTGCGCCAGAATCTGCCCAGCACTTCCATCCGCGACCTCGATGTCCACACCGCGGATCACATGAACGATCTCGTCATCGCCACCTATGGCCGCGGCTTCTGGGTGCTCGACGACTTCACGCCGCTGCGCCAGATCGCGGCCCATGCCCAGGACATCGCTGGCAGCCCGGTTTACTTTTACAAGCCGGAGGAGGCGATCCGCTCCCGCATCAACGCCAACTGGGACCAGCCTTTTTCGATCGAGGTTCCGCACGCCTTGAACCCGCCCTATGGCGTGACGGTGGACTATTACCTCCGCCGCCAGCCGCGCGGGCCGATTCAGCTTCAGGTCTTCGATGCCCGCGGCCATCTGGTGCGCACGCTGAGCAGCCAGTTGCCGAAGCCGATTACCGGCCAGGCATTTCCCCGTTACTGGCTGGCCTCGCCGCAGTCCCGCGCGCTCCCCGCCAACCCCGGCATGAACCGCTATGCCTGGAATTTGCGCTATAACCCGCCGCCGGCCTATCTGCACGATCTGGAAAACCAGATGAACACCGTGCCCGGCGCCACCACCCCCGGACCGCACGGGCCGCAGGTGATTCCCGGCGTTTACACGCTCAAGCTCACCGTGGATGGCAAAGTCCATACCCGCCACGTCACCGTGATGAACGACCCGCGGGTGGGGCAAAGCCCCGCCATCATGGCCGCGCTGCGGGCGCAGAACCGGCTCACCATGCGGGCCTATCACGGCATGCAGCAGAGCTATCGGGCCCGCACAGATGTGCTGGCAATCAAAACCCGGATCGTGAAGCTGATGAAGCGCAAGCCGGCCGCCGCGGTCGCACAGCAGGCCAGGACGATTGAAGCCGGCCTGGATAAGATCGGCGGAGTGATTCCCAAGGGCGGATTCTCGTTCTTTTATGATCTGATCCATCACGCCCAGAAGCCCAATGCCATGCAGTCATTCCTGCTGTTGAATAACAAATTCAACACCCTGGTCAGCATGATGCAGGTGGGCATGGACATGGCGCCCACGCCCGCCCAGATCGCCACCTGGAACGCCGACTGCCTCGCCTACAGCCGCACCGTGCACGCATGGCAGACAATGCGGACGCGCCAGCTTCCCGGCTTCAACGACCTGCTGGCCAAAAACCACCTGCCGCAGCTCCAGATCGCGCCGCTCAAGCTGCGCGCCCCGGCCTGCGGCTTCCCGCATGGAAAGCGATAAAGTTGCGGGGCGGCCGATGCGTCGTCTGGATTTCGCTTTCCTGCCCAAAGTCGAGCTGCATCTGCATCTGGACTGCTCGCTGAGCTATCAGGCGGTGTCGCGGCTGCGCCCCGGCCTGAGCCAGGAACAGTACCGGCGGGATTTTGTGGCGCCGGCGCGCTGTGATTCGCTGGCGCATTATCTGGAAGCTCCGCGCCGCATGGTGGCGCTGCTGCAGACGCCAGCCGCCCTGACGCTGGCGGTCGAAGACGTGCTGGCGCAACTGGCGCGCGACGGGGTGATCTACGCCGAGCTGCGCTTTGCTCCGCTGCTGCACCTGGAAGAGGGCATGACGCCGGAGGCGGCGGTGGGCACGGTGGCGGAGGCCATGCAGAGAGCCGCGCTCCGGACCGGCGTGGAAGCGCGGCTGCTGCTGTGCACCTTGCGCCACTTCAGCGCCGGGCAGAGCCTGGCGACGCTGCGGCTGGCGCAGCAATTCCGCGGGCCGGTCGCGGGACTCGATATCGCCGGCGATGAAGCCGGCTTTGCCCTCGATCCGCATGTGGAGGCTTTTGTGGAAGCGGCGCGGCTGGGCTTGCCGGCGACGGCGCATGCCGGCGAGGCGGCGGGCGCGGCCAGCCTGCGGGAAACCTGGCGGCGGCTGCGGCCGCAGCGCATTGGCCATGGCGTGCGCTGCGAAGAAGATGCCGCGCTGGTCGAGGAAATGCGCGCCGCTCAACTGCATCTTGAGATGTGCCCCACGTCCAATGTGCAAACCCGCGCCTGCCCTGATTTCGCGGTCCATCCCTTGCCCCGGCTGCTGGCCTCCGGATTGTCGGTGGGCATTAACACCGACTGCCGGGCCATCAGCGACACCGAACTCAACCGCGAATATGAACTCCTGCGGCGGCAATTCGGCTGGAGCGGTCAGGAATTTTTAGCCTGCAACCTGCACGCGATCGAGGCCAGCTTCGCCGAAACGCAGGTCAAGCAGACCGTGGCGGAGCGCCTGCGTGAAGCCTGGACCCCGGCATCCCTTTGAAAAAGCAAACCATACGCCCGGCCATCCTCTATTGGTTCCGGCAGGACTTGCGGCTGCGCGATAACCCGGCGTTGGCGGCCGCGCTGGCGGAAGCCCGCGCGCAGAACGCGGTTTTGCTGCCGGTATATCTCTGGGCGCCGGAAGAGGAGGGCGACTGGCCGGCCGGCGCCGCGGCCCGCTGGTGGCTGCATCAGTCCCTGCAAGCGCTGGAGCAATCTTTGCAGGCGCGAGGCTCGCGCCTGCTTTTGTACCACGGCGGCCTGGAACGGCTGCTGGCGCAGTGGCGCCCCTCCATTACAGTGCTGGCGGTGTACTGCAATGAGCGCTATGAGCCGGCGGCGCGGAGCCGCGAGCTCGAGCTGCGGCAATACCTGCGCCAAGCCGGAATTGCGTTTCAGAGTTACGCCTCGGCGACTTTATGGAAACCCGGCAGCCTGCGCACTCAGGCTGGACAGCCGTTTCGCGTATTCACGCCTTTCTGGCGATTGGCCTGCACGCAAGGCGTGGCGCCGGAAGCGGTTCTGCCGGAAGGCCGATGGCCGGCTCCCGTGCGCTGGCCGCCAAGCTCACTCCTGCGGGATCTGCACCTGGAACCCCGGCCGGATTGGGCCCAGGGCCTGCGCGAGACCTGGAAACCGGGTGAGGCCGGCGGGCAAGCCGCACTGCGGCGGTTTCTCCGCAACGGCATTCATTCCTATGCCCAGGGCAGAGAACTGCCCGGCCAGCGCGGCACATCGCGGCTGTCGCCCTACCTGCATTTCGGCGAAGTGTCGGCCGCGAGCGTCTGGCGCGCGGTGATGCAAAGCGAACCCGGCCGGATCGCCGCCGCGCAGCCCTGTCTGCGGCAGCTGGCCTGGCGTGATTTCGCCAGCCATCTTTTATTTCATTTTCCGGAAACGGCAACGCAGCCGCTGCGGCCGGAATTTGCCCGTTTTCCCTGGCGCATGCGGCGGGAATATTGGACGGCGTGGCGGCGGGGGCGGACCGGCTATCCCCTGGTGGACGCGGGCATGCGCGAGTTGTGGCACACCGGCTGGATGCACAACCGGGTGCGCATGGTGACGGCGTCATTTCTGGTGAAACACTTACTGATTCCCTGGCAGCGGGGCGCGGAGTGGTTCTGGGACACGCTGGTGGATGCCGACCTGGCCAACAACAGCCTGGGTTGGCAATGGGCGGCCGGCTGCGGCGCCGATGCGGCGCCCTATTTTCGCATTTTCAATCCCATGCGGCAGGCCGATCGCTTTGATTCAAAGCTGCAATATATCCGGCGCTGGGTTCCGGAGCGGGTGACGGAATCGGCAGCCATCTATCCGCCGCCGATCGTAGAACATGACAGGGCGCGGGAACGGGCGCTGGCGGCATGGGTGACACTGCGGGGAAAATTGCAGAATCACGCTCAGCATTAGTTCATCTATGAAAAGCTATTGAAGGCCGCAATTAATTGTGTGAAAAACTCAATGCAAAACATATTTTAAAAAAATTCATTATCTTACCTACGCACCTACGCGCCCTGTGTAAACCACTGATTCTATATGGGGTTAAGCGCGTAGGGGGACAAAACATCCCCTTACGCGCCCGGGCTTTACCTACGCGGCCTTTAGAATCAATGACTTACAGGAGAGTGAAGGGAAAAGCGCCGCAAAGAAGATTTTCAGTGGCCTTTAAAATCAAAGACTTACAAACACATCTATGTAACGGCTGCGGCCAATTTACGCACCCTTGCCGCCTGCCACCGCACCTGATTCGGCGCGGCGCCGCCGGGGCCATCGCGCCGGGCCACACTGGCCGCGGGCGACAAGGCGCGGATTTTGTCCGGCGCAAGCTGGGGCAACAGGCGCTGGAGTTCGGCCTCGGGCCACTGCCGGAAGTCCGAGTCCTGAGCCGCGGCCTGGCTCATAACCTGGCCGACCTGGGCATGCGCGGTGTGAAAGGGAACCCCGGCAGCCACCAATAAATCGGCGAGATCGGTGGCCAGCAGGACAGGATCACCGGCGGCGGCGGCGCAACGGGCCGCGTCCACGCCAGCCGTGGCGGTGACGCCGGCGGCGATGCGCAGCCCGGCGAGGGCGGCGTCGAGCGAATCAAACAGCGGCGCCTTGTCTTCCTGCAGATCGCGGTTATAGGCCAGCGGCAGCCCCTTCAACAGCATCAGCGACTGCATCAGATTGCCGGTCAGCCGGGCTGATTTGCCGCGCAGCAGCTCCAGCGCGTCGGGATTTTTTTTCTGCGGCATCAGGCTGCTGCCCGAAGTATAGGCGTCATCGAGGCGCAGCCAGCCGAACTCGCTCGAGCTGTAAAGAATCCAGTCCTCGGCCCAGCGGGAAAGATGCAATCCGGTGAGGGCCGCGACGAAGTGAATTTCGGCGACAAAGTCGCGGTCGCCGACGGCATCGAGGGAATTCTGGCTGATGGCCGCAAGCCGCAGTTCGCGTGCGGCGGCCTCACGGTCGCCGGCGAACGGCATGCCGGCCAGCGCGCCGGAGCCGAGCGGCGAGACCGCCAGCCGGTGCAGCCCCTGACGCCAGCGCTCGCGGTCGCGCAGCAGCATTTCCGCGTAGGCCAGGGCGTGATGGCCCAATGAAATGGGCTGCGCGCGCTGCAGATGCGTAAAGCCGGGAATGATGATTTCGGCGTGCCGTTCGGCAAAATCAGCCCAGGCGTTCAACAGCCCGGTGAAGGCCTGTTCCCAGGCGGGCGCCTGATCGAGAATATACAGGCGCAGGTCGAGCGCCACCTGCTCATTGCGGCTGCGGCCGGTTTGTAATTTGCGGGCGGCCTCGCCGGCGCTTTCGAGCAGGCGCTGAAACACAAACGTATGAACATCTTCGGCCGCGGCGCCGGGAGCGGGTTCCGTTCCCGCCGCAATCGCCGCGGCCAGGCGACCGAGCCCGGCTTCGAGGGCGCGCAGTTCCGCCGCCGACAATACGCCCGCGGCGGCGAGCTGGCGGGCATGGGCGAGCGAGCCGCGCACTTCGGCCGCGGCCAGACGGCGGTCAAAGGAAAACGACTCCGCATATTTTTCGAAGTCTTCGGCCGGCGGCCGCGTAAATCTGCCGCCCCAGAGTTTTTCCGCCATGCCCGCCTCCTTCGCCGCGACGCTGCCTCTGCTCTTTTTCCGGATCAGCGCGGCCAGTTTTTGGATAACAACGCCTGCATCTTCATGGGCAGGCCGATGCAGTTGATAAAGCCCTCGGCGTCTTTCTGATCGTAAAGCTCGCCCATGGTAAACGAAGCCAGGGTCGTCGAGTAGAGCGAATAGGGCGACGTGCGGCCGGCGATCAGGACGTGGCCCTTGTGCAGCTTGAGGCGGACTTCGCCCGTGGCGCGCGCCAGCGCCTGATGGACAAAGGCGTCGAGGGCCTCGCGCTGGGGCGTGAACCAGAGGCCGTTATAGACCAGGCGCGCGTAGTCAATCGCCAGGTGCTGCTTCATCATGGCGGTGTCGCGGTCCACGGTCAGGGCCTCCAGCTCGCGCAAGGCGAGCAGCAGCTGCGTGCCGCCCGGGGTCTCATAGGCGCCGCGGGACTTCATGCCCACAAAGCGGTTTTCCACCAGATCAATGCGGCCAATGCCATGCTTGCCGCCGAGCTCATTCAAGCGGCGCAGCAGCGCGGCCGGGGCCAACGCCTGGCCATCCAGCGCCACCGGCGTGCCTTGCTCAAAGCCAATGCGGACGTACTCCGGCTGATCCGGGGCGTCGGCGATATCGCGGGTGAGCACCCAGACATCACTGGGCGCCTCGAGCGCCGGGTCTTCGAGATCGCCGCCTTCATGGCTGATGTGCCAGATGTTCTGGTCGCGGCTGTAGATTTTCTTCAGCGTCTGGTCAATGGGAACCTGATGGGCCTGGGCGTAGGCAATCGCGTCCTCGCGGCTGCGGATATCCCACTCGCGCCAGGGCGCGATGACCCGCAACTGCGGCGCCAGCGCCTTATAGGTCAGCTCGAAGCGCACCTGATCGTTGCCCTTGCCGGTGCAGCCATGCGCGACCGCGTCACAGCCGCGGGCCAGCGCCGCCTCGACCTGCGCCTTGGCAATCACCGGACGGGCAAACGAGGTGCCGAGCAGATATTTATGGTCATAGACCGCGCCGGCGCGCAGCGTGGGCCAGATGTAGCCGGTGATGAATTCATCGAGAATATCCACCACCACCGCTTCGGCGGCGCCGGTTTTCAGGGCTTTGGCCTTTACCTGGTCAAAGTCGTCGTCCTGGCCGACGTTGGCGATGACGGCAATGATTTCGCCGCCGTAGTTTTCCTTCAGCCAGGGAATGATGATGCTGGTGTCGAGGCCGCCGGAGTAGGCCAGAGCAATGCGTTTGGCTGGAGTGGTTGCAGAGGGTGTTGCAGACATAATTCGTTCTTATTCCTTGGGCAGCGGGAGATGGTGCTGCCGTAAAAAAGTCAATTTGTCCCAATAGCCGCGCTGGTAACGAATGCGTCCCGCGGGGATATGAAAAAAACCGCAGCCCCGCAGTCCGAGCGGGTCCCGCCATTCCAGCATTGCCCATTCTTCATCCTGAAATATATTTTCCACCAGGCAAGTCATGGGGGCGAGAGCAAAGATTTGCTCAAACCTGCGGCGCAGGTTGTCGGCGCCTTGCACAAGGTCTTCCGCGACCTGGTGGTTGACGGCATCGGGGTGATAAAGCGATAAGAGAGTTTCAATGTCCTGGCGATTGAAGGCTTCTACCCAGCGATGAATGACCTCTCGCGGCGATGGAAATGAAACGGGCGGCATGCGCTTCCTGTGATCCCCGCACTCAAGCCCGGGCGCGGGTATGGGCCAGCAGCAAACCGGCCAAGACGGCTTTTTGGGCATGCAGCCGGTTTTCCGCCTGGCGATAAACCACCGAGGCCGGTGAATCAATCACTTCCACCGCGACTTCCTGGCCGCGATGGGCGGGCAGGCAGTGCATGAACCAGGCGCCGGGACGGGCCATCGCCATCACGGCCGGCGTGACCTGATAGGCGGCAAAGTCGCGGGCCCGCTGGGTGGCCTCGGCCTCGCGCCCCATGCTGGCCCAGGTGTCGGTGTAAATCGCCCGCGCGCCGCGCGCGGCGGCGGCCACCGAATGCCCCACTTTGATTTGTCCGCCGTGCTGCCGCGCGGTCTTCTGGCAGGCCGCCACGATGGCAGGATCGGGTTCATAGCCGGGCGGGGTCGCGATGCTGCAATCAATGCCGGCCAGCGCGGCCGCCTGGAGCAGCGAATGCAGGGTATTGTTGCCGTCGCCGATATAGGCCAGCTTGAATTTGCGCAACTGGCGGAAGTCGCCGGCCAGCTCGCGCAACGTCAGAAAATCGGCCAGCGCCTGGCAGGGATGGCTGAGATCGCTGAGGCCGTTAATGACCGGCACGCGCGCCGCATCGGCCAGCAGTTGAATCGAGGCATGCTCGAAGGTGCGGGCCACAATGCCATCGAGCCACAGCTCCAGATTGCGGGCCACATCCACAATGTCTTCCCGCTCGCCCAGCGGCGACTCGGTAAAGTCGAGAAACACGGCGTAGCCGCCCATTTCCTGCATGGCCACGTCGAAGGTGACGCGGGTGCGCAGCGAGGGTTTTTCAAAAATCATGGCCAGCCCGCGTCCGGCCAGCCATTTCCGGTAGGCGCCGGGGTTGGCCTTCATCGCCGCGGCCAGCTCGAGCAGCAGAAAAAAATCGTCCCGCGATAAATCGGTGATGTCGAGAAAATCGTTGGCCTGCAGCCGCGGCGGCGCGGCGGCGGGCGCGGCGGCGGGCAGAGCGGGATTGCGGCGCGTGGGCATAGCGGTTTTCCGGGGCTGAAATCAGGTGCTCATGAGCTGGCGCAGGAGGCGCACCAC
>JAKAZV010000128.1 GCA_021826505.1 Acidobacteriota bacterium | reverse complement strand
CGTCGCATCGCCGCAGCCCTGGGAAATCGAGGTATAAACCCAGCCGTGGGCGTAGTTCAGGCTCCAGGTCTTGGCATACGGAGGCACCCATTGCACCGGGCCCCAGCGCAGGCTGCCCCGGCCCAGCCCCAGTCCATACAGGCGTCCATCGGCGGCGAGCACATAAATGATCCGGTGCTTGAGGTCAATCACCGGCGTGGCGTTCAGTCCGTTGGGGCAGAGCCACATTCCGGGATAGGGCTGCGGCACCGACGGCGCAAACTGGTGGCGCCATACGACTTTTCCGCTCGCCGCGTCCACGGCATAGAGCGTGCCGCTGCTGCCGGCCGTAAACACCAGCGTCTTCACGCCCGCCGCCGTCGTCACCCCCGCCGCCACCAGCGGCGCCGTGAGCGCGATCAGCGATTTGGCCTTATTCGGCAGATGCGCTTTCCAGAGCAGGCCAAAATGCTTGAGGCTGGCGTTGGCAAACGCGCGGTCGTTGCGCGCCCAGCCGCTGTGTCCGGGCCCATGGCCATAAACCGGCCAGTTGTTCTGCGCCCACAGCAGCCCCGCTCCGCTCAGCAGGATGAAGAAAAGCCGTATCGTTTTTTGCATGGGGTGATACCACGCGCCATTGTACGTGAGATTGGCCGGGCAGATGCCGGTGCGCGCGATACCAACCGGAATTCTTATTCGTAGCGCAGCGTTTCGGCCGGCGGCACCTTCACCGCGCGCCGCGCCGGATACAGCGTAGCCATAAAGCCCACGCCCAGGCTGAGAATGACCACCGGAATCGCCGCGCTCCAGCCGGTATGAAAGGGAACATAGCTGATCGAATAGACCGAGGCGGAAATGGGAATCCAGTGAAAGCGGTTCGCCGCCCACGCCAGCCCATAGCCCAGGCCCAGCCCGAAAATGGTTCCCGCCGCGTCCAGCGCCATGCCCTGGGCGATAAAAATCCGGCGAATCTGCCGCGGCTGCGCCCCCAGGCCCAGCAGGATGGCGATTTCCTTGCGTTTTTCCATCACCAGCATGGTCAGCAGAATCAATATATTCAGCCCGGCCACGAATACAATCAGGCTGATCAGCAGAAACGTTCCCAGCCGCTCGAGCTTCAGGGCCTGAAACACGGCATGGTTTTGCGCCATCCAGGTCACGGCGCTGAAGCGCGGCCCGGCCAGTTTTTCCGCCGCCCGCGCCACCTGGTTGGCGGCATAAATATCGTCCAGCTTGAACTCAATCGCGCTGATGCGGTCGCCGCTCAAATCGCCGGGATGCAGCGATTGCACCGCGCGCAGGCTGGCATAGGCCCAGCCGGCGTCAAAGTCGGAAAAGCCGGAATGAAAGATGCCCGCGACTTGAAACGCCACCGTGCGTCCGGCATAGCCCATCGGCGTCAGCACCGCGTTGGGAACGTAGAGATTGACCCAGTCGCCCACCCCGGCATGCAGTTGCCGCGCCAGCGCCCGGCCCAGCAGCAGCTCATGCCGGCGCGGATGCGTCTCCAGCGGCCGCCAGCTCCCCTGCCGCACATCCGCCAGCAGCGAGCCCACGCGAATTTCCTGCCGCGGCCGCACTCCTTTCAGCGTGACCTGCGCGGCATGGCTGCCGCGGCTGAGAAAGCCCTGGTCGTAGATCGCCGGCGCCAGCGCCTTCACATGCGGCAGCCGCGCCAGCTTGCGCAGCAGCGGCTGATAGCGGCCAAACGAGACCGGACGCCGGCGCAGCAGGTTCACCTGCGCCGTCGCGCCCACCAGCTCCCGCTGCAGCGCCCGCCGGAAGCCGCTCATCACCGCCAGCGCCAGAATCAGCGCCGCCACGCCGGCCGTAAAGCCGGCCATGGCGATCGCGGCCACGACCGAGATCAGCCCGCGGCCGCGCCGCGGCCGCAGATAACGCCAGGCCACGAACCATTCCACTCGCATAGTTAACACAATACGCCAGAACAGGACAGCCCACGGCTCGCGCCGCGGGCCCAGGCATCGGAAACCGGAGGCGGGGCCGCTTCGAATGAATGGCCGATTCGCATCATGCGGCAAAGCTTTTTTTCTTCCGCCGTCCGCGCCGCTCGCCCGAATGGGCACCGCATGGCATACTGTGATTGAGTACCGGGGTCGAGGGCAACGGTGACGCTTACCGAGCCAAAGCGGGAGAGCGGCGCGGAACGGGACGCGGCGGTTTGCCGTCCCGGCCCGCTGGCCGCGCATCGCCGAATCCAATTTTCATCTCCCGCATCGAATCCTATAGCGGCGATCCTGTGGACGCGCCAGTTGCGGAAAAGCTTTTCCGCCGGCGGCGCCACGCTCGAAATTCTGCGCGGCATTGATCTCGCCCTCCAGCCCGGCGAACTGGTCGCCGTGGTGGGCGAATCGGGTTGCGGCAAAAGCACCTTGCTGCACGTGCTCAGCACCCTCGACAGCGCATCGTCGGGTGAGATATATTTTGCGCCCAGAGGGACCATGGCTGACCATCGCGCCAACCCGGATGCGGCCCGTCGGGAAGCTCCCGGCGCGCCGTCCGCCGTGGCGCCCGCTTCCACTCCCGCGCCCGTATGCCTTTCGCGCCTGGGCGCCGAAGCCCTGGCCGAATTTCGCAACCGTGAAATCGGCTACGTCTGGCAAATGCATCACCTGCTGCCCGAGTTCACGCTGCTCGAAAACGTCATGCTGCCGCGCCTGATCGCGGGGGAAACCCCGGCCCGCGCCGCCGCCGCGGCCCGCGATGACCTCGCATCCGTGGGCCTGGCCGACCGCGCCCATCACCGCGCCGGCGAGCTTTCCGGCGGCGAGCAGCAGCGCGGCGCCCTGGCCCGCGCCCTCACCCTGTCGCCCCGCCTGCTGCTGGCCGATGAGCCGACCGGCAACCTCGACGAGGCCACCGGAGAGCGCGTCTTCGATCTGCTGGCCCGGCTGCACCGCGAACGCGGCCTGACCACCCTGCTGGCCACGCACAATGCCCAGTTCGCGCGCCGCTGCGACCGTGTATTGCGGTTGCATCTCGGCCAGTTGGCGCCGCTCGCGCCCGCCGGCCCGTCCGCATCACCTGTTTCCGGTTAACCCGGCCGCCGCGGCGCGGCGGCGCCGCGGCAGCCTAGAAAGCGGCCCATGCCCATGTTCGAGCGTTACACCGAAAAAGCCCGGCGCGTCATCTTCTTCGCCCGCTACGAGGCCAGCCAGTGCGGCAGTCCCTGCATTGAAACCGAGCATATTCTGCTCGGCCTGCTGCGCGAAGACAAGGCGCTGACCAACCGCTTTCTGCGCTCCCACGCCACCATCGAATCCATCCGCAAGGAAATCGAGTCCCGCACCCTGCCCCGGGAAAAAGGCTCGACCTCGGTGGATTTGCCGCTCAGCCAGGAATCCCGCCGCATTCTCAACTATGCCGCCGAAGAAGCCGAGCGCCTGACCCATAAGCACATCGGCACCGAGCATCTGCTTTTGGGCCTGCTGCGCGAAGAGCGCTGCTTTGCGGCGGAAATGCTGCAGGGCCGCGGCCTGCGCCTGGCCGCCGTGCGGGAAGAGCTGCAGCGCGCCGCCCAGGAAAAAAGTTCCCGCCCCAAGGAAACCAGCCTGCTCAGCGAATTCAGCCGCGACCTCACCCAGGCCGCCGCCGACGGCCAGCTCGACCCCCTGGTCGGCCGCCATCACGAGCTGGAGCGCGTCATCCAGATCCTCTGCCGCCGCACCAAAAACAATCCCGTGCTCATCGGCGAGCCCGGCGTCGGCAAAACCGCCATCGTCGAGGGCCTCGCCCAGCGCATCGCCGACAGCGAAGTCCCCACCTTCCTCGCCGACAAGCGCATCCTCGCCCTCGATCTTTCGCTCATCGTCGCCGGCACCAAATACCGCGGCCAGTTCGAGGAGCGGCTGAAGACCATCATGAAGGAGTTGATGGACAACCCCAACCTGATCATCTTCATTGACGAGCTGCATACCCTGGTCGGCGCCGGTTCGGCCGAGGGCTCGCTCGACGCCGCCAACATTCTCAAGCCCGCGCTCTCCCGCGGCGAAGTGCAGTGCATCGGCGCCTCGACCCCGGCCGAGTTCCGCAAAAGCATCGAGCGCGACCGCTCGCTCGAGCGCCGCTTCCAGGCCGTCAAAGTCCCGCCGCCGAACGAAGAAGAGGCCCTGTCGGTCCTCAACGGCATCAAGGAGCGCTACGAAAAGTTCCACGCCGTCAGCTATACCGACGAGGCGCTGCGCTTTGCCGTCCAGCATGCCAGCCGCTACATTCCCGACCGTTTCCTGCCCGACAAGGCGATTGACCTGCTCGACGAGGCCGGCGCCCGGGTCAAACTGCGCCAGTCCACCGTGCCCGACGATCTGGCCGAGCTGCAGAAGCGCCTGAAGTTCATCACGCACCGCATGGAAAGCGCCATCGCCGGCCATGAATTCGAAAAGGCCCGCTTCTACTCCGACGAGGAGCGCCGGGAAAAGGAAAACCTCCGCCTGCTGCGCGACAAGTACCGCCTCGACGAGGCCGCCGGCGCGATGGTCGGCCGCGAGGATATCGAAGACGTGGTTTCGCGCTGGACCGGCGTTCCCGTCGCCTCCGTCAAGGAAGAGGAAATGCGCAAGCTGCTGCGCATTGAGGAAGAGCTGCACCGCCGCGTGATCTCGCAGGAAAAAGCCATCTCCGCTCTCGCCCGCGCCATCCGCCGCAGCCGCGCCGGGCTGAAAAACCCCGGCCGCCCGGTGGGCTCGTTCCTCTTCCTCGGCCCCACCGGCGTGGGCAAAACCGAGGTGGCGCGCACCCTGGCCGGCTTTTTATTCGGCAGCGACCGCGCCCTCATCCGCTTCGACATGTCGGAGTACATGGAAAAACACTCGGTCTCGAAGCTCATCGGCTCGCCTCCCGGCTACGTCGGCTACGAGGAGGGCGGCCAGCTCACCGAGCGCGTCAAGCGCGCGCCCTACAGCGTCGTCCTGCTCGATGAAATCGAGAAGGCCCATCCCGATCTGTTCAACGTGCTGCTCCAGGTCTTTGAGGACGGCCATCTCACCGACGGCCTGGGCAACCAGGTGGACTTTAAAAACACGGTCATCATCATGACCTCCAACATCGGCGCCCGCTATCTGGAAAAGCGCACTCAATTGGGCTTCCATGCGACCGAAGAGGGGCGCATCTCGTCCAAGGTCGAGGACCTGGTGCGCAACGAGGTCAAGCGGCTCTTCAATCCGGAATTTCTCAACCGCATTGACGAGATCATCCTGTTCAGCGCCCTCACCGAGGAGGATCTGCTGCAGATCGTCGAGCTGCTCATCCAGCAGTTGAACCAGCACCTGGCGCAGAAAAACATCAGCATCACCGCCACCGACGAGGCCAAGAAGTGGATTCTCGCCCAGACCTGCCTCGACCGCTCCTACGGCGCCCGGCCGCTGCGCCGCGCCCTGCAGAAATACATCGAGGACCCGCTCAGCGACCTGCTCATCCAGGGCGGCCTGCAGCAGCCGGCGTTTCTCGAAATCTCGCTCGAAAACGATCAACTGCAGTACCGTCCCGTGGGCGCCGCGCCCGCCGAGCCGGCCCTGCTCGCGCAGTGAATCTGTTTTGTTTATTCCTGCTGGTGTTTTCCGGGCCGGCGTCCGCCGGCCCCAGCCCCGCGGCCGCGCCCATTCCCGCGGCCGCCAGCATCGAAGCCCGGGTCATTGATAACTTCACCGGCGATCAGACCGCCAACTGGCGCTATCGCCACACCGAGCGGATCACCATCGTGAAAAACGGCCGGCGGGAAAGCCGCACCGTGCGCATCCGCTATATTCGCGGCCATGCCGACGCCCGGGTCATCGCCGTGGGCGGCCGCGGCCCGCTGCGGCCCTGGGAAATCGCCGCCCAGCGCCAGGCCGCCGCCCGCCGGGCGCTCGCGCTCGCCCGGCGTCCGCCGCTGCGCGCCGGCGGCTTCAGCTTCCGCCATCACTGGTACAGTTTCAAGCGCCTGGCCGGCGATTTTCTCTACGGCCCGGGCGCGGCGCGCCTGTGGCGCGGCCGCACGGTCTGGGTCTATCCGCTGCGCCCCAACCCGGCCGTCCGCGGCCGCACCATGGAAGAAAAAATATTGCTCTATTCGCGCGGCCAGATCTGGATTGACGCCCGCTCGCTGCATGTGGCCCGCATTCAGCTGGCCACCTTCGCACCGGTGCATTACTGGCTGGGCCTGCTGGCCACGGTGCAGGCGGCCGGCCTCGACTTCCGCCTGCATCCCCGCTCTGCCGCTGCGGTCTGGCTGCCGGCGTATGTGCGTTTTTACGTGCGTTCCCGCATCCTGATTTTCAAAAAATTCCGCGAAACCAAAACCCAGCGGTTTTCGGACTACGCCCGCGCCGCGCCCGCCGTCCAATAGCCAATCGTCAGGCCATTCGCCGCGGCCATTTTTTCACTGATCCTGGATCGCTAAACCCCGGCTTCGTTGGTATAATGTCCCTGTACGCCAGTCGGCACTCCTCAGTAGCTCAATGGCAGAGCATTCGGCTGTTAACCGAAGGGTTGTAGGTTCGAGTCCTACCTGAGGAGCCA
>JAKAZV010000018.1 GCA_021826505.1 Acidobacteriota bacterium | reverse complement strand
GCCGCTGGAGCAGGGAAGAATTGTATGAGGACGGTTAATTAAGAGTCGCGCTGGATACAAACATTCTGGCCTATGCGGAAGGGGTTAACGGCGTCCGGATGAAGCGTGCGGCGCTTCATCTTTTAAATCAATTACCGCCGGCCTATGTCATTTTATCCGTACAGGTTCTGGGTGAACTTTTCCGAGTATTAACCCGGAAAGCAGGATATCCATTACCGGATGCCCGCAATATTATCCTGAACTGGTCAGACGCATTTTCTGCAATTACAACCTCGACCGCAACTATATTGGCCGCCACTGATCTTGTTGTCCATCATCGTTTCGGGTTTTGGGACGCGGTCATCGTTTGCGCCGCAACGGAAGCAGGTTGCTCAATTTTATTATCGGAAGACATGCAGACGGGGTTTACTCACCAAGGCATCACCATCATCAATCCATTTACCTTGCCTACTCATCCCCTGCTGAAAACCATTCTTAATCAATAAAAAAGGGAGGCTTCGCTGGCCCCCCTTTTTGCCTCTGTACCTGCTTCTACCAACTTCGCTTACTGCCGCACCGCCGCGCCGGCGGGGTTGCTGGCGCCGCTCGGCATGTTTGCCATGGCTTCATTCTGCAGAATCCGCACCACCACGCGGCCGCCGTGGGTTACCCGGCGCCGGTAGCGGGCAGTTCGCGCCGAGGCACGCTGGGGCGCGTTGCCCAGGCCCATGGTGTAAATGCGGTAGAGCGGCACCTGCTGCCGCAGCACCAGATACCGCACCACGGTGTCGGCCAGATGCTGGCTATTTTCCAGGGCATAAATGCCGCGTCCCGGAGCATAGGCTTCGACTTCCACCAGGTAGTTGTGCTGATTTTGCAGATTGCCGAGAAACTGATCGAGCCGCGCCTGGGTGCTGGCGCTCAGCCGCGCCACGCCGGGCCGGAAATGCAACTCCGCGGTCTGCGCCACCTGATATTGATCGGCATGCTGCAGCCTCTCATTCACGGTCGAGACGCGCTGATTCAACTGCGTGGCCCGATGTGCCACCTGCCGCACCTGTTGCGTCGCCTGCCGTGAGGCGCTGTTCGCCTGATCGGCGGTCTGCTGGGCGCGCGAAACTCCCGACGAAAGCCGCCGGTTCATGGAGCTGATATTGGAGCTGTTTTCGCTGGTTAACTGATCCAGTTCGCCCACCTGATGGCGGACCGGCTTCAGTTGCGTTTTGACATAGCCCTTCCCGGCAAAGGGCCAGAGATGACCCCAAAAACCCTGCTTGCGGGGCTTGGCCAGAGGAGGTATCGGGCTGGTGGACTGGCCACTGTCGGCCGCCGTGCCGGTCTGCGTGGAAGCCGTCTGGCTGCTGGTGGCCGCCGACTGAGTTGCCGAACTGCTGCTTTGGCTCCAAGCTGGCACTGCACACAGGGCCGCGGCCAGCACCCAGGCGGCTCCGTTCCATGAACTTTTGGATAATTTCATATGATCAGATTTCATTTTTTTACCCCTTTGAGGCAATGTCCCGCGAAAAACCTGCCTTCCAGGTCTTCTCCTTTACTGTTTTTCACGTCATTTTTAGGGCCAAATCGAGAAGCAGCAGAAGTTGTTGTAAATGCATGGGTTCTGAATTGAGCTTGGATTCGGACGCCGGGGGGAGCGGTAGAATTTTCCTTATTCGCAAGTTTTTCTGTAATATGGTTGCGAGAGCGGTCCAGGAGAACGGCATGCGCACGAAATGGGAAGCGGCATTTCCTTATCTACTGTTAGCGGCGGCAATCGGCTTTCGGTTTTTCCCCAATACGCTCGATTTCACCCCGGTAGGGGCCATGCTGCTGGTCGCGGGCGCCTGTCTGCCCGCGCGCCGGCTCTGGATTCCGCTGGCCGCGGTGATGGCCAGCGATTTTGCCCTCACCACCTTCCGCTATCATGCCGCTCATTCGGCCGATCAATATTTCACCTGGCTGGCCTGGGCGGTAACGCTGGGTCTGGGCTGGCTTTTGCGCAATCGCCAGAAGGCCGCGCCGATCGTGGTGGCCACTCTGGCCTCTTCGCTCAGTTTTTTCGTGATCAGCGACTTCGGAGTCTGGCTGGCGGGCGGGTTATATCCTAAAACCTACAGCGGACTGGCGGCCTGTTTTGTCGCGGCCGTTCCGTTCTATCGCCAAATGGCGGCAGGGGATCTGATCTTCTCCGCGGTATTTTTCAGCGCACTGGCCTGGCTGCGCCGGCCGGCCGCGGAGCCGGTCATGGCATCCGCCGGGCAATAGTTTGTCTTTTCGGCGCGGCCCGGCCGCAGGATGGCGGGGCCACTTTTTTTGCTTCGCCATTCCAGCGTTCGGCCTCGGCAGTAAAAACGTGGCCCATAATGATTTGACTGGCACCGGACGGGACCTAGCAGAAACCCCATCCCTCGGCCTGCGATTTCGCATGGCTTTGCCAGCGACTCGGCCGGTGCGCCGTTCTGTTAATTCCATGAAAATTTCCGGATGCCTTCTTGCCGCCTGCGCCGGCCTGCTCGGGGTTACACCCGCATGGGGCGCGGCCGCGGCCCAGCCGCGACCTGCTGTTCTGGCTGGCCCGCACGGTCTGGCCATTACCCAAAAAAAAATCCCGGTGCTGCGGCGCATGAATCTGATGCTGCGGCCCCAGCACGGGCCCGCGCTGGGCGGCCGACTGGTGGCGGTTTCCGCCGGCAGCGGTAAGGATCGCGCCGGAGCCTATACCTTTCAGAGCTTTGGATTTTCCCGCGCGGTTCCAACTTCCAAGCCGGCCGTTCCCGGCCCCGCCGCCACGCTGCCCGGCGTGCGCCTGGAAATCCGCTATTATCCCGGCTCGCGGGTTTATGTCGGCATTCTGGGCTATCAGGGCGTTGGGTTAAAGCCGCGGGGCGCCATACGCTACTCGCTGGTGCTTTCCAACTTCGGCCGCGGCCTGGCCATGCATCGCTATTCGCTGTGGTGGACTGAACCGGTTTTCACTTCGCAATACCGCGACCTGCCCAATCAGAATCAAATGCTGCTCTGGCGCCAGATGCGGGGAGCGGGCTACAAGCGCCTGGGCTACCACTTACTGGTTCCGCTTGCCGGTGACGGCATGATGGGCGAGCTGGGCGCGCGCCATGCCGTCTTTCGCATCAGCTTTTCCAGCGGCGTCAAAGGCTGGCTTCCGCAGCGGGTGCCGCTGTTTGCTTTCGGCACCGGGCGCAATCCCTACCAGCTCGCCCGCCGGGTCTATACCGCTGGTTTTGCAGCCGGCCATATCTATGGCCGGCTGCGCTGGCAAAAAACCTTCCCCACCGCCTATCGCTACCTGGGCTGGTGTTCATGGAACACCTATTACCAGGGCGTGACCGCGGCCAAGGTGCGGGCCAGCATCGCGTGGTTCGAACAACATCATATTCCTCTCGGCTTTGTGCTGGTGGATGATGGCTGGCTGACCCAGACCAAGGGCCGGCTCGAGGCCTATGGCGCCGTGAAAGCTAAATTCCCGGGCGGCCTGAAGGCTCTTGTCAGCCAGCTCCGACAGCGCTATCACATTCCATATATCGGAGTCTGGCATGCCTTCAATGGCTACTGGCGGGGCGTGGATCCAACCTCGGGGATTGGCCACGCCCATGTTCTGCTGGCCGGACCCTACGACCTGTTTTCGCCCGAACCGGCGGCGAATGCGGGCGAGGCGTTTTATTCCGATTGGTACCAGCGCCTGCGCGCCGATGGCATTAACTTTCTTAAAGTGGATGACCAGGCCAGCGCGCCGATTTTTGCCGGCGGCCGCTTGCCGGTGTTCGCCTTCGGCCAGGGCCAGGAGATGAATCTGCAGCGTGCCGCGCGGACGGCGTTTCCCGTGGCCGCCGCGCCGCACCGCGCCGCCGGCGTCAACCTGCTCAACTGCATGGGCATGTCGCTTGAAAACGTCTATAACTGGCGCAATTCCGACGTGGGCCGCAACAGCGACGATTACGTGCCCGGCAGCCCTTACGATTCCCGCCGCCATATCTTCGATAACGCCTATAACGCCTATTGGTTTTCCAACTTCGCGGTGCCCGACTGGGATATGTTCGAGTCGGCCCAGCCCGATGCCCGGCTGCAGGCCATTGGCCGCGCCATCAGCGGCGGACCCATCTACACCACCGATCCGCCCCGGGTGGCCAAAGCAGCCATGTTGCGCGCCCTGGCGCTCGCAAATGGCCTGGCGCTGCGGCCCAACCGACCCGCCGAAGTCGTGCCCGCGCAGCTTTTGCGCAACCCCGCCGCTTCACCCATCGCTTTGCAGGTTTTCGCTCCGGTGCATCGGCCCGGCCTGCGGAGTGAAATGGTGGCCGCCTTCAACGTCAATTTCACCCACGAACAGGTCACCGGCACATTGTCATCGCAGGATGCTCCCGACCTGCGCCATCACGGCGGCATGAGCGCGCGCCCGGCGCTGGCCGTTTATGAGCGCAACGGCCATCATGCCTTTCTGCTCGCCCCCGGAACCCGCTATCATTTTCATCTTGGCGCCTTGCAGGCGGATTTATTTTCCCTTGTCCCGGTGCGGCATTCGCTCGCGGTCTTCGGCCTGCTGAATAAATACCTGGGCGAAGCCGCTGTCGAAACGGTGCGCTATTCCGGCTCGGGAGCCAGTATTCGCCTTGCTCAGGGAGGGGAATTCGGCGCCTGGCTGCTGCATGCGCCGCACCGCGTATGGCTGGGAAAAAAGCTGCTGGGGCCAGGGGAATACCATTACGCCCGCCATTTACTGGTGATTCCCGCCGCCAGCTTCGGCACGGCGCGCACACCGGTCACCGTCGGGCTGCAGTTTTAATTTAGCTTCAACTGTTGCCTACATAGAATACAATGTATGCATGCAATACACCTTGCGCAAAATTCCAGCAATTTTAGACCAGGAACTGCGCCGCCGGGCCAGTCAGGAAGAAAAAAGCCTGAATCAGGTAGCCATGGAAGCATTGGTGCGAGGTGCGGGCTTATCCCAGGTTCCAACCCGAAACCGTGACCTCGCCGATATTGCCGGGCAGTGGCGCGAGGACCCTGAATTTGATCAGGCGTTAGCTTCTCAGGACCGGGTGGATGAAGAGATATGGCGATGAATCTAGCCCTTGACACCAACCGCTATTGCGATATTTGCCGGGGCGATACCGCCGTGATCAATATCGTTGAATCAGCCGCAATGGTTTTTTTACCGTTCATTGTGGTGGCTGAACTCCGCGCGGGCTTCCGATTTGGCACGCAGGGGAAGAATAACGAACAACTGCTCCACCGTTTTTTAATGATGCATGGAGTTGCGGTGCTCTATCCCGATCATCAAACTTCGCATCATTATGCCGGGCTTTATCGTCAGCTTCGTCAGCAGGGGACGCCCATTCCGACCAACGATCTTTGGATCGCTGCTTTAGTCTTGCAACACTCTCTGGCCTTATGTGATCGGGACCGGCATTTTGACGCCCTGCCGCAGCTCGTACGGATCTAAAGTTCGATTCATTGGCTGCTCCGCTGGCGCTCTCCCGCCGGCCCCGTATTCGCACTACACTGAAATTGGGAGCCATTCGATATGCCTGAATCCCCCCTTGGCGGCGCCAAAATTCTTCCCGTCCGCAAAGCCGTTTTTCCCGCCGCCGGCCTGGGCACGCGGTTTTTGCCCGCCACCAAGGCCCAGCCCAAGGAAATGCTGCCCTTGGTGGATAAGCCAATCATTCAGTACGGCGTGGAAGAGTCGCTCGAATCGGGCCTCGATAACCTGATCATCGTCACCGGCCGCGGAAAAAACTCCATCGAAGACCACTTCGATGTCAGCTTCGAGCTGGAGCGCATGCTGGCGGAAAAAGGCAAAACCGACTTGCTGGCCGTGGTGCGTGAAATTTCCGATCTCATGCACATCGCCTACGTGCGGCAGAAGGAAGCCCTCGGCCTGGGCCATGCCGTGCTCACCGCACGCGAGTTTATAGGTCCGGAGCCATTTGCGGTGCTGCTCGCCGATGATGTCATTGACGCCCAGGTGCCGGTGCTGCGCCAGATGCTGGAAGTTTATGAAGCCACCGGACACAGCGTGATCGCGGTGGAAAAAGTACCCGCCGAATCCATTTCCAGCTATGGCGTGGTCAAGGTCGAGGCCTGGAAGCCGCATGGCTTTCGCGGTCCCGCATATCGCGTGCTTGATCTGGTGGAAAAACCCAAAGCCGCCGATGCGCCTTCGGATTTGGCCGTGGTCGGCCGCTATATTCTCACCCCCGCGGTTTTCGATTTTCTGGAGACCACACAGCGCGGCACGGGCGGCGAAATCCAGCTCACCGACGCACTTCGCGCCCTGGCCCATCGCGAGCCCATTTATGCTTATCAATTCCAGGGCCGGCGCTACGATGCCGGCGATAAGCTGGGATTTTTGCAGGCCACGGTCGAGTTGGCGCTCAAGCGCGCCGACCTGGGCGGAGCCTTCCGCCAGTACCTTAAATCGCTGCCGCTGTGAAAACTTCGCCGCGAACGCGGTCCGCGGAGATGGCCGGGGTCAGCCTGGTGGAATTTGTCCCTTTACCGGCGGATTTTTATAACCGCTCACCCCTGGAAGTCGCGCCGGCTTTGCTGGGCCAATATCTCGTTCGGGCATGGCGGGGCCGTCATTGGCGCGCCCGCATCGTCGAAGCCGAGGCTTATCTGGGCGAAAATGACCCCGCCGCCCATGCCTGGCGCGGCCCCACGCCGCGCAACCGCGTGCTCTTTGGCCCGCCTGGCCGGGCTTATGTCTATTTCATCTATGGCCTGCATTACTGCCTGAATGTCTCGGCCGAACCCCGCGGCCAGGCCGGATGCGTGCTCATCCGCGCCGCCGAGGCCGTCGGTCCGGAATGGCGGGCCCGCCTGGCTGCCTTTCCCCATCCAGCCCGGCATAAGCTTTTAAGCGGACCCGGGCGCCTCGCCCGCGAGTTGCATATTGGCCTTGGCCTGAACGGCTGCGATCTGACCCGGCCCGGCCGGCTTTGGCTCGCGGCCGCGCCGGTCCCAGACGATCAACGCGAGCCGGTCTCTATCGGGCCGCGCACCGGCATTCGCCGCGCCCGCGATCTGCCGGCGCGGTTTTATCTTGCCCATTCGCCCGCCATCTCCGGCGCATCCGCCCCGCGCTAAAAAAATGTGGCGGGGCCACTTTTTTGGCTTTGCCGCTCCAGCGCCCGGCCTCGGTAATAAAAACTTAGCTAAAAATGATTCAACTGGCACTGGATGGCGCCTAGCAGGAACTCCGTCCCTCGGCTTGCGATTTCGCATGGCTTTGCCAGCGACACGACGGTGCGTCGTCAGAATGAATCTCGATCATTACCCCCATGCGCGTTGCGCGCCGTGGCGGCTGAGGTTATACTCGCGCTAGTTCAAATTTTTTTGCGGACTTTATACCCCATCCATCATGGCAACTGAAGCACAACTGGTTCCCCTTGCGCCCGAATCGCTGGACGATTTTCTGCAGTTGGAAGGCAAAATTGAGCGTGTCGCCGAGGCTCTGCGCGGCGCCCGTGAAGCCCGCGGCCGCGCCGAAACCGAGGCTGCCGGCTGGAAAGCCAAATTCCAGGAGCTGAAACAGGAATATTCGGCCCAGGAAAAAGAGCTGATCTCGCTGCGCAAAGAGCGCGAGGAAGTGCGCCGCCGGGTGGAAAAGCTGGTCGAGCAGATTGATTCCCTGGCCTGAGCGGGGCACACAAGCACCGGAAAGGCGCGCAGGCGGAGAGCCGCTTCGCGTAGATTCGCCATGCAGAAAACCGTTACCCGGGTTGAAATTTACGACCAGCCCTACAATATTGCCGGCGATAACGATGCCGAATACGTGCGCCGCCTGGCCGACGCCGTGGACGGCAAAATGCGGCAGATCGCCCGCCAGGCGCGCCTGGCCGATTCCCTGCGCGTGGCCATTCTGACGGCCATGAACCTGGCCGACGAGCTGGAAACCCAGCGCGCGCGCATTGCCCGCCTTGAGCAGGCCGTGCACGAACGTGCCACCGCCTGCGGCGCCGTGCTCGACCGCGCCCTCAGCCGGGTTGGCTAGGCGTCCGTCAGCTTTACTTCGCCGAGCCGCACCCAGAATAGCGGCGGTGCCGCTATTCTGGATAGGTGCGCATTCTTTTCGTCGGCGATATCTTCGGCCAGCCCGGGCGCGAGGCTCTGGCCCGCCATCTGCCCCGTCTTAAACAGGAACACGCGGTTGACCTCACCATCGTCAACAGCGAAAACGCCGCCGGCGGCTTCGGCCTGACTGGGCCGTTGGCCGAAGAAATCTTCGATCGCGGCGCCGACGTTATCACCACCGGCAACCACGTCTGGGACCGCCGCGAGCTGCACGATTATTACCGCGACTTTCCCGCCGATGCGGCGCGGGTTCTGCGCCCGGCCAATTTCCCCCCCGGCCTGCCCGGCGCCGGCCTCTATTGCAGCCAGATTGCCTCGGGCGAAGCCTACGCCGTTCTCAACCTGCAGGGCCGCGTCTTCCTGCCCGCCATCGACTGCCCTTTTCGCAAGGCCGATGAACTGCTGGCCTCACTGCCCGCGCAGGTCAAGACCATCGTGGTGGATATGCACGCCGAAGCCACCAGTGAAAAACAGGCCATGGGCTGGTATCTCGATGGCCGGGTCAGCGCCGTGCTGGGCACCCACACCCACGTGCCCACCGCC
Organism: Acidobacteriota bacterium; assembly: GCA_021826505.1. Lineage (GTDB taxonomy): Bacteria > Acidobacteriota > Terriglobia > Terriglobales > SCQP01 > JAKAZV01. The sequence continues at coordinate 21,634 of JAKAZV010000018.1, read as the reverse complement.
GATGAACGCATCCTGCCCGGCGGCACTGGTTTTCAGACCGATGTCGGCATGACCGGCCCGTTTGCCGGCGTCATTGGCTGCCGCACCGAAGATGTCTTGCAGCGTTTTCTCACTGGTGTCGCCGCCAAGCTCAGCCCCGCCCGCGGCGACATTCGCCTCTGCGCGATATTGCTCGAAACGGAAAACGGCCGGACCCGGCGCATGGTGCGCATCATGGCGCGGGATCATGAATCCGCCGGCTAGTAAACCAGACGGCGGCATGAGGGCCGGTTCGGGACTTAATGCTAGGCTGAATTATGGCCGTAGCCTGTGTTTCCGATCGTTTTTTGCGGGCCTGCCGCCGCCAGCCGGTGGACCTGACTCCGGTCTGGTTCATGCGCCAGGCCGGCCGCTACATGCCGCAATACCGCGCTGTGCGCGCCCGCCACGGCCTGCTGGAAATCTGCCAAAACCCCGAACGGGCGGCCGAAGTCACCATTACGGCCGCCGAAGAGCTCGGCGTGGACGCGGCCATCATCTTCGCCGACCTGCTGCTGCCGGCCCTGCCCCTGGGCTTTCATCTGCATTTCAACTCCGGTGAAGGGCCGGTGATCGAGCCGGTGCTGCGTGACCGCGCGGCCATCGCGCGCCTGCCTGAGAGCCTGCATGGCGAGCTGGGCTATGTTTCCGAGGCCATCCGCCGCGTGGCCGGACATTTTCCCGATACTTTCCCGGTGATCGGCTTCGCCGGGGCGCCTTTCACGCTTGCCAGCTACCTGATCGAAGGCGGCGCCAGCCGTCAGTTCGCGCATACCAAGCGCATGATTTTCGAAGATCGCGGCGCCTGGGCGCTGCTCATGCAAAAGCTCTGTCCCATGCTGGTGGAGTATTTAAGCGAGCAGGTCGAGGCTGGCGCTCGGGCCATACAACTGTTTGACAGTTGGGTGGGCGCGCTGGGCGAAGCCGATTTCCGTCATGCCGTGCTGCCCTATAACCGGCTCGTGATCGAGGCGGTGCAGGATCTGGGCGTGCCGGTGATTTATTTTTCCACCGGCACCAGCGGCTATCTGGGCGCGCTACGCGACACCGGCGCGGCCGTGCTGGGCCTGGACTGGCGCATGGAGATGTCCCGCGCCTGGAGCGAGCTCCGCGGCGGCTGCGCCCTGCAGGGCAACCTCGACCCGCTACGGCTGTTCAGCCCGGCCGCGGAACTGAAATCCGCCGTGCGCCACCTGATGGCGCAATCGCGCGGCCAGACCGGCTATATTTTTAACCTCGGCCACGGAATTTTGCCCGAAACCCCGGTGGAAAACGTAAAAAATGTCGTCAACTGGGTGCGGGAATTCTCCGCCAGCGCTTTGTAACTGGATATTTCTGCGTGTCTTCCGCTCCTCTTCAAACCGATATTGTGATTGTCGGCGCCGGCATCGCGGGCCTGGCCGCCGGATTTGAGCTGCGGCGCCGGGGCTATGAAAATTTCCGTCTGCTGGAAGCCTCCGAGCGGCCCGGCGGCGTGGTCTCGACCGCGCATCTGGCCGGCATACCGATTGAAGAAGGCCCGGACTCGTTCCTGACGGAAAAACCCGCGGCCCTCGAACTCTGCCGCGCGCTCGGCCTGGGCGAGCAGCTGATTCCCTCCCATGATGCCGCGCGCCGCACCTGGATCTGGCGCAAACACCGCCTGCGGGCGCTGCCCGAAGGCTGGCAGATGCTGGCGCCAGCGCGTCCGCTGGCTTTGTGGCGCAGCAATTTGCTTTCCTGGCCCGCCAAAGCCCGCATCGCGCGGGAGTTTTTCAGCTCGGCCCGCGCGCCGGAAACAGAAACTTCCGTGGGCGCGCTGGTGCGCTCCCGGCTGGGAGCGGAGGTGCTGGATGTGGTGGTCGCGCCGTTGCTGAGCGGAGTTTATGGCGGTGATGCCGACGAACTCAGTCTTGATGCCGTCTTGCCGCGCCTGGCACAAATGGCCCGCCAGGGCAGCCTGGGCCGCGGCTTGTGGCGCGCGCGCCGCCGCAGAGGCGCGAATACCGGAGCAGCCAGACCGCTCTTCACCACCCTCCAGAACGGTCTGAGCGAATGCATTACCGCTCTCGCCGCGCGCCTGGAATCGCATATTGAAACCCGTTGCCGCGTCTCGCGGATTACGAAATCCGGCGAGGGATATCAACTGGAATGCCATGATCAGGCGCCGGGATCGCCGGCCGGCCGGAGCCTGCAAATCCACTGCCGCAAGCTGATTCTGGCCCTGCCGGCCTGGGCAGCGGCGGAACTGTTGCGGGAGCTGGATGGCGAACTCGCCGCACAGCTCGCTGCCGTCCCCTATGCCTCCTCCCTGACCATCAACCTCGCGTACTCGCCCGCGCCGCCCCTGCCCGATGGATTCGGGGTATTGATTCCGCCCGGCGAGGGTCTGCGCATGCGCGCCTGCACCTTCATTCAGCAAAAATTTCCGGCCCGCGTGCCCGCCGGCTGGGCTCTGCTGCGCGTCTTCTATGGCGGCGTGCGCGATTCCGAAGCCCTGGCCCTCAGCGACGAGGAATTACTGGCGCTGGCCACGGGCGAGCTGCGGACGATTCTGGGATTAAAACAGCCGCCCGCCGCCGGCCATATCCGCCGCTGGCCGCGCGCCATGGCCCAATATACCGTCGGACACGGCGGACGGCAGCAATGCATTCAGGCCGCGCTTGCCCGGCATGCCGGGTTGGCGCTGGCCGGCAACGCCTATCGCGGCATTGGAATTTCAGATTGCATTGAATCGGGCTACGCGGCCGCGCGCAAATTTATTCATGCATAACGGGCGCCCTGCCGCCGCATCCAGCACCGCAGCCGCAGCCAGCGCTGCAGTTTTCGCACCGGCGAGCCGATCCGGCGAAACTGCCAGAAAAGGTAATAGCGCGGCCAGCCCAGCCGGTGCAGCAGTTGCGTCCGCAGCTCGCTCGCGCGAAATTCGCGATTGCGGCGCAGGCCATAGATCTGGCCGAAGATCCAGTGTTTTTGTTTTACTTCCGCCAGCCACGGCCGGACCATAAATTCCCGCAGCAGCAGCATTTGATCGCGCTCAATGGCGTCGTTGCGGCTGTTGCGCCGCGTGGCCTGCGCCTCATGCCGACGAAAGGCGGATAAGGGCTCGGAAAAATAATAAAGCTGGCCTCGCTCCAGCAGCCGCATACAGAATTCCAGATCCAGCAACTGCCGGTAGCGTTCATCAAAGCCGGTTCCGGACTGGCCGCGGCGGAACATTACCAGCGTCGGCTCACCCAGCAGGTTGCTCGCCCACGCCATGCAGCGCAGAATCGCGTCCTGCCCGCGTGTCAGGCCGGCTTTGAACTCCCGGCGCAGGGCGATCGTCCGCGATTGCGCATCCACGATCAGCGAGGCCGAGCTGACCAGCGCAACCTCCGGGTTACTTTCCAGCACCCCGGCTTGCCGCCGCGCGGCGTCGGGTGCGGCCAGAAAATCATCCTGCAAAACATATTTAATAAATTCACCCCGCGCCGCGCGCAGGCATTGGTTGAAATTGCCCTGCAGGCCCAGATTGCCGGGGTTGCGCAAGGCGCGAATCCGCGGCTCGCGGGCGGTATATTGCTGAATCAGTTCCCAGGATCCATCCGCAGAGCCATCATCGCAGATTACGATCTCGGCATCCCGGCAATCCTGGCGAAGAATCGAATCCAGGCATTGCGCCAGGTACGGCTCGCCGTTATAGACCGGAACCAGAAAGCTGATCTGGGGGAAAGATGTCATTCTATGCGCGTGTCCGCGGCCGCTTCCAGCCTCGCCATAGGCGCTGGAGGGAGCCGGGAAAAAGAAAATTGTCCGTCAGGCGCCGCACCTCGCTGGCATGGTCTTTGCGCGGCTCCGGGGAATCAGAAAGCTCGCGCAAAATGGCGTTTAACTCCCGCACTTCCCCGGGCATGTCCCAGTCACCCTGGGGCACGGACTGATGATGGCGCAAATCCGGCTGAATGCTGGCTAAAAGCGCCTGGCCATGGGCATCATTTTGCGGCCAGCCGAGTCCGAGGCCGGCCAGGCAGCGCCGCATTTCGGCTTCTCCATCCGTCAATAAACGGTCGTAATGCAGAAAAATGATGGGTAGTCCCTCGGCATCCCGCAGGGCCATCGCATTATAGTAAAACCACAGCCGCAGCCCGCGTTGAAACGCCAATCCGTCCCGCTTGAATAACGACGCCGCAACTTCGAGCGGATCCCGCACCATGAAAAGACATGTCAGCTTCGTGCCCGCGCTTCCCAGTGCATCCCGCCAGAGAGGCAGCAGCAGGCAGGTGCAGGGTTCTTTCCATCCCCAAAGGACCTGGCCGGCGAAATTCTTTATGATCAAGTCCCGCAGTTCGCGCCGGAAAGGCTCGGCCTTGCGTGACCGTATCCAGCGGCGCGGCAAAGGCCCGGTCATATCCCAGCACCGGCCCCATTGCGCCAGCAGACGCTGGTGCAGGCGGTAAATTTCCAGATGCTCCCAGTAGCCGGCGGCATTATCGGGCGTGGGCGGCATCATCGCCGCCTCCGGACCCAGATAGACCCCCGCCAGGTTGAGGGCGCGGGCCGCCACCGAGGTGCCGCTGCGATGCATGCCCAGAATGCAAATGGCGCGGGATGAGGTTGAATGTAAGTTCAAACGTCCATACCTGCAACCCAGCTTTATTCCACAAAATTCACTTTAGCGAACCTCCGCTTTCCTACTTTAAAAATCATGGTTTGCATGGCTTGAGGCGCGGGCATGTGCAGCTCACGAATCTCTGTATCATTCACCTGAACCGCGCCGTTGCGTATCAGGCGACCGGCTTCCGTATTCGACGGCGCTAATTGCAATTGTTGTAATAATTTGTCTAATCGAAGCCAGCCATTGCCGGCATTCAACTGACATTCCCGCAGCGAAACCTGAAATTCCGGCATGTCCCGCGGTGATTGCGCCTGTTGGAAAACCGCTTCAAACTCCGCCCGCGCCTGTTGCGCCGCCGCCGGGCCGTGAAAATCGGCGATGATGCGCGCGGCCAATGCTTTTTTGGCCTCCATGGGGTGCAGGCTCCCCTCGGCGACGGCCTGTTTGCGGGCCGCGATCTCGGCCTCCGTGGAGTCGGTCAGCAGCAGCATATAGCGCCACATCAGCTCGTCCGAAATGGACATCAGCTTGCCAAACATCGCCGCCGGCGCCTCCGTGATGCCGACATAGTTGCCCAGCGACTTGGACATTTTCTGCACCCCGTCCAGGCCCTCGAGCAGCGGCATCATCAGAACAATCTGCGGCGGCTGGCCGTACTCGCGCTGGATTTCGCGCCCCACCAGTAAATTGAATTTCTGGTCGGTGCCGCCCAGCTCGACATCAGCCTCCAGCGCCACGGAATCGTAGGCCTGCACCAGCGGGTATAAAAATTCGTGAATCGAGATAGGCTGGCCATGGGAGAAGCGCTGATGAAAATCCTCGCGCTCCAGCATGCGCGCCACGGTATGCCGGGCGCACAGGCGCACAAAGTCCGTGAGCGGCATCTTCTGCATCCAGGCGCTGTTGAAGACAATGCGGGTGCGGGCCGGGTCAAGCACCTTAAAGACCTGTTGCTGGTAGGTTTCCGCGTTGCGCGCGATCTCTTCCGGCGTCAGCGGCGGGCGCGTGGCCGAGCGCCCGGTGGGATCGCCGATCATGCCGGTAAAGTCACCGATCAGAAAATAAATTTCATGGCCCAGATCCTGAAAATGGCGCAGCTTGCGCAAAAGCACGGTATGGCCCAGGTGCAGGTCGGGCGCGGTGGGATCAAAACCGGCCTTTACCCGCAGCGGCCGGCCTGCCTGGGCCGCCGCGCGGAGCCGCGCTTCCAGCTCGGCTTCGGAAATGATCTCGGCCGCTCCCTGCCGCAGCCGGGCCATCGCTTCGGAAATCGGTTTTATCGGGGCCATTCAGAAATTATGATAGAACATACGGCGGGTGGCGCTGGCATTGCGGCCCATCGCTTCGACGACTATGGACATGACCACTGCCATTGGCGGCCTTCGCCTGCGCAACCCGGTGCTTGCCGCCTCGGGCACCTTTGGCTACGGCGTCGAATACGAAGACATCGTGGATCTGGCGCAGCTCGGAGCCATTATTACCAAGGGCCTCTCGCCCATGCCCATGCCCGGCAATCCCAGCCCGCGGCTGTTTGAAACCTCGGCCGGCATGCTGAATTCCGTGGGCTTGCAGAACATCGGGGCCGAGGCCTTCGTCCGCACCCGCCTGCCGCGTCTGCGCCAGGTGGGCGCGCTGGTGGTGTGCAATATCTTCGGCTGCGAAATCGCCGATTACGTCAGCGTGGTCGAAACCCTGAACCAGGGCGAGGGCATCGCCGCCTATGAGCTGAACGCGAGCTGTCCCAATACCGCGGCCGGCGGCATGATCTTCGGCGTGGACCCCGGCCTGCTGCGCGAGCTGACCGCGGCCGTCTGCCGCGCCTCGCGCCGCCCGGTCTGGGTCAAGCTGACGCCCAATGTCACCGATATTACCGTGGTGGCCCGCGCCGCCTGGGAGGCCGGCGCGGCCGCGCTCACCGTCGCCAATACCTTTCTGGGCATGGCCATTGATGCGCATACCCGCCGCCCGCGTTTCGCCCGGCGCGTGGCCGGGCTTTCCGGGCCGGCCATCAAGCCGCTGGCCTTGCGATTGGTTTATGAGGCGCACCGGGCGGTGCCGCTGCCCATTCTGGGCTCCGGCGGCATCGCCACCGGCGAAGACGCGGTCGAGTTTCTGCTGGCCGGGGCCACCGCCGTGCAAATCGGCACTGCCAGCTTCTGGGATCCCAAAGCCACTGAATTTGTGCTGCGGGAATTGGGAAAATTCGGCCGCCGGCGGGGATTGGAATCCATCAGCCAGTTGATTGGCGCGCTGGAAGATTAGGTGGCGGGGCCACTTTTTTTGCTTCGCCATTTCAGGGTTCGGCCTCGGTTTTAAAATCGTGGCCCATAATGATTCGACTGGCACTGGACGGGACTTAGCAGGAACCCCGTCCCTCGGCCTGCAGCTTCGCATGGCTTTGCCAGTGACTCGGCCAGGGCGCCGTCCTGCAGGGTACATCATGAAAATTTTATTGTTAGGCGCCGGCGGCCGCGAACACGCGCTGGCATGGAAGCTGCGCCAGTCGCCGCGCCTCAAAGCCCTGTATGCCCTTCCCGGCAACCCCGGCATGGCGGCGCAGGCGGAATTGCTCGCCGGCGATCCGGCCCAACCCGAGACAGTGCTCGCCGCCGCCGCGCGCCTGCGCCCCGACCTGGTCGTCATCGGGCCGGAAACGCCGCTGGCCGCCGGCGTCAGTGACGCGCTGCGGGCGCGCGGCTACGCCGTTTTTGGCCCCAGCCGCGCCGCCGCGCAGCTGGAATCGAGCAAAGCCTTCGCCAAGCGCTTTCTTGATCGCCATCACATTCCCACCGCCCGCTATGCCGTGGCCGAAGATCTGGCCGCCGCCGAGGCCGCCCTGGCGCAATTCAGCTATCCCGTGGTGCTCAAGGCCGATGGCCTGGCCGCGGGCAAGGGCGTTGTCATCGCCGAGTCGGCTGGCATCGCCCGGGAAACTCTGGCCGGTTTTTTTTCCGGCGCTCTGGTGGGCCGCGCCGGGGCGCGGGTGGTGCTTGAGGAATTTTTGGCCGGCGCCGAGTTGAGCCTGCTGGCGCTGTGCAATGGCCGCGAGGCGCGCCTGCTGCCTCCGGCGCGCGACCATAAGCGCCTGCTCGAGGGCGACCGCGGTCCTAACACCGGCGGCATGGGCGCGGTTTCCCATGACGCCCTACTTCCTTCCTCGCTGCGCGCCCGCATTGAGCACGAAATTATCGCTCCCACGCTTGCCGGCATGCGGGCCGAACAGTCGCCGTTTCAGGGCATTTTGTACTGTGGCCTGATGCTGACCGCGGAGGGCCCCAAGGTGCTGGAATTCAACGTGCGTTTTGGCGATCCCGAAACCCAGGCCCTGATGCCGCGCGCCGAGGGCGACCTGGCGGAGGCGTTTCTTGCCACCGCGCAGGGCGATTCTCTCGGCTCTTTGTCGCTCGCCTGGTCACCCGAACCCTCCGCCTGCGTGGTGCTGGCCGCCGCTGGCTACCCCGGCCCCCTGGGAGCGAGTGAACCGGTAACCGGCCTGGAAACGGCGGAGACAATCCCCGGCATCACGGTTTTCTGCGCCGGAGTTGCCCGCGATGCCGCCGGATGGCGCACCGCCGGCGGCCGCGTGCTGGCCCTGGCCTGCCGCGCGCCACGGTTGCAGGATGCTCTGGCGCGCTGTTATCAGGCCGCCGAGGTTGTGCAATTTAACGGCAAGCAGTACCGCCGCGATATCGGCGCCTCACTGGTATGAATGGTGGACTCAAAGCGGCCATGCCGCTTAAAATTTTTCTGAAAGAGATTTTTCCCTATGTCCCAAACCCTCATTGGCATTCTCATGGGCAGTGACACTGATCTGCCCGTCATGTCCCAGGCCGCCAAGACTCTGAAGCAATTCGGCGTGGGCTTTGAAATCGAAATCACTTCCGCCCACCGCTCGCCCCAGCGCACCTCCGAATATGCGCGCACGGCGGCGCAGCGCGGGATCAAGGTGCTGATCGTGGGCGCCGGCGCGGCGGCCGCGCTCGCCGGCGTGGTCGCGGCGGAAACCATTCTGCCCGTCATCGGCGTGCCCATGGCCACTTCGCCGCTTTCCGGCTTCGACGCGCTGCTTTCCACCGCCATGATGCCGGCCGGCGTGGCCGTGGCCACCATGGCGGTCGGTGAAGCCGGCGCCCGCAACGCCGCCATTCTCGCCATCTCCATCCTGGCTTTAGGCGATGCCCAGCTCACTGAAAAATTGCTCGCGCATAAACAGGAACTCGAGCGCTCGGTGCGGGAAAAATCCGAACGCGTCAAGGCCGAATTCAAAATTTAGCCGGCCGGGTCAAGAGGGGTCTAGCACCACCTCATAAAAATCGTCAAGGGTGAAATGAAGATTTTTCTTGACTCCAGTGCACCATAGGCACTATATCTTGTGATGGATTCGCCGATGGCACCAAATGTCGTGCGAACCACATGGGTGCAAACCCAATTCCAAGGAGGAATAGACCATGGCTGCTAAGAAAAAGGCTGCGAAAAAGCCCGCGAAGAAAAAGAAGTAAGACCGAAACCTCTTTTTCATTCCTGAAAAAGGATGCGCCCGTGCGCATCCTTTTTTTTCTGCCTGCGTTCAACATTTTCGTCGAGTGCCTCCTGCTCGTTACCCCTGGTTTTTGACCTTTTCCCCGTTCTCCAGTAAAATCAAAGGTTCAGTCTCAAAGCCTTTGGAGTTCGCATGTACGCCGTCATCCGCAGCGGAGGCAAGCAGTACCGGGTCACGCCCGGCCAGCAGTTGAGCCTCGAAAAAATTCCCGCCGCCGTCAACGCCACGGTGGAGTTCACCGAAGTGCTGGCCGTTGCCCCCGAGGGCGGCGAGTTGCGCGCCGGCGCCGCCGTCCGTGCGGCCAAAGTCAAGGCCACGGTGCTGGCCGAAGCCAAGGGCGCGAAGGTGCTGGTATTTCATTACAAGCGCAAGAAGCAGTATAAAAAGCTCGCCGGTCACCGGCAGAAGCTGACCCGGGTGCGGATTGACGAAATCACCGGCGTCTAAGGGCGGCGATTTTTTTTGAACGGATTTGAACCATGGCACATAAAAAAGGGTTAGGCAGTTCACGCAACGGCCGCGATTCCAATGCCCAGCGGCTGGGCGTCAAGGTATTTTCCGGACAGACCGTAACCGGCGGCGCCATCATCGTGCGCCAGCGCGGCACTCCATTCAAGCCCGGCGCCAACGTCGGCCGCGGCAAAGACGATACCCTTTATGCCCGCCTGGGCGGCGTGGTCGAGTTTCAGGACCGTGGCCGCAGCGGCAAGTTTGTCGCGGTGCGTCCCCTGGCTTCCTAAGCCGCTTTTCTGACGAATTTCCCCAGGCAAGCCAACCGGCTTGCCTTTTTTATTTCCCGGTGCGGCCCATGTTTGTGGATGAAGTTGAAATTCGTATCCAGGCGGGCGGCGGCGGCAACGGCTGCCTGGCTTTTCGCCGGGAAAAGTTCGTGCCCCGCGGCGGACCCAGCGGCGGCGATGGCGGCCGCGGCGGCGATGTCATTCTGGAAAGTTCGCTGGCGCACAACACCCTGGTGCATTTCCGCTTTCATCCCGAGCATCAGGCCGAACGCGGACGCCACGGCGAGGGCAGCTCGCGCCACGGGCGCGACGGCAGCGATGTGGTGCTGCCGGTGCCGGTCGGCACCGTGGTGTACGATCAGCAGACCGGCGAGCAGCTCGCCGATTTTTCCCAGCCGCATCAGCGCATGGTGCTGGCCGCCGGCGGCCGCGGCGGCCGCGGCAATGCCCGCTTTGCCACTTCCACCAACCGGGCTCCGCGCCGCGTGGAACCGGGCCAGCCGGGCGAAGCCCGCAAACTGCGGCTGGAACTTAAGCTATTGGCCGATGCCGGCCTGGTCGGCTTTCCCAACGTCGGCAAAAGCACGCTCATTTCCCGCATCAGCGCGGCCCGGCCGAAAATCGCCGATTACCCCTTTACCACTCTGGAGCCGAATCTGGGCGTGGTTCAAACCGATGAAAATTTCAGCTTTGTGGTCGCCGATATCCCCGGGCTGATCGCCGGCGCTCATCTTGGCCAGGGGCTGGGCGATCAGTTTTTGCGCCACGTCGAACGCACCCGTCTGTTGGTTCATCTGGTGGACGCGGCGGCGGGCAATGGCCGCGATGCGGAGCGGGATTTTGAGACCATCATGGCCGAGCTGGCCAGCTTTAATGCCGCGCTGGCGGAAAAACCCATGCTGTTGGTCGCCAGCCGCTGCGACGTCGCCGACCCAAAAAAAATTACCGCGCTGCAGAAGCTGGCGCGCCGGCGCAAGCTGCCCTTTTTGCAGATTTCCGCCGTCACCGGCACGGGGCTTAAGCCCCTGCTGCGGGCCATGGAGCAACGCCTGCGCACCGCGCCTCAAGACTGACTTAATATTCCATTGAAGTGAAGAACAGTCCCGCTCAACGCAGCTCACTCCCTGGCGCAGGCATACCGTTGCCGCGCCGGGCCCGCATCGGTCTCTTCGGCGGCACCTTCGATCCCATTCACCGGGGCCATCTTCAGTTCGCGCGCCGGGCCCAGCGCGAGCTGCAGCTGGACTGGATTTATTTTCTGCCCGCGCCGCAGCCCTGGCACAAAGCCGCGCCCGGCGCTTCCTATCCCGATCGCTATGCCATGACGGCGCTGGCTTTGCGCGGCTGGAAACGGGCCTCGCCGCTGGCGCTGCCGGAATTGGCCGCGCGCCCCACTTATGCGGTGGATGAAATCTCGGCCGTGCGGCGAAGGCATCCGCGGGCCCGGCTGTTTTTTCTCCTGGGCGCCGATGCCCTCACCGATCTGCCGCATTGGAAAGATTATCCCCGGCTGGCCGGCCTGTGCGATTGGGTGGTGGCGCCGCGCGCGGCAGCATCCGCTGCCGAGTCCAGCGCCATCCCCGCCGCCATTCCCGCCGCGCGGTTGCACTGGCTGCGCCGGTTTCATCATCCCGCCAGCTCGCGCCAGCTGCGCGCCGCAGCAGCTCGCAGCCGCTTCTCCGCCCATGGGCCGACCACTCCGCCCGCCGTGGTCGCGGCCTATATTGCCCGCGCCGGTTTATACCGCGCGCCGGCCGCGCCCAGGTGAAATTTCGTATCCGCGCGGGTCTTTTTTCAATATCATGTAGGCTGTATATCATGCCCCGCAAACAAGGTCCGGCGACGGACCGCGCCATACGTCATCAGCTTCATCATGCCCTGCATGCCGCCGAGGCCAAACTGGCTTCCGGCACCGTCGTGCTTGATATGCGGGCCTTCAATTCGATTGCGGATTATTTTCTGATCTGCCAGGGGTCCAACCCGCGGCAAACCCAATCCATCGCCGAAGCCATTGAAATGGCGCTGGCGCCCCGGCACGGCCTGCGCGAAGGCTTTACCCGCGGCGAATGGATCGTGCTCGACTACATGGACTTCGTGGTCCACATCTTCACCGAAAAAACCCGGAATTTTTACGGCCTGGAGCGGCTATGGCGGCAGGCGCCGCAAATCGCGGCCGCCAGCCTGGAATCCGCGCCCCGCACCCAGGCCGATCATAGTAAAGACCGTGGCGGCGCCTCCGGGCGAGGAAAGAAAAAATCAGCCGCGGCGGCCTCAAAATCTGCTCCGCGGCCGCGCCGCGCCGCGTCCGGATCTAGCCAATCCCGCTCCCGTGCCGTGAAAAAGCCCCGGCGCAAGCCTTAGCCAAGCCGTTATGATGCCCCCCGATCTCCGTTCCATCTGGATCGCCCAGGACCCGCAATCGTTGCGCCTGCTCGAGCTGGCCCGCAAGGTGGCGCAGACGCCCTCGACCGTGCTGATCCGGGGCGAAAGCGGCACCGGCAAGGAGCTGCTGGCCCAGATTCTGCATCAGTCCGGCCCGCAAGCCGACCAGCCCTGGGTCAAAATTGACTGCGCCAGCCTGCCCACGGAATTGCTCGAAAGCGAACTCTTTGGCTATGAAAAAGGCGCCTTCACCGGCGCCGACCGGGCCAAGCCCGGCCGCCTGCAGTTGGCAGCCCACGGCACCCTGGTGCTGGATGAAATCGCCGCTCTCAGCCTGGGCCTGCAGGCCAAACTGCTGCGCATCATCGAGGAAAAATCCTTCGAGCGTCTGGGCGGACATCATGTGCAGCACATCCACGCCCGCATCGTGGCGCTCACCAATCTGGATCTGGAACAGGCCGTGGCCCAGCACAACTTCCGGGAAGATCTCTATTACCGGCTCAATGTCGTGCCTATTCAGATTCCGCCCCTGCGCCAGCGCCGCGCCGATCTGGAACCATTGATCCGGCATTTTCTGGAGCGGCTGGGTGAAATTCATCGCCGCCCGGATCTGCGGCTGGCCGATGAGGCCCTGCGCGCGCTCCGCTCCTATTCCTACCCCGGCAATGTGCGCGAATTAAGAAATCTGCTGGAACGCGCCCTGATCCACAGTGATGGACCGGTGCTGCAGCTCACCGATTTCCCTCCCCATATCACCTCGGAAACCGGCGCTCATCCCACCGAGCGCAGCCTGGAAGAAGTCGAGCGCGAGCACATTGCGGCGGTTTTGCACCGGCTGCGCGGACATAAATCCGATGCCGCGCGCGTGCTCGGCATCAGCCGTAAAACCCTGCTCGATAAACGCAAGCGCTACGCGCTCGATTAATGCGGCGCTTCTAAGCCTGACGGGAAGGAGATTTTTTATATGCTTCTTCCAGCTTGGCCGCCAGGATAAAATCACTCTCCGTCAGGCCGTCAATTTTATGCGTATACGTTGTCACTTCCACCTTCCCCCAGCTCAGCCCCAGATCCGGATGGTGGCCTTCCTGCTCGGCAATTTCCCCGGCGCGGTTCACAAAAGCCAGGCCGCTGACGAAATCAGGAAACGTAAAATTTTTGTGTAAATGATGCTCCCGCACCACTTCCCAGCCCGGCAATTGGAGCAATAATTCCTGAATGGCTCCGCCTTTGAGCGGTGGAACGCCGCCGCGGCATGGAACACAGTTTTTTCGCGCCAGTTCGCTCATGCAGTTCCCCTCCTTCCACAATATACATGGATGAGCGTGGAGCGACATGGGTAAGCCATGCCGGAAATGTAAAGAAATGTTCCAGCGTTTCTCGGCATTTTTGCCGTTATTGAACGATCTCATCGGTTTTGTGCCTTGTATTTCATAGAGTTGCGGGCCCGCGGGGAAAAGGGCAGAAAATTGCATAGTGTCTCTGGTATCCATTTGCCGCCGGGCAAATTTTGGCCCTGCTGAATATGCGCATCCTGCTGCTCCATCCTTCCTTCTATCCAAACCCATCGCCGGCCAGCCGTTTATTTACCGAGTTGGCGGTTGATCTGGCGGAAAGCGGGCACGAAGTCGAGGTTCTGACCGGCACTGCCGAAGACGGCTCGAGCGCGCTGTTTCTCAGTTCGGTGCGCATGCGCCGGCTCTATTGCGGCGCCTGCCAGCCCGATAAACGCTGGAGCTGCCGCATCGGGTACGCGCGTTTTCTGTTTTCCGCGGGCTGGCGCATCTTTTTTCAGCGGCAGCCCGATCTATTGCTCGTCCCCTCCCCGCCTCCGCTCCTGATGCTGCTGGCATATATGCTGCACAGGCTGCGGGGAACTCACTATATTGCCTGGGCTCTCGAAGTCGAGCCGACTCTGCTGCAGCCCGTCACCGGCAATATTGTGCGGCGATTTTGGCGCAAGCGGCGGATTCGGCTGATTCAGACCGCCTTGCGGCATGCCCGCCGCATCGTCACCTGTTCTGAGGATCTGCGTGCCGGGCTGCGCGGGGCGCTTGCGCCTTTTCCGGGCTCTCTGGATCTGCTGCCCATCTGGGCGGATGGCCGGCAGCTGGCGCCGATTCGCGCCGAGCACAATGTCATCATCCGGGGCCTGGACCTGGAGGGGAAATTCATACTCACTGGTTTCTACGAAAACCTTGGCGCCGAGGGCCTGGAACTGCTCGCGCGCGCCGGCCGGCAGCTTACGGATGCTGAACAGCCGCATCATGTGATTGTGGGCCGCCAGCCTCTCGTCCGCGCCCGCAAACCCAAACCTGCGCCGCCCGTGCCCGGACAGATTGATTGGATCGCGCCGGTTTCCCTCGCCCGGGAAGGACATTTATATAGCTCCGCCAGCCTGGGCCTTCTTCAGATAACCGAGGCGGAGACTCATATACGGTTTCCCTTCGCCCTGCCCCGATTTTTGGCCGCCGGCACGCCCATCCTTCTGCTGGGCTCGGAGCAGGGCGCGGTATCCCGTTTTCTGCGCACCCACGGCTGCGGCTGGACTATCCCCGCGGGCAATGATGCGGTGCTGGCCGAGCGGTTGCGATTATTGCGGCAATCACCGGAGATTCTGGCCGCCGCCCGGCGCAATGCCCGGCGCGCCTTTGAAGCCAGCTTCGAAAGGAAGCATGGCGCCGCGCGCTGGCGGCTGCTGTTGGAATCAGAAGCGAGTATTCAAGCGCATTCAACTGAAAACACCCATCCAAGCACGCTGGGCCGCTTTCAACCTGAACGGCTGGCCGTACAAAATGACTCCGCCGCGCCCTTGCGGACCAGCGCTTAATTCCGGCTCGGCTTTCCCGTCGCGTGTAAAATCGCGCCGCCATAGTGCGCCGGCACCTTGCCTTGCAGGCTCACCCACAGCAGCGCCGCCCGCCCGGGCGCCAGCCGCAATGAAAATGCCCGGCCGCTGGCCCGGTCGCGCCAGTTCACCAGCCGTGTCCGCGCGCTCTCTGAAGTCAGCACATACAGCGTGCCCTGGGCAAAACGCGTGGGGCAAATTGTAATGCCCGGGTCGCGAGTCGTGGTCGTGTACTCCGGTTGAATGCCGGCCACATGCAGAGCATAGCGATAAATTTCGCCGATCGCCCGATAGCTCGAGTTCAGCTCCAGCGGCGCCGCGAAATACAAAATGCGTCCGCGGCCGAGCGGCAAATCCTGAAAACTCCGTCCTCCCGGCAAGGCGCCGTATTCAAGATAATTGGTTTCTTCTCCTGGGTAGCTCAGCCAGGCGCTGTGGCCCGCCCAGCGGATATGAAACATGCGCTGCGCCAGTAAGCGGGGCCGGTAGTTGAGTCCGATCGCTGTTTGCCGTCCGGTGGAGTGAAAATGCGCGTCCAGATCAAAGCGGCCGGAAATCAAGAGCGTTGCCCCCGCGCGCGCATGCGCCAGCAGGATCTTCCATGCCGCCCGGCTCAGCACCCAGGGCGAGGGCACAATGATGAGCTTCGGCCGGCCCAGCAGTGCGAGCTGATATTCGCCCACCGCATACGCCGCGCCGCGGGCGTAATCATACAATGCCCGCACCGCGTGCTGCTGGGCGCGCAGAGCATAGCGGTTAAAAACCGAAAATTGCAGCGACTGCGGCAGCACGATCGCGGTCCGGGGCAGGATTTCACCTTGCCAGCCGGGGGCCGTACGCCGCGCGAACCTGGCAATGCCGGTGAGGATATGCTTCCAGGCTTTATTCGAGCCATCCTGCCGCTGAATGCCGAAATTATCGCCGTTGCCCCACTCCCAAAGTAATCCGCCGGAGCTGCCGGCGGCCAGTCCCAGGGCCAGCTTGCGCTCGATCAGCCCCGCCGCGGTGTACTCATTCCAGCGCTCGGAATTGTTGATTTCCCAGACCGGCTGCACGCCGGTCTCTCCCACAAAATCCGGTTTCCCGAGCCGGTGCGAGGCCAGCGAATCCCAAAGCAGGGCATTGTCCTGCCAATAGGTGTGGTCCACGGTAAAGCTGACCCCGTCCCCGCCGATGAATTGATCGAGCACGCGGTTGGTCACGCCGCCTTCATCCTGGCCCACATCAATGAGCTGGCGCGAGCCGGCGGTCCTGATCGCGGCGATCATGGTCCGTGCCCAGCGCCCGAACATCTTCTGCGCAAACAGGTTGTAATCAAAGGCCCGGTCCTGTTCGGGATTTCCGTAGCGCGTCAGTTTTGTGATATCGGCGGCCGAAGGCAGCGCAATCGCGTTCCAGCTTCCCAACGCCGCCGCGGTCGTGTTCCAGGCCCGCGCCAGATTGGCCAGATGTCCGTAGCGGTGGCGCAGCCACTGCCGCCAGAGCCGCAGCTCGATGGGATCGCCGTTGGGAATATTGCCTTTCCACGGAATCAGCGGGTTCGAAAAACTGGGCTCGTTGATCAGATCCCAGCTTAGAAACGGCACACTTTTAAACCGGCGGACGATGGAAAGGCAATAGTCCAGCTCCGCCCGGATCACTCCCGGATCAAGATACGGGTTGCGCCCGCCCGGATGGGCCGGGCCATAGCCGATGCGTGGATTGAAGGCGGTAAAGGTAAAGTTGACTTGAATGTGCGCGCGCGCCGCGGCCAGTAAAAAGGCCTCCAGCCCGCGCAGAAATGCCTGATTGGCGCCGCCCAGGGGATTCAGAAATCGGCTCTGTCCGCCCCACACCCCGGTGCGTATGAAATTGATGCCCCGCCGCCGCATGGCCATCATGTCGCGCCGCCAATCGGCGGCATTGCCCTGGCCAAAGCCTCCGTAGTACCAAGCGGTGGAAAAATAATTGGCGCCGACGGGCAAAAACGTCCGGCCATGGGCCTGCAAAAAATTCCTGCCCGCGGTGAGCGCCGCGCCCGAATTCAGCAACCGCGGATCCCGCACCCAATAGCCGAGGTTTTCGGCTTCCAGGATTCGGCCATGATGCCAATAGCCGGCCCGCACACGATAAAACCCCGGCGCGGCCGCCGCCGGCAGAGCCAGATGCAGATCGCAGGTCGCGCCGGCGCACTGCAAATTGCGCATCGCCAGCCGCCGTCCCTTGCGCCAGACGGAAACCTGAAACTGATTGCGCCGGATGGGAATCCGCAGGCGCTGATCCAGAACCCTCCGGAATCGCAGCTTGACTTCCGGCGTCTCGCCCGGCGTAACCGTATCGAGCTGCATGCGGGCTTCAAATACCGTGGCGCCACGCCGGGCATAGAGCGCCGCCTCACGCACCAGCCGCCGGCCGGATGCGCTGGCCCAGAATCCCGGCGCCGGCGTGAAGTTCAAAAAAACGCAGCGATCGCCGGCCATCCCGCCCGCCGTGTCATCAAAATCAATGCGGGTCACCGGAGCGGCTGCCCGCGCGCCGCCGGCCGTCTCCATAAAGCCCAGCCCATGATAGGAGGCATAGCCCCAGGCCCGCTCCAGCACAAATACCCGGCGTGGATTCATGCTCAGACCATGAAATGAAGCCGCGTGCCGCGACCAGCGAAATTGCAATTTCGCGGGCGAAAGCCGGGCGGCATAACTATTGCCAAACCCCAGCGCCCAGGCGTAAGCATCTTCCGCGCGCCGGGCAAGAAATGGAGCGGTCTGGCCATCCACCGGCATCATCAGCCCGCGTCCGCCCAGCGTCAGCAGGTTTCCGCCCTGGCGCAGATAAGCGAGAATCGCCGGCCAGGCCGCCGCCGGAACCGCCGAGCCATAGGGCAAAATCAGCAGCCGGGCGCCGCGCCACTGCGCAAATTTTTGCAGTTGGCCGAGATTGACATAGCGCACGGGCAGCCCCGCCAGCGCGGCATTTATATCGCCCCGCGTCACCGGCTGGCTTTCGAGCGTGGGAAAACCCGCCTGCCAGAAAACGACGATGCCGCCCTTGGAGCGCGGCGCGTTTTGCGCGTGGACTAGAATCCCGCTGGAAAGAAAACTTGCCAGCACAACCATGCCGCTCCAGCGGAGCGTCCGGAACCAGATCTGCATTTTCATGTTTTTGTTTTTTCGATCTTTGAACACCAGACGTCGAGCCATGCCGCCGCCGCCTCTCCGCCCCTTTCCAGCGGCAGCATATGTCCGCCGGGCAAGAACTCCAGCTCGCAATTGTAATATTGCGCCAGCCGTTTCTGCTCGCCGGAAGGCAGCATGCGGTCATCCGTCGCGGCCAGCACCGCGCAGGGCGAGTCGAGCCGGCGCCGGGTATTCACTCCCAGCCCGAACGCCATATCCCGCACCGCCAGCCCCGACTCCGGCACGGTGCGCGCCCGCGCCACCGTCCGCCATTCCGGAGTTAAATATTTCTCCAGCAGCGCCGCCTGCATGCGGTCCGGCCAGAGGATGGGCTGGCCGAGCGCGCCCCGCAGCAGCCAGTCCGGGCGCTGCATAGCCATCCCCCACATGCGCTTATAGGCTGGCCGGAACATGTGCCACGGCGGTGCGCTGCACATAAACACGTTTCCCGGCGCCGGCCGGATCGCCGCCACTCCCTGGGCGATCAAGCCGCCCATGCTATGGCCGATCAGATACGCGTTGGGCAGCGCCGCAAGCGCCTCGGCAGTCAGCTTTACATAATCCGCCAGCGTATATTGCATGACCGATTCGCCCGCGGCCAGGCCATGCCCCGGCAGCTCCAGCGCGTAGCTGGAGCGCCCGCGCTCGGCCAGCCACGCCTGCATGCGCTCCCACACCCAGGCGCCGCCGCCCATGCCATGCAGCAAGGCCAGCGGCAATCCCCGCGGAGCCGGCGGCCCGGCATGGCGCGCTCTCAACCCTCCCGCCTGAAGCCATTCTTCGCTCATGGAAGATTATAGGTTTGCATAAATTCCGCCGCTGCCGGCCGGACCGCTCATGCAGCATTCATTGCCGGGCCGGCGTATCCGCATGCTAACCTGAATTCAGCCATGTCCGCCGAGCTGCCGCTTCCTCAAAAACAGGCCCATTTGCGCGAAATTCTGCTGGCTTGCGGGCCGGTGCTGGTGGCCTATTCGGGAGGCGTGGATTCGGCATTGCTGGCCCATGCCGCCTGGCAGGCGCTGGACCGCCGGATGCTGGCCATCATCGCCGATTCGCCCAGCCTGCCGCGCCGGCATCTGCGCGATGCGCTGGCGCTGGCCGAAGCGCACGGTTTTCCCTGCCGGGTGCTCGTCACAAGCGAATTGGAAAACCCCGAATACCGCCGCAACGGCGCCGACCGCTGCTATTTCTGCAAAGACGAACTATTTCACGTCATGGAGCGTGAGCTTGTCCGGCGTCCGGAATTTCGCACCCTGGCCTACGGCCTGAATGCCGACGATCTGAGCGATTTTCGCCCCGGCCGCGCCGCCGCCGAGGCGCACGGAGTCCGTGCGCCGCTGCAGGAGGCCGCTCTCGGCAAGGCCGAAGTGCGCGAGCTGGCGCGGCAAGCCGGACTGGCGGTCTGGGACCGGCCCGCATCCGCCTGTCTTTCCTCTCGCATCGCGCCCGGCATCGCGGTCACGCCCGAGGTCCTGGGCCGCATTGAGCAGGGCGAAGAAGCCCTGGAACAGCTCGGCTTTCGCCAGTTCCGCCTGCGTTATCACGGCGAGCTGGTCCGCTTGGAAATTGCTCCCTCCGAATTGTCCCGCGCCCTGGATCTGGAAATGATCGCCCGCATCCGGACCGCGCTGCGCCCGCTGGGCTTTCGTTATGTGACGCTTGATCTGGAAGGCTACCGCCAGGGCGCCATGAACCCGGCGGTGGAAATCCAGCTTCGGCCGGTGTTGAAATAAACGCGGGATTCAGGATCCGTCAGGTACACAAGGCTCAACGCCTCCCTGGCATAAAATGGATGTCATGCCCGTGCCGCGCATCGTTTCGCTACTGCCCACCGCGACTGAAATAGTTTGGGCGCTGGGCGCGGGCGATTGTCTGGCCGGAGTCTCGCACGACCATCACCTCATGCCTCAGGTAGCGCGCCTGCCGGTGGTCAACTCGCTCAGCTATGACGACAGCCGCCTCAGCGCGGCTGAAATTGACGCCCTGGTCTCCGCCACCTATGCCCGCGGCGAAAGCATCTACATTCTCGATGCGGAGCGCCTGCAAGCCCTGCGGCCCACCTTGATCCTCACCCAGGAGCTCTGCGATGTCTGCGCTCTGACCCCGACCGATCTGCAGCGCTGCCTGGCCCGGCTCGACCCGCAGCCTCAAATTCTCTCGCTGCATGCGCAAACCGTGGCTGCCGCGCTCGACGACATGCTCCGGGTGGCGCGCGCGCTGGACCGGGAAGCGGCCGGCCTGGCCCTGGTCGCGCAATTGCGCTCGCGCATCGAGGCGGTTGCCGCCCGCACCCGCCATCTGGACCGGCGGCCCGAAGTATTTTGTCTCGAATGGCCGCGTCCCCTCTACAACGCCGGCCACTGGACGCCGGAGCTGATCGAGCTTGCCGGCGGCCGTGATCGCCTCGCGGCTCCCGGCGCCTATTCGACCCGCCGGCCCTGGGAAGAACTCCAGGCCTATGATCCGGAAATGATCCTGGGCATGGTCTGCGGCTTTTCCGTGGAGCGGGCCGCGCGAGAGATGCAATGCCTGCGCCAATACCCCGGCTGGGACAACCTGCGGGCGGTGCGCAATCGTCAGGTCTGGGTTTTAGACGGGCCGCGCTATTTCAGCCAGGCCGGTCCCGGCATCGTGGAGGGTCTGGAATTGCTGGCGCGCATCTTTCATCCCACCCTCTTCGGCCCGCCTCCCGCATTGCGTGCTTTCGCTGAGCTCAGCTCGGCTCATGAACTGGTCTAAACTATAGCCACGGGTGGGTCAAACGTAATCTTCGGGTGCCTCGGTTATGACCAACGTTCAACTCTACATTACCGTGGCTTTGCCGGTTTTAGCGGTCCTGATCAGTTTGATGATCCAATTGCAGGCAGTCAAACATCTGCGGGAAGAAATGATCTCCCGCATAAATGGCCTGAATCAACGCATGGATGGCATAGATCAGCGCCTCGACCGTATGGATCAGCGCTTTGATCGCATAGATCAGCGTCTCGACCGTATGGACCAGCGTCTGGATGGCATGAATCTGCGCCTGGACCACATTCAGGAGTCTTTCATTAAAGATCACACCGAACGCCTGGTTCGGCTTGAGGCAAGCGTCTACGGCTCGCGTTCATAACCAGCCGCGAAGGTTTCGTTTAGCCTCTATACGGCAGATAAAATGCTGGCTCTGGCGCGGGAAAACCAGCACGAGGCGGATTTCAATGCCGGGCTCCGTCATCAATCACCGGCGGCCAGGCTTGAATCAGGAAAATATATGACCCCTCCCTACCGGTTTCTGTTTCTGTGCACCGGCAACTCAGCCCGCTCCCTCATGGCCGAGGCCATTCTCAACCATAAAGGCAAAGGCCGCTTCCTGGCCTCCAGCGCCGGCAGTCATCCCGC
>JAKAZV010000127.1 GCA_021826505.1 Acidobacteriota bacterium | reverse complement strand
CGCAGTCGCATCCGTTCGTTGGTTCTTTATTTATCTGCTTCATCGCATCTCACTTCAAAAAATGCGACACTTCCACGTTTTTCCCCTTGACCGGCTTTTCTTCATCAACTCCTTCATTCCCATGCCTTTACTCTCATCTTGCTTCTCCGTTCCCGTTCACCCTCGTCTTGCTTCGTTATCCGTCATCTGTCATCCGCTCGCCTGCTATAGTCTGAAATATGTCTGAATCGGCCAAATCCCAATCTTTTGCGCTGGCGCGTGATGTGCTGCGCATCGAGGCCGAAGCCGTCGCGGCTCTGGAAAACCGCTTGCATGAAGGTTTCGCCGAAGCCGTGCGTCTGATCCTCGACTGCCGCGGCCGCGTGGTAGTCACGGGCCTGGGCAAGAGCGGTTTGATTGCCCGCAAGATCGCGGCCACGCTGAACTCCACTCGAGTGCCGGCATTATATCTGCATCCCGCCGAGGCGCTGCACGGCGATCTGGGCGCGCTGGCTGCGGGCGATGTCGTGATCGCGCTCTCCTACGGAGGAGAAACCGAAGAACTGCTGAAGCTGCTGGCCTGGATCCAGCGCCTCGGCCTGCATCTCATCGCCCTCACCGGCGTGCCCGCCTCCACGCTGGGGCGCAACGCGCAAGCCGTGCTCGATGTCAGCGTGGCGCGCGAGGCCTGTCCCCACGGCCTCGCTCCCACTGCCTCGACCACCGCTGCATTGGCCATGGGTGACGCCCTGGCGATGACCGTCGCCGCGGCGCGCGGCTTTGCCGCCGCCGACTTCGCCGAACTCCATCCCGGCGGCCGGCTGGGCCGGCAATTAACCCCGGTTGCGGAACTCATGCACGCCGGCGATAAAATCCCTCGCGTCCCGCCCCAGGCAGCTTTTTCTGATCTGCTCTATGAAATGAGCCGCAAGGGCCTGGGCATGACGACCGTGGTGGATGAGCAGGGAAAACTCCTGGGCCTGATCTCCGACGGCGATCTCCGCCGTCTGCTGGAGCGCCACGGCGCTGCCGCGGTCGATCTGCGCGCCGCCGACTGCATGACTGCGCGGCCGGTGACCATTCCCGCCACCATGCTCGCGCCCGCCGCCCTCCGCCTGATGGAAACCCGCAAGATCACCAGCCTGCCCGTGCTCGATGCCGCCGGCGCGCTCGCCGGCGTGGTGCATCTGCACGATCTCTGGACCACCGGCATGATCTGATCGCTTCTGGCAGCGGCCCATGAGCGCTGTTGAACGATGTTGAGCGTGATCCTTACTCTATGCGTCTTTCCCATTCCCAACTACAATCCCGCGCCCGCCGCATCCGCCTGCTGGTCTTCGATGTGGATGGCGTGCTCACCGACGGGACCATCTGGCTCGTTCCTGCTCTTAACTCCAAAGGCAGGGAAGTGCTGCTTGAGGCCAAGGGTTTCAGCGCCCATGACGGCATCGGGCTGGCGCTGGCGCGGCACGCCGGCCTGCTCACCGGCCTGATCACGCGCCGCAAATCCGCCGCCGTCCAGGCCCGCGCCGAGGCGCTGGGCCTGCGCTTCATCCGCCAGGGCGTCATCAACAAACGCCGTGAAATGCAAAGCCTCTTGCGCCAGGCCGGCGTGGACTGGGAGGAAACCGCCTGCATGGGCGACGACATCATTGATCTGCCCATGATGCATGGCTGCGGCTTCATGGCCGCCCCCGCCAATGCCCGTTCGGATGTCCGCCAGGCCGCCCACTGGATTGCCCCCTCCGCCGGCGGGCAGGGCGCGGCCCGCGATCTGATCGAGTTCATCCTGAAAGCGCGCCGGCAGTGGCAGCCCGCCGTGCGGGCGTTCCTGGCGGCGGAAGCCGAGGCGGGGAATTAGGGATAGAATCTGTCTCATAAATGGTGCATAGCATCAAATCAGGGTAGGTTTGCGGCTTTTCCAGCGAAACAATTCCGCGCGTTGGGCCCGAGCGAAAGAAAAGTCGCATGCATAGCGTAAACTTTACTGCACACGGCTTTATGAGACAGGTTCTAATAATCTCGCCGCTCAGGGTAACTTCGCTTGCTCTGCGCCGCGGAGAAAATTAAAATCAAACTAGCTGTGAAACTGCCAGAACCCAATTCGGCGCCGGCGGGCGATGCCGTTCAGGCCCCGTTGGCCGATTCCGTGCTGGGCCGGCGCGAGCGCGAAATTCTCGACAGCCTGCTGGCGCATTATCTGGCCAGCGGCGAACCGGTCGCCTCCGGCTCGCTGGTGCGGGAAAATGCCGAGCACCTCAGCTCGGCCTCCATCCGCAGCGTGCTGGCTGTCCTGGAGCAGTCTGGCTGGGTGCGCCAGCCGCATGCCTCGGCCGGGCGCGTGCCCACCCCGCGGGCCATGCGCTACTACGCCGCGCGCTTCGCCCAGCCCCGTCCCCTGGCCGCCGCCGATGCCGCTCGCCTGCGCGAAAGCCTCGAGCAGGCCGGCGATTTTGCCGGGCTGCTGGCCGCCAGTTGCCGCTTCCTCGCCGATTTCACCCGTCAGGCCGCCATCGGCGCCATCACCCCGGAAGACACCCCCGGGATCCGCGAAATCCGCTTCCTGCGGCTGAGCGAGCGCCGCGTGCTCTCGCTGCTCGAAACCAGCGGCGGCGCCATCTGGGAGCGCGTCACGCGCGTGCCCGAAAACTATACCCAGGATGAACTCGATCACGCCGCCCGCTATCTCACCCGCAACTTTCCCGGCTGGACGCTGGAGCGTATGCGCCAGGAATTGACCCGCCGCGTCAGCGAGGATTCCGCCGCTTACGACCGCCTCCTCGAACGCGTGCTGGTCCTCTATCACTGCGGCGTGCTGGCGGCTCAGCGCCAGGACGTGGTCTTTATGGAGGGCGCCCCGCATCTCGCCGCCCTGATCCAGAGCCAGGAACAGCTCGCGGCGGTTCTCGCCGCCCTCACGACCAAGGAAACCCTGCTGCAACTGCTGCAGGAGTTGATCGCCAACGATCCGGCGGTTTATCCGCCCCGCCTGGCCCCGCGCGTGCGCATCGGACTGGATCAGGCCCGGCTGGCGGAAATGGCCGTGGTCTGGGCGCCCTGCCAGTCCGCCGACGGCGCCCGCGGCGCGATTGCCGTGCTGGGCTCCATGCGCATGGATTATCATCAGATGATGGGTGCCATTGAAGCCGTTGAGCACATGATGCTGCAGCGGCAGCCAGGCAGTTAATCGCCATGTCAGGTCGCAATCGTTCCAGCGTTGATGAAATGCAGCCCGCTCCGCCCGCTCCGGAAGCCGCGGGCGATGCCGCGCCGGACACTCCGGCCGCGGCGGAAACCACCGTTCCGGATTCCGTGCGCGAGTTGGAAGCCATGCGGCAGGAACGCGACCGGCTGCAGGACCGGCTGCTGCGCGCGCTGGCCGAATTCGACAACTTCCGCAAGCGTGCCCAGAAAGAGAACAGCGAAGCCCGGGTGCAGGGCGCAATTGACATGGCCCGCGCCTTCCTGCCGGTGCTCGACAACTTTACCCGCGCCCAGAGCGCCTCGGGCGGGGTCGAAGAACTCCGTCAGGGCATCGCCCTCATCCTGAAACAATGGCAGGATGGCGCCCGCCGCGCCGGCCTCGAAACCATCTCCGCCCAGGGCCAGCCCTTTGATCCCCACTGGCATGAGGCGATTGAGACCGTCGAGCGTGATGATGTGCCCGACCACACCGTGGTCGAAGAACTGCAGACCGGCTACCGGCTGCGCGACCGGCTGGTCCGCCCGGCCATGGTCAAAGTCTCCCGCAAACCGTAGCCGGTTTTATTCTGAACCCGGGGTTCCGGGCTTATTTCCATGATCGTTTCGAAACGTGATTATTACGAGGTTCTGGGCGTATCGCGCGAGTCCGGCGAGGCTGAGATCAAGTCCGCCTACCGCCGCCTGGCGCTGCAATACCACCCGGACCGCAATCAGTCCAATCCCGAAGCGGAAGAAAAATTCAAAGAAGCTTCCGAGGCCTACGGCGTGCTCAGCGACGCGGATAAACGCGCCCGCTACGATCAATTCGGCCACGCCGGAGTCAACGGCCAGGGCGCCGAGGCGGGCGATTTCGCCGACATGTTTTCCAGCATCTTCGGCGACTTTTTCAATCTGGATCCGTTTTCCGGACAGCGCCACCGCCGCGGCGGCGCCCGCGCCGGCGCCGATCTCAAGCTGGATCTCCGGCTCAGCTTTGAAGAATCCCTGCAGGGCGTGGAAAAAAATCTCGAATTCCGCCATCAGGTTGCCTGCGCCGACTGCAAGGGACGCGGCACCTTGCATGGCGCCGCGCCCAGCACCTGCGAACAGTGCGGCGGCGCGGGGCAGGTGCGCGCCTCGCAGGGCTTTTTTACCGTCGCCCGCACCTGTCCCATCTGCCGCGGCGCCGGCCGCATCATCCGCGAAGCCTGTCCGCAATGCCGCGGCCAGGGGCGGCTCTCGCAGCCGGTGCGGCGCAAAGTCCAGATTCCCGCCGGCGTCGGCGATGGCGCCCAGTTGCGCATCTCGGGCGAAGGCGATGCCGGTCCGGAGGGCGGACCCGCTGGCGATCTCTATGTCGTGCTCGCGGTCGAGCCGCATCCGTTTTTCGAGCGCCAGGATGACGATCTCTACTGCGCCATCGGGCTCTCGTTTCCCCAGGCCGCTTTAGGCTGCGAGCTCGAAGTTCCCACTCCCTGGGGCACGGAAAAAATCAAAGTTCCCGCCGGTATCCAGCCCGGCGCCCAACTGCCGCCCTTGCGCGGCAAAGGCGTGCCCCGACTGCAGGGCCGCGGCCGCGGCGATCTGCACGTGCTGGTTCATGTGGAAGTTCCAACCCGGCTCAATTCCGAACAGCGGCATCTCCTGCAGCGGCTCGGCGAACTCATGCCGCACGACAATCGCCCGCACCGGAAAAGTTAATGCCCTCCGGGAACGGGCGCTCTTTGGGAAAGATTTTTTCTAGGTTGGCACTTTAAGAATGAGATACACGCCCGCCATGGCAAAGGCGGCATCGGGCGCCCAGGCCGCCAGCATCGCCGGCATCTGATCGAGATTGCCCAATGCCTGCAGGAGTCCGGCGCTGAACCAATATCCCATGGCCACCACCAGCGCCAGCATCAGTCCGCCCACCGCGCCCCGCCGGCCCACCGAGAGGGCATAGGGAAAGGCCAGCAGCACCATGATCACGCTGATCAGCGGATAGGCGATCTTCTGCTCCAGTTGCACGCGCAGGCCGTTCACATCGTAGCCGCTGGCGGCCAGTTTGCTGACATAGCGGCTGAGCTGGCCGTAATTCATCTGCGATGCTTCCGGGGTCCGGGTTTTGAAATAGGCCGGCGTGGCGCCCAGCGTGCGAAAGCTGGCCACGCGAAAGCGCTGATACGCCGTCACCCGCGCGCCCCGCAGCTGCCGCTGCCAGCCGTTTTCCAGCACCCAGCCCCGCAGCCGCGCATCCCAGTAGGCGCTGCGGGCCGCAATCTCCCGCCGCAGCCGGAAATGGCGCGGGCTGAAAGTGAATACTTGCAGATGATCGAAGCGGTTGGCGCCGGAATCAAAAAACCGGAAGTAATAGACATGCCCCTGGCGGCCAAATACCCAGCGGTAGGCCGGGCTGCGGAACGTCTGCGCTGGCCCGCCCTTGATGCGGGCCAGCAGCGAATTCTGCAGCCGGTTGGCGCGCGGCAGCACCGTCTGCTCCAGCGCGAACTGTCCCGCCGCCAGCAGCAGCGCCAGCCCCAGCAGCGGCGGCAGCAGCCGGTGCACGCCCACTCCGCAGGATTTGAGCGCGGTGATTTCGTTGGCTTTCGACATCAGCCCGAAGGCCAGCAGCGTGCCCACCAGCAAGGCCAGCGGCGCCGTCAGAAATAACATCTGCGGCGTCAGAAACAGCAGGTAGCGCCCCACCACCGCCAGCGAAGCGTGGCTGTGCAGAATATGGCCCAGCAACTCAAAAAAGGTGAAAACGATCGTGAGCAGCAAAAAGCCGCCCAGCACCAGCGCCACAAACCCCAGCAGTTGAAGCAGGATGTAGCCGTCGAGCAGAAAGGGCATCAGCGGCGGCCGCCGGCCGGCCCCGCCGTTGCGCCGCCGGAACCAGGGGCTGGCGGCGCCATTCTGCCGCCGCCATCGCGGCCGTCCCCAGGCCGGCAGCCCCAGCCGCGGCGAATGCCCGCTCGGCACGCGGTCGCCGCGCGCCAGCAGCCACACCCCGGCGGCGAAAAACAACAGATCGGCGCCGCCCGCCCCCAGCCAGGGGGGCAGATGGCCGTGCTGCGCCAGCGCAATGCCGGAAATGAACAGCACGTAATAGACCATCACCAGCAGCAGGGTCACCATGTAGCCCGCGGCTTTGCCTTCCTGCCGCCGCGCCAGCCCCAGCGAAATGCCCAGCAGCGGCAGGCAGACACAGGCCAGCGCCAGCGCCAGACGCCGGTAGAATTCAATCCGGTCGGCCAGCCAGTTTCTCGATTCGAATCCCCGCAGCAGCGCGCTCGTGGGCAGCGCGGGCGGGTTCAAATGCGGCGGTCCCGCCGCGGGCAAGGGCAGCGGCACGTCATTGCTGAGAAAGGAGCTGACGACCAGCGCCGCGGGCCGCCGCCGCGAAGGCCGGTAACTGAT
>JAKAZV010000126.1 GCA_021826505.1 Acidobacteriota bacterium | reverse complement strand
AAACCTGGGAAGCCTGATCCCGGCACGGCGGGCGGCGGGACTGGACCCGAACCAGGCCCTGCGGGATTTATAAAGCGGCACAGCCGCATTGATGCTTATTCATTGAATTGAAGCACTCAGCCGTGGGTATGCGGGCGGCGGGCGGGATGCAGCTGATCCGGCGCCACCGCCTGGAGGCGCACGGCGCGGACGGCCGAGCCGGGCTGGTGCAGAAAGATCGTGACTAAATGCGAGCCGGCGCCGAGAGCGTAGTTGCCGCGCACGGTTTGCCAGCTCCAGCCGGAACCGGGCGCATGCGGGAAGAGGCGGCTGGGGCCGGAGTTGCGCTCGTCTATGCTGACCATTAAACCCTGCGTGGCGCCGCGCAGGCTGGCCGCGAGCCGGTAAAGACCCGGGGCGGAGACGCGGACGCGGTATTCCACCCGGCCGGCATGGAAGGTGCGGGGCCAGACGTTTTCCCAATCGCGGCGATGCGGCAAGGCCGCGCTCAATTTCGCGACCGCGCCGGTGAGCTTGACCGGCGCCCAGACATGCACGGGCCTGGATGCCCGCGCGGCGGGCGCGGCGCCATTGGCGAGCGCGCTCACGACCGGCACGGCGTAGCCGGAAAGCGAGATCGCGAGCTTCCCCGCCCCGCCAAGGGCATAAAAAGATAACGCGGGCACGTGGACGGCAGGGATGACGCGGCCCTGGAAAACGACGCGGGCGCGGGGATGGCCGGCAATGGCCAGCGTCCAGACGCGGCCGGAGGGAGGCGCGGGCAGCGTTCGGGCCCAATGCAGGGTGCGGGCCGCGCGGCCGAATTTCCGGCGCAGGGTCTGCCGGTTCAACAGCGCGTTGGAATAGAGCATCCACTGGCGATAGCCATAGACGCCATAGTTGCGCCAGATGCGAGTGCGAACGGATTGGCCCGGTCCGGAGCCGGCCGCGACCTGCCAGCTCGCGAAATGGCTGGGAATGGGGCGCATCTGGCGGGCGATCGCGATATCGCGCGCGACCAGGGGCGTGTATTTGCCCCAACTGAAAACGCCGAATTGCCAGACCTCGTGCGGACGATAATGGGCGTCGCCGATGCGGGCCAGGGACTTCCAGTCGCGGAGCGCGTGCCGCAGGTGAACTATGGCGCGCGCCTGATCGCGATGAACGCCGCTGAATAAGTAAAGCCCCAGATCGGCGGCGGCGCGAAACTTGGCGGCGTAGTAATGGCCGAGCGCGCCGTAGGCTTCATCGTCAAGGCGGGCATTGTGGAGAGCTTTGCCATACCCGCCGGCGGGGGTGGGAATCCCGCGGGCCGCCGCGGCGGCCGTGCCTTCCCAGGCGAGTTCGCTGGCCACGCTGTGGGGCGACCGGCGGGCGGGGGCAAAAGCCAGGCCGGTGAGCCGGTGCGCCACATACTGGGGAATATTTTCATAACTGGAGTCGATCGTGTTATTGAAGATGTAATCGGGAATGGCCTGATAGAGCGCGGTATGGCGATAGTTGAAGCGCGGCTGCTCGGAGGAAGTATTCCAGGAGCCGAGCGAGCCCTCGACCATCCAGTCGCCGTTCATGTAATTCCAGTGATAGGAGGTCGTCAGGGGCGCGATATGGCCGGCCGCGGCGGTGGCGAGATCGAGAGCGTCGCCGGCCGCGCCGAAGCGCAGGCGGAACTGCTTGCGCCAGCGGCGGGTGGGAATCTGCGGGTTATAGCCGAGCCGGCCCCAGAGCGCGAACAGCCACCATTGCTTCTGGAAGTCATAAGGCCAGACCTGATATTTTTTCGCGGCGGGGGTGTCGTAGTTGCTGCGGCCGGGCACGCTGGCCTCGGAACCGAGGGTGAAGCCGGCGGGGTGGGTGCCGTGAATGCGGTTCATCAGCTCGCGGACGAACTCGGGATTGCCCCAGCGCAGCAGGAAGATGTCGTCATTGCGCATGTGCCAGAGCAATTTGTAATTGTGCGACTGCCGCAGCCAGTACATGTTCTGCAGATGCAGGCGGGTGGAGGAAAACGCGTGCTCGCCGTTGTATTTGATGTCGAGATAGACGGGACCGAAATGATAGTTGGCCGCGACTTTTTCCGTGGCCGCCGGCGTGCCGCCCCAATAGCGCAGAATAAACGGCACGTATTTGCGGCCCGACTGGCGGATGGCGCGGAAAAAGGTGCGGGCGACCCAGGCGGCGCGGCGGTCGGGCGGAATCACCCCCATCTGCTCGCCTTGCGTGGTGCCCAGGCCGGTGAGATTGGGATAGGTGCGCAGCACGGTGCGGATGCAGGCGCGCATGTATTGGCGCACCAGATGGTTATTCACATTGCGCGACGGCAGATGATGGGCGCGGGCGAAGGCGGGGCCGAGATCCACGTTCCAGGTGACCAGATAGGTGTCGAGGCCGCGATGATGCGCCATCTGAAAGATGCGGCGGAAAAACGCGATATGCCGGCTGAGCACGGCCGGCGGCAGGGCCTGGGCCTCGGGATAATGGCGCAGGCGGATCATTTCCTGCCAGGGTTCGGCGCTCCAGAACTGCAGGGCGGTAAAGCGGTCTTCCGCCAGGGTGTTGAGGAATTTACGCCAGTAATCGAGCGACCAGAACCAGCGATGGCGGCGAAGATTGCGGTGCGCCAGATAATTCGTGCCGGGCAGCGGCAGGTTGTATTTAAAGGCGCGGATGCGGATGACGGGCGAGCGGGTTTCGGCCGGAATGGCGCGCAGCCGCGCGCCGGTGCGGAGTTCCTCCGCCAGACGCAAAATGCCGTACATCATGCCGCGCGGGCCGGCGCCGGTGATGATGACGCGCCCAGGCTCAGGAGCTATGCGAAAGCTCTGTCCGCCGCCGGGCAGCGCGGCAGTGCGCAGGCGTATGAGATGCGCCGCGGCTCCGCCGGCCGGGACGAGGCGATAGCCCGCGGCCCGCAAGGCGCGATCCAGATGGCGCAGGGCGAAGGCGGCCTGGGCGCGCGATGCCGGCCCGGCCTGATTGACCACGGCGACGGTGGGCGCTGTCTGCGCGCCCAGGCTGCCCGCGAAGAGGAAGAGGGCGAGGCTAAGGGCAAAACGATTCGGCATAAGTTCCTTGTGCGATGACCGGCGGCGCGACGCGGGCGAAGGAGAACGCATCGCATCGCCGCGTTGGTTCGATACCGGCTTAACTTGTGGATTCTTGAGCCGCCGACGAACTGAAACATCATAACGGGAGCCGGCGAGGCAAACCATGCCGCATTGCTCTATCGAGAATTTGGTTTGACTAAAACGTGCGGAAAATTGCATTTTTTCATTTCGAGGCCAAGTTTACGTTAAAATAGCCAGCGTTTGTAAAATGTCCGCGCCTCAACCCAGCCCCAAGGAAACCCCATGCGCACACTGAATATCCCGTTCCGCGGCTTCATCTTTTGCCTGAGTCTCAGCCTGGCCGGCCTGGCGCTGGCCGCGCCGCGGCCGCGGCCGCGACATGCTCCGGCGAACCAGAACCCCGGGCGAGCGCTGACTCCGCCGATGGGCTGGAATAGCTGGAATCACTTTGCCGGACGGGTGAACGAGCGCGTAGCGCGCCAGACCGCCGACGCCATGGTGGCCAGCGGCATGGCCAAGGCCGGCTATATCTATCTGAATCTCGACGATACCTGGATGGCGCGCCAGCGCGACGCCCAGGGGCGGCTCCAAGCCAATCCACGGCGGTTTGCCCAGGGCATTCCGGCGCTGGCGGCGTATGTACACAAACTGGGATTGAAATTCGGACTCTATGAAGATGCCGGGCTGCGCACCTGCGCCGGCTACCCCGGCAGCTTAGGCCATTACCGCACCGATGCCGCGACCTTTGCCGCCTGGGGCGTGGATTATTTGAAATTCGACTGGTGCAACGTGCCGCTGCGACAGATGCCGACGTTACACGGGAATGTAAACCTGAACGGCCTGCGGCCGGGCCAGATCGCGCAACAGCTTTATCGCCGCATGGGCGCGGCGCTGCTGGCCACGCACCGGCCGATTGTATTCAGCCTTTGCGAGTGGGGACTGTACCGGGTCTGGCGCTGGGGCCAGACGGCGGGCAATTTGTGGCGCACCACCGGCGATATTAAGGATAACTGGGCGAGCATGACCCGCAACGGCTTCAGCCAGAACCGGCTGGCGGCCTACTCCGGTCCGGGGCATTGGAACGACCCCGACATGCTGGAAATCGGCAACGGCGGCATGACCACCACCGAGTACCGCACCCAGATGAGCCTGTGGAGCTTGCTGTCGGCGCCGCTATTGGCCGGCAATGACCTGCGCACGATGACAACCACGACCCGCTCCATTCTGGAAAACCGGGCTGTGATCGCGGTGGATCAGGATGTGCTGGGCGTGCAGGGACATCGCATCTGGCGCGCGGGACGCGCCCCCAACGACCGCGAAATCTGGAGCAAGCCGCTGTCCGGCGGCGCGGTCGCGGTGGGACTGTTTAACCGCGGGCCGAAGGCCGCGCGCATGACAGTGCGCTGGTGGCAGCTGGGTCTGGGCAAGCCCAATACCCCGGTTTGTTACACCAATTTATGGACCCATATCAGCGCCGCCGGGCAGCCCGGCGGCTTTACCGGCCAGGTGTCCGGACATGGCGTGATCCTGCTCAGGGTGTGGCACGGGACTGACTGTAAATAATGATGCCGATGCGCGCCGCGAGATTATCCAATAAAACCCTTACCCAATGCCGGGCACGATCTGGCCGGTGCGGCGGCGGTAGGCGTCAAATTCGGCGCCGAAGCGCGACTGCATGAGCCGGTCTTCCTTAAACGCGCGGCGGAGAAAACAGGCGAACAGAAGCCCCGCGCCGAGCAGGCGATGCCAGACGCCGAAGGCGCAGGCGGTGCCGAAGACCGCCAGGATCAGTCCCGAATAAAGCGGATGACGGACGAAGCGATAGGGTCCGTTCTGGATCAGCTTGTGGTCCTGCTTGAGCGCCACGGTTCCGCTCCAGTAACGGCCGAGGAAAAAGCGCGAGAAGCAGACCAGGATCAAACCGAGAATTGCCACTCCGGCGGCCAGCGGAGCCAAGGTCACCGGCGCGAAGCGGCGGTTGAGAGCCGCCCAGGGAACCAGCGGGACCATGAGTAAGTAATAGCCGCCCCAGAGCAACAGCGCGTCCAGCAGCCGGGCCGCTCCAGCTTCGCGCGAGCTGATGCGGTTGGCGCGCAGCATGCCGATCAGGAAAAAGACGCCGGTAAAAATCCAGGCGATCATCAGCGCCGACAGGCTCCGGTTGACGTAGGCAGGCATATGGGGCAGCAGATGCATGCTCGAATTCCTCCACCTTTCATACGGAAACGGATTTAACTTTGTTGCAGCGGATTCATAATAGTGATTGGATTTTTGACTGCGGATTTCGACCCATGCGAAACAGTGGCGAAGCTGATTGCAAACTGCATAGCCCGCGGGTGCGCGGGCTGGCGCTGGCGGTTTTGTTCAGCGCGGGGCTGGCCTTGAGCGGCTGCGCGCGGAGCGCGCGGCCGGGCCAGCGGGCGCCCGATTTCAAGGTGCGCACCGAGCGGGGGCAAATCCGCACGCTGGCCAGCTACCGGGGCCGGGTGCTGGTGCTGAACTTCTGGGCCTCCTGGTGTCCGCCCTGCATCGCCGAGACGCAGTCGCTCGAACAACTGCATCAGGCCCTGCGCGGCCAACCGGTGAGCATTCTGGCCATCTCGCAAGACCAGAGCCGGCGCGCGTACCGCAATTTTCTGCGCGCGGAAAAGGTGAATTTCACCACCGCCCGCGACCCCGGCGCCCGCATTCCCCACCGCTACGGCACGGTCAAGATTCCGGAGACTTACATCATTGCGCCGGATGGGCGGGTGGCGCGCAAGATCGTCAGCGCCTACGACTGGTCGAAGCCGAAGATGATCCGGTATCTGAAAGGCCTGGCGCACAGCCGCTAGCGGCGCGCGCGGCCGCCGGCGGTAGGCCGAGGCTCCCTTTATACTGTAAAAAGAGCGGCGGCGCGAGCATGCCAGCCGCGGCGGAGGGTCCGGCTGCCATGGCGAATCGCTCCACGCCCACCTACACCTTCAGCGTGCCCGGTTTTACCCGCGGCGTGAAGCTGCTGATCCTGATCACGAGCGGCGTGTTTGTGCTCGAATGGCTGGCGCAGGCGGGGCTGCCGCTGGTGGACGACATTCCGTTCCGGATTTTTTATCTCTCACCGCTGGATGTTGTGCGGCATTTTGCCTTCTGGCAGCCGTTTACCTATTTATTCATTCACGCCAATTTCTGGCATTTGTTTTTCAACATGCTGGGGCTGTGGATGTTCGGCGTGGCGGTGGAAGAGGCGCTGGGCACGGCGCGGTTTTACCGGCTGTATTTCATCAGCGGAGTGGGCGGCGGGCTGGTGGATATCGCGCTGCACTGGGGTTTGCAGCGCGGCATCGCCATCCCCACCATCGGCGCCTCGGCGGCGGTGTTCGGGGTTTTGCTGGCCTTCGGCATGATGTTTCCCAACCAGCCGGTGTTTTTGATTCTGCCGCCGGTTTCCATCAAGGCCAAATGGCTGGTGCTGGCCTATGGAGTTTTGGAATTTTTATTCGCGGTCGGGCCGCGCACCGACGATGTCAGCCATGTGGCGCATCTGGGCGGCATGCTGTTCGCCTTTTTATATCTGCGCACGCGCTGGCCGCAACTGGGGCTGGGACAGCAGT
>JAKAZV010000017.1 GCA_021826505.1 Acidobacteriota bacterium | reverse complement strand
ATGCTTGCGCGATGCCGTATGCGTCGGCAAAGAAGTGAATCCCCAAAAAGACGGAAACGCCGCCGCTTATTCGCGCGTTATGTGGACGGCATAGCCCAATTGCCGGACGAACTCGGCGGCCGCGTTGGCCGTGGCGGCCGTGGTTTCCTTGCCGCACATGATTTCTGCCGTGGAGTT
Source organism: Acidobacteriota bacterium (assembly GCA_021826505.1). Classification (GTDB taxonomy): domain Bacteria; phylum Acidobacteriota; class Terriglobia; order Terriglobales; family SCQP01; genus JAKAZV01. Next base: position 30,598 of record JAKAZV010000017.1, on the reverse strand, counting down.
GTGCAAACGCAGCCCGGCGCACTGGCCTTCCCGGTAGGTCACTCCGGCTAATTCGCTCAGGCGGAGATTTTCGAGGAGTATCAGAATATGCGCCGCGGGCGGCGCCATGCGGTCCAGAATTAATAAAATTTCCTGTTTGTTTTCCAGGCTTTCGGGGGTCGCGTCAATGATGATTTCCGCGTCCGCGACCGCGGCCTCAATATCCGTGAACCATTCCAGCCTTGGCCAGGCGGCTTGCGCCTGATCGGGCAGGCAGCGGCCTTGCGAGACGGCGCGGGCAAATTCCTCTTCCATCACGCCGCGCGCCCGCCGCAGCGATCCCGGCAATAAATCTTCCAGCCTTACGCGCCGGCCCGCCAGCAAGGCCTGCTGCGCCAGGCGGGCGCCGCTCATGCCGGCGCCTATAATCGCCAGCCTTTTGTCAGAGGTGGCCAACGGCACGTTAGGAGCCCGGAATCGCGGCCGTGCCCAGGCGATGCGAGGCGAGTTCGCGCAGTTCATCCGCCAGCTCAAGCGTTTTCCGCATGGCGGCCCGCGCCTTATCCTGAAGTTCGGGGGTATTGGCGTATTTGGCCAGCATCTGCCGGGCGAATTCATGGTGCGCGGCTTCTTCCGGCTGCACCGTCTCGCGGAACAGCGCGGCGGTGCGCGTGTCCTTTGCCTCTTCCACAAATTCGATGAATTTCGCATTCACCAGCTTGGCAATGCCTTCGCGGGCGTACTGCGCGGCCGCCAGCCGCTCCACCAGGGGATGGAGGGTGCGCAGATAGTGAAACAGGGGAGAATAGCCATGCGCCACCGGATTGAGCTGGCGCGCATCCACGCCCAGCTCAAGCAGGCGCTTTTGCATGAGCGCGAAATGCTTGGCTTCATCCCCGCACTGCCGGGCCAGTCCCAGCTTGATTTCCATTTCCGGCGTGGTCAGCATCCAGGAAGCGGCGATTTCGCTGGCCTCGATCTCGCTTTTTAACCCCATTTTGAGCAGCTCGATAATGGCCTTCTGCTTCTCGCCGGTCGGCGCAATGGGGGCCGCCGCCAGCGGCGCCAGCGCGTGCTGCAGTTCCGCATCGAGTTGTTGAACAAAGCTGAGACCGTCCATAATATCGCTCGGCGGCTGTGCCCCGTCTTCTCCGGGTCATGCCAAGTGCTCCTTATTGTAATCCGGGAAGCCCGCCGTGCGGCCGTGAAGCCAGGTATTCCGCCGCCAGGCAGCCCAGCAGAACAAGGCCCGCCCAGCCGGCCGTCCGATTCCCTAACCACAGGGCGCCCATGCCCGCACCCAGCAGCAACCAGACCGGGAAACGTGATTTTTGATACAAATACAGGTTGACGGCAATCAGCCAGAACAGCCCCAGGCCAATCGCCCGCCCGGCGGAAAAATTTTGAAATGCCGCGTCAAACCAGCGCGAAGGCCAGGCGGCAAAACCGGCGCTTAAATGGGATTGCCACAGCCGGGCCCATCCATCAATGAAAAAGCTGGTGCCCGCGATCACGGCCCAGGCGGCGGTAAGGGTGCGCCCGGTTTGGCGCCATCGAGCCATCTCCGCATTATGAATTGCTGGCTGAAAATTTTAAAGGCGCGGGGGAGGTCAAGGCCCGCGCCTTTGGGGAATTACTGCCCGAAGTTGTACTTAATGTAGCGGAAATTTTTGCTCAATGCAACCCATTTTTGAAATTTTTTTTAAATTTTTTTGATTGAAAACATTGGACTTATCCTTTGGCTCACCCCCCTTGCGGGGAGGGGAGGCAATTTTCAGGGAGTGGTGGATGCTGGCATTTGAATTAAGCTGTTGTTCAGGAAGGTCTGGAACGACTCCGATGACCGCCCAATGCCGGCCTGCATATTCGCCTTCGCGCCGGTAGGAAAAAAATAAATCCGGTTGGCAGGCGGTGCAATAGGGCAGAATTTCGATCGCCGATTCACCCAGTCCTGCGGCTCGCAATTGCTGGAAATTGGCTTGTTTCAGATCGAGCCGGGCGAAGCTTTCAGCATTCCAGCGGGCATCGTAATCGTGGCCGGGCGGGGTGCCGGTCAGAAATAAATTCGGGAACCGCATCCGCATGGCATCCGGATCGGGCGCGGCGAGGAAGGCATCGGCCTGGGGAAATTGGGCGAGAAATGCCTGTACGATCTCGGGGCCCACTTCATAGCAGCAGCCGCCAATGCCCGGGCCGATGGCGGCGAGCATATCCTCCGGGCGGCAGCCGTAGGCGGCGCGCATTTCGCCCACTGTGCGCTCCGCGATGCGGGCCAGGGTCCCGCGCCAGCCGGCATGGACGGCCGCCACCACGCGCAGCCGCTGGTCTGCCAGCAAGATGGGCAGGCAATCGGCGGTGCGGATTGCCAGGCGGAGACCGCTTCGGTTCGTCATCAAGCCATCGCCCGCCTGCCGCGGCCGGGGATCGCGCCAGACCAGCGCGGAGTGGATTTGCCGGAGCTCTCGCGGCCACAGTTGAGGGTCGGGAGCGGATTTAAGAATTTTTTTCCCGCTCAATGCCTGCAAAAACCGGCGTTGATTTTCGCGCACCCGTTCCGGCCGGTCGCCGGCGGCCGCCGCCAGATTCAAAATGCCCGCGTGGCCGTCCAGGCGCGAAATTCCGCCTTCGCGGGTGCTGAAACCGTGCTCCAGCCAGCCCAGGCGGGCGAGGTTGCGGGCGCGCAGAATCCGGGGCGCGTTGGGGTTTTTCACATGCGGCATGGCGGTTTATTCATTGTAAACATGGAGAGGATTTATGTATCTATGGCGCGATCAGGTGTATAAAAAATGAAGCCTGTATGATTCTCGGCATCGGCATTGATCTGGTTGAAGTGGAGCGCCTGGAAACCGCCATCGCCCGCCATGGCGAACGTTTTCTCGCGCGGGTATTCACCGCCGCCGAGCGCGCCTATTGCGAAAGCTACGCCCGCCCGGGCGAACGCTATGCCGCGCGATTTGCCGCGAAAGAAGCCGCCATGAAGGCGCTCGGCACCGGCTGGCATGGGGTAGGATGGCGGGAATTTGAAGTCTGGCGCGAAGCTTCCGGTCCGCCCCAGCTCCGGCTGCATGGCCAGGCCCAGAAGATTGCCCGGAGCCAGGGCATGGCGAGCTGGCGTCTCAGCCTGACCCATACCCATCATTACGCGATCGCGCAGGTCATTGCCGAGTCTTCATAGCGCCACCGTTACGCCTTCAAGGCACAAATTTATAGCCCAGCCCATGCACGGTGAGTATATGGCTGGGAAAACGGGGGTTGGACTCCAGTTTCTGCCGCAGCCAGGCTACATGCACATCCACCGTGCGGGTCACCGGCATGGCGTTGTAGCCCCAGACTTCATTCAGCAATTTTTCCCGCGTTAAAACCTGGTTGGGGTATTGCGCCAGATACTGCAGCAGGCGGAACTCGCGGGCGGAAAGCGAAAGCAATTCGCCGTCTTTGCGAACTTCTCCGGCCTGCCAGTCCACTTCCAGCGCGCCAAAGCGGAACACGCCCGCCATTTTCGGGCCGCGGCCGATTTGAACCCGCCGCAGGAGCGCCTCAATCCGCGCCAGCAACTCCGCCATTTCAAACGGCTTGGTCAAATAATCGTCCGCGCCGAGCTTCAGGCCCACCACTTTATCCACCACCTGATCGCGCGCGGTCAGCATCAGAATGGGAACGCCCAGATTTTTCTGCCGCAGCTCGCGGCAGATCTCAAATCCCGATTTGCCGGGCAGCATCAGATCGAGCACGATCAGGTCATGGCCGGAATGCAGCGCCAGCTCCAGCCCTTGATCTCCCTCGCGCGCGGTTTCAACCTCATAGCCCTCGGCTTGCAGCCGGTGTGTGAGCGTCAGGATCAGGCCTTCTTCATCTTCAACCAGCAGTATTTTGGGCCGCATGTTTCAGTTTTACTCGCAGCGTTCGGCTTCAGTTGGATTCGGACGTGGCGGAAACGGCCGCGGGCGCGGCCATGACCGGGAGCTCGATCCAGAATACCGAGCCCATTCCCAGAGTACTGCGTACTCCGGTTTTACCTCCCATTCCCGCGATGGCCTGGCGCACAATATGCAGTCCCAGCCCGCTGCCCCGGATTTGTCGGGCCCGGGCCTGCGCGCCGCGATAAAAAGGCTCGAAAATGTGGGGCTGGTCGCCGGCTTCAATGCCGGGGCCCTGATCGGCTACCTCAAAACGCAGACGGGCCTGTTCGCCGTCCAGCCGGGCCCGCATCTGTATTCGTGGCCGCGGGCCGGAAAATTTCAAGGCATTGCTCAACAGATTTTGCAGGCTGCTTTCAAGCACTTCCCGGTCGGCCGCCACGCTGGGCAGCGAAGGTTCGGCCTCAACCGTGATTTCGGCGGCGCACTCCTTGACCGCGGATTGGGACTCCCGCAGCACCGCCGCGATCGCCTCGCACGGAGCCACGGCTTGTATATTGAGTCGGGTGCTTCCGCTTTTAAGCGCGGCATACTCCAGCACCTGTTCGATCATGCGCGTCAGCCGCCGGCCCTGATCGCGAATGGCGGCGCCGTAGCGCCGGATGCCGGCATCGTCCCGCACCACGCCTTCCGCCAGGTTATCGGCCGCGCTGGCAATCACCGCCAGGGGAGTGCGCAACTCATGGGTAACTCCGGCCACAAAATCCAGTTGTTTGCGGACCAGATTGCGGGCGCGGCCGGCTTCCCATGCCAGTAGTCCAAGACTGGCGGCCAGAATGGCTAAAATGCCAAACCCCAGAAACAGATTGCGCCGCCGGCCCGCCGCCAGCAATGCCTGCAGCCGGTTGGGGCGGGGTTGCATCACCAGCAGCACCACGCCGTTGATCGCGCCGGGCGCCGACCAGTAACCGCCCGGAACCGGCCGATGCCAGCGCCGCCGGGGGCGGCGCAGTTGCGACATCATGCGATGCACGCCCCAAAACAGCGGCGCCGGCCGCAGCAACACATACCGCACCGTCGCGGGTCCATACCAGGCCGGCATCATGCCCACGCGCATCCAGTTGGCTTTGACATTGGGCGAGCCAATCCAGATGCGGTATTCGCTTCGCCAGTGAATCCCCAGTTCGCCGCGCAATACTGCCGGCAGCAGTTGTTTTACATAGCTCAACCGCATGTCGGTCATCAGGAATACTGGCGCCGCTATGCCGGCGGCCATGCCGGGCCGCGGAGGTTGCGGCGGCCGGCGCCGCAACCGGGTCAGGGTCTGCAGCACTCCGATCCGGATCGGCCCGAAATCGCTGAACATTAAAGCCCGGGTTTTTCGCATCGGCCGGCGGCCAGGGCCGGATATGACTCCGAACCGCCAACGCCGCCAGGGACCAGCCATGCCATTCCAGACAAAAAGCTGGGGTGGGCCGCCCGTATGCGGCCAGGTAAGAATGAACCGCTGCAGCACACCGGCCGGCAGGGCGGATGCCAGTGCGCGCCCCAGCCGGGCCGGTGGGGTGGGGCGGGAACGGAATGCTTTCAAATAGGGACGGGCCACCGCCGGCAGGCTGGTGGTCAACTGTCGCAAGCTCTGGCCAATGTCACCGCTGATCCGCATGGCGGCGATATGCAGTTGCCGATGCTGCCGCTGGGCCTCCGCCTGACTGATCTGATTGACCCAGTGATACTGCAAAACTCCCAGCAGGATCAGCAGGCTGGCCAGACCCAGTGCGGCAATCCATAATCCGGCCCGGGCGGAATTTTTAGTAAACAGCCACTGCATGTGCCCCATTATTCAATAGAGCACCTGCCGGAGGAAGCCCATTTCCCGGCTTTTAACCGCATTTAACAAATTCTTTGCCAGCCGTTAACAGAACGGCAAATTCAATCCTGGGGGCCGCATGGGGGTAGATATGCTTTTTTTCATCCGACCCCCGTATCGCATTGATTTAAAAGTAGTTACAAACATGGGGTGAAATATCGGCTTCTGAACTGGAGTCGTCCGCTCCCTCTTTCTCTTTGATTTTAAAAGGCTTAAGCTCGGGGGCGGGATGGACAGATGGTTTGGGGATTTCCCGATTTTACGGGTTGTCGGCGCGGAAATTCGTCAACAAAATTTGGGAATTATGGCCGAATTTTTCCTCAAAACTTTCCTCAACATGAACCTCCGAGTCGCATTTTCCGCAGTGGGTAATGGAAGCGCGCGCTGTCAGGCGCGCTACTTCCACTGAATATTTCCTCCGCTGGCCTCGGTTTTAACCGCTTTAACAAATTCTTTGCCAGACGTTAACCTTTGCCTCGTTTCAATTCGATAACCTGATATGCCGGTATTCGTATTTACAGTGAAGAAAGCTGAATCACAACCATGTTCAGGAGCCGAGAATGAACCGCAATTTCAGAATAGCTTTTGGCATCGCCTGGAGTTTGGCCGGATGTCTGCTGGTCCAGGCCCAAGCCGTACCGCCGCCGCCTCCGCCGCAAAGTCAGGCGATTCTGGCCGCCGCGCGGGCAGCTCTGGCTTCGCCGGGCGCGGCGCCGCTCAAAAGCCTGGAGCTGAAGGGCAAGTTTCGCTCTCAGCCCATCGGCGGCAACCGGCAGCAACAGGGTAAGTTGACCTTGCTGTTCCTGCAGCCCGGCCAGTATCAGCGGCGCATGAGCCTGCATCTGCCCTTTGGCGACATCAAGATCGTGCAAACCCTGAATCAGGGCAAGGTCTGGACCGAGCGCCAGTTTCCGGGCGGCGGGCCCATGATGTTCATGCGCCGTGGAGGGCCCGGAGGGAAGCTGACCCCGGCGCAGCGCAAAAAAATTCAGGACCGCATGCGCCGCCGCATGCGGCAAAATCTGCTGCGCCAGGCTGCCCGCGATCAGTTGATCTATCTCTTGCTCCCCGGCCCCGGCGCGGTCACTCATTTTGCCGGTATCGCGCGGGCTCCCGATGGCACGGTCGCCGACATGGTGCAAGTCACCGGCGCCGCCGGCGGCCAGACCACGCTGTTTATCAACCGTGCGAATCATCGTCTATTGATGGCCACCTATCAGGGCATAGTGCCCCAGGCCCCGCCCGGCGGCCGCGGCCGCCGCGGGCCCTGGGCGCAGATGCGCCGGCAAAGACAGGCGGGCCAGCCAGGCGGTTTCACTCCGCCCGCGCCGCAGCCCATTCAGGTTCATTTTTCCCATTGGCGCCGGGTGCGCGGTTATTGGCTGCCTTTCCGTATCACCGAAACTTCGCAAGGCAAAACTTTTTCGGAGATAGATGTTAAAAAAGCCCGGCTGAACTCGGCCCGGATCACGCCCCAGCTCTTTGTGAAGAAAAAATCCTGAAAGCCTGTCATGAAATTTTTTTTGTTCCGTAAATTCCGCATTCCGGCGGCCCGGCTGGCTTCTGCGATGCTGGGTGGCATCATCTTGGCCGGCCTGGGCTGGGGCGGGCCGCAATTACTGGCGCAGGCGCGCGGACCGCGGGCCAGCCTGGTTCTCACCACGCTCGATCCCAGTGGCGCCTTGGTGCCGCTCGCCGGCATTGAAGTCCTGCCCGGCAATGGCTCGCCGCCCGCGCTGGCGACCGGCCTTGGCGATCAGCATGGCGTAACGCGAATCGAGAATTTGCCCACCGGCCCGTTGCGTCTGGAAATTCGCGCCACCGGATTTGAGCTGCGGATCCTTTCCATCCGCCTGCACGCCGGCGTGAATCGAATGAAAACCCACCTGGCGTTGGCCGCGGTCGAGCAGTCAGTCAATGCTCAGACCAACTCCCTGGCCAGTCTCACCGGCACCAGCAGCAAAGCATTTTCTCTGGTTTTAACCCCCAAGCAGATTCAAGAACTGCCGGATGATCCCGACCAATTTGAGCAGGCGCTGCAGGCCATGGCCGGTCCGGCCGCCGGCCCGGAAGGCGCCACCATGGTGGTGGATGGCTTTGCCGGAGGCCAGCTGCCACCCAAATCCCAGATTCAGCAGATCATCTTTCACATGAATCCGTTTTCCGCCGCCAATCACACCGCGACCGGCATCCGGATTGAAATCATCACCAAGCCAGGTGCGGGGGCCTGGCATGGCCAGGCCGGGGCGGGTTTTCGCGGCACTCGCTTCGATGCCCGCAACGCGTTTTCTCCCGTGGCCACGCCCGAAGCTTACCGGCGCGGCGAAATTGACATGCAGGGTCCGCTCGAGGCGCATCAGAGCTCGTTGTTTTTCTCGCTGCGCGACATGCCCATCTATCAATCCACCACGATCCTGGCCAAGGCTCCCGCCAGTCTTTGCACCGGAGGCTCGCTGCAGGTGATAGACGGCAATTGCCAGGGCATCGAAATTCAGCCCTCGCGCGAAGTCTATGGCCGGGTGCAGGTCAACCAGGAGCTGAGTTCCGCGCAGACCTTGCGGGCCGAATACCAGCGCAACTACACCTCGGCCGATGAACAGGGCGTGGGCAATTTCAGTTTGCCCTCGCGGGCCACATATAACAGCAGCCTGGAAAATTTAATTCGCATCTCGCTCACCGGCTCCTATGGCAGCCATGCCGTCAACCAGATGCGATTTCAGGCGGATTGGCAGAACAGCAACACCGGTTCCTCGACCCTGGCGCCTTCGATTAACGTCAACGGCGCGTTTAACGAAGGCGGCGCGCAGGCCCTCACCACCGCCAGCCAGGATGACTGGCAGTTGGATGATGATTTTGATTATTCCATCGGACATCAGGTGTTGCACGCCGGCTTGCGCTGGAACCAGGGCGCTTATCAAAATGAAGATGCCTCCAACCAGCTCGGCGCGTTTACCTTTGCCAGCTATGCCAATTATCTGGCGGGCAAGCCCAGCCTGTTCACCCAGCGCGTGATTCGCAATCCCTTCATCGGCTATAAATTCGCGGAATGGGCTGGGTATATTCAGGATGACTGGCAGCCGCGCAATGATATGTCGTTCAGTCTGGGCCTGCGCTATGAGGGCCAGAGCCATGTTCGGGACACGATGGGCCTTGATCCCCGCTTCATGGCCACCTGGGCGCCGTTTCCCGATCACAAAACCGTGATTCGCCTTGGTTTAGGCATCTTCCGCGACTGGTTTGCGCCCGGCGATTACAGCGATACCCTGCTGGATAATGGAATCTCGCAATACGATCTCACCATTCTCAACCCCAGTTATCCGAATCCGCTGCTCAGCGGCGCGCAAAGCATTCTTCCGCCCAGCATCATCAGCTACGACCCCAATCTCACCCTGCCCTATCGCGAACAGGCCTCGCTGATGGTCTCGCGCACTTTTAATGGCGGTTTTCGGCTGATGACGGGCTATTTTTTCCAGCGCGGCATCCATCTCCTCCGCAGCCGCAATCTCAACGCGCCGTTGCCCAATGGCGCAGTGCCCGATCCCGCCCTGGGAAACCTGGATCAGATCGAATCCAACGGCAATTCACGCTATCAGGCGCTGCGGGTGGGACTGATGCATTTTTCACCCCGTCTGTTTTTTGCCGTGAACTATGCCCTGGCGCAGCAGTTGGATGACAGCAATGGCGCGCTCAGCCTGCCGGCCAATAATTATGATCTGGCGGCCGATTGGGGGCCGGCGAACAACGATGCCCGGGACCGCCTGTTTTCCATTGTGAGCTTCGGCCTTACGAACTCCTTGCGCCTGTTTGCCATGTTTCATGCTCAATCGGCGCTGCCTTACAACATCACTACCGGCCAGATCACAGCCAATGGGCAGAGTAACGCCCGTCCCGCGGGCGTGGGCCGCAACAGCGCCCGTGGACTTCCCACCTGGGATTTGAATACCCGGCTCAGCTGGTCCCATGGTTTTGGCGGCGCCGCCCATGGCCCCACCGGCGTGGTTCCCCCGCCCGGCGGCCGCGGCCGCGGGCCCCGGGGCTTTTTCCGCCGCGGCGGTCCGGGCGGAGAGCAGCGTTTTACCCTGGAATGGTACGTGCAGGCCTATAATGTGTTCAATCATGTGAATTTTACGTCCTATGACGGCGTGTTGACGTCGCCATTTTTTGGCCGGCCCTTGGCCGCCGAGCCCGGCAGGCGCATGGAAACCGGGTTTTGGCTGCGGTTTTAAAGATTGAGGGCAGATGGATGCCGCAAGAAGGCAAAAGAATAGCGTTCTTGCTTGGGCTTGATGTGGATTTTAATCCGGTCAGCGTAACCGGGGTCGGGTGTGGGCAATCCAATCAGTCGAGATATCCCAATGCAAACTGACCCATTGCAAGCCGCTTGGCAGCAGTCGAACAGCCGGGAATACGACCTGGACCGGCAAAGCTTTGCCGAGATTTACTCGCATCTGCCCAGTTCCTTGCCCATCCCGGCAGCTTATTTTGATGACTGGGTTCTGGCGCAAGCCTGTGCGCGCGGTCATGAAGGCGCCTGGCGCCACTTCATGACCAGCTATCAAAGCAAGCTGATGGCGGCGGCCATGACCCTGACCCGCGACTCCGCTTCCGCCCAGGACCTGCTCGCCGATCTTTATGGCGATCTTTATGGTCTGCGCGCTTCTGCCGCGGCCGTAAGCGAAATGTCCGGGGATGCGGCGGGTTCGGCCGCCAGCCGTAAATCGAAGCTTTTGTATTACTCCGGCCGCGGCTCCTTGGCGGGCTGGCTGCGGGCCACCTTGGCGCAAATGCAGGTGGATCGGCATCGCCGGCGCAAAAATCTGGTTCCGCTGGAAGAATTACCGCCCGCCCGCGGCCCTGTGGATTTTCCTGCCACCCCGCTGCCTTGCCGGCCGGAAAATACTTTGGCGCAGCAGCTTGCGCTGGCTTTTGCCCAGACGCTCGAAGAAATCGCGCCGCGTGACCGCACCCTGCTGGCCCTGTATTTTCTGGATGAAATGACGCTGACGGAAATCGGCCGTCTGTTCCGTTTTCATGAATCCACCGCCAGCCGCCGCCTGGCCGGCCTGTTGCGGAAACTGCGCCAGCGTTTGCACGATCATTTGCGCGAGCAGGGCTGCAGTCCGCGCCAGATCGAAGAGCTGCTGCAAGGTGATGTCGCCAGCATCAGTTTCGGCTTGCAACCGCTGTTGGCGCGCTTGCGGTCAACCTCCGCGCCCGGGGATGCGCCGCCGCAAGCCCGGCGTGAAAGTGCGTTCTTATCCACAGACCGAAAGCCATCCTCGGCGCCCGCGGTTGGGGGCGACCCCTCTGTCTCCTCCCGCCCACGGCCGCTCGCGCCGGTCTGGCATGCCTGAGTTAAACGAGGCTTGGGAAACTGAGTGGATTTATGATTGCTGGGCCCAAAAATTCCGGAAAAACTCCTGCGGCCCCGCTGGTGATGGCAACGGATTTACTCGAGTTGCTGCGGCGGCAAATGCCGCTTTGTGTCTCGCCGGAGATTGCGTCCCGGCATCTTGATCCTGACGAACTCTCGCTCCTGGCTGCCCAGGCCGCTGCCCCGGTTGATTCCCGTCTCTGGGAACATCTGAGCGGTTGTGAAGACTGCCGTCAGGCGTTGCGCCTGGCGCTGGAAATTCAACCGGAGCAGGCTCCCGTTCTCCTTCTCAAGCCGCAATCGGAACGGTGGCGGCCGTGGGCCGCGCTGCCGCGCTGGATGCCCGTCGCCGCTACCCTTTTGTTGGTTTGTTCTGCCGCCTGGTTATGGTGGTCCAAACAAACCTGGACCGCGGTCAGTCAAGGCCCGGCCCGCGTGCTTGGAGCTCGCCGCGCCCCTGTGCCGTTGGCATCAAGGCGGAAGCGCCCGGCGAAGATGGCATTATTCAATGTAGCTCCCGGTCCTTTGGCGCCGCGGGAATCCCGCCCGATTCGCATGGCTCAGGTGATGAACCACATGCCCATGCGCTCCGGGTTGCACGCTGCGGCTGGCTGGGCTGCGGCACATGCGGCTTTGCGGCCGTTTACTTTACCCGCCGCCGGCGTGGCGCAGGTGTCGCTGGCGCAGGCGCCGTTGCAATCCTGGCAGGCGCCGGCTTCGCCGCGCACCACCGCGCAGTTGGCTTTCTCGGATCCTGCCGCCATGGCTCCGGTGATCTCGTTGCCCGGCCGTGCTCTGGGCTTCATTGGCAATGGATTGCGAGACGCGGCATCGGCTGCGGCATTTGTGCGCTTTGCCCCTCCGCACCCGCTGGCGACTTTTCACGCTCCCGCCATGGCGGAAGGCCTGGCCTCCGGCGGCTCCATGCGATCTTTAGCCGTTCCCGCCGCTGATTCCGGTATTCCGGCTTTTACGCCCACGCAATGGCGGGTTGTGCGTGGCGTTTTATTGAGCAGTTTGGGCAATCAGAATCTTTGGCAGCAAGTCGCCGTGGGGCATAGTCCGATCACCAGCGTGGCCGCATCCGGAAATTGGGTCTGGGCCGGCGATCAGCAGGGCAGAATCTGGCGTTCACACGATGCCGGCAACCATTGGTCGGCCATGACATTGGTATTCCACGGCCGTCGCTTGCGCAGTCCAATTTCCCGCATTTCTATGCTGGATCAGCGGACCGGGACGCTGATCACCCGCTCCGGAAATCATTGCCAGACTTTGAATGGCGGCCGCTCCTGGAGCTGCCGCTGACTTCATAGCATCTCTGCCTCCTTCGTCACCGCCGCTATTCTCGTTTACCCTGAAGCTTCATGAGCGAAGCTCCGGCATCCACTCCCGCAACTTCCCGCCTGCATCTGGGACGTCTGGGCCAGATCACCTTCTGGATGATGCTGGCGGTGTTGGCTTCGCGTCTCATCGGTTATCTTCGCAACGCCTATATCGCCTATGCCTTCGGCGCCGGCCGGGGTGTGGATGCTTACGTTGCCGCCTTTACCCTGCCCAACTGGCTCAATTATCTGGCCGCCGGCGGCACCCTTTCGATTACCTTCATCACGATTTTTACCGTCTTTCTGCAGGAACACCGGGAAGCCGAAGGTTATCGTGTGTTTTCCACGGTGGTGAACTTTCTGACATTGTTCTTATTGGCCGGTATCGTCGCGGCCGAGATCTGGACTGCGCCGCTGCTGCATTGGTATCTGCCCGCGTTTACCCCCGGGCAGCTCGCGCTCTGCGCGCGCATGACCCGGATTTTATTGCCGGCGCAGCTTTTTTTCTGCATCGGCGGCGTGCTTTCAGCCGTCCTCTACAGCCGCGGCAAATTCTTCCTGCCGGCCGTTGCGCCTCTCATCTACGGCGCCGCCATCATTTTGGGCGGTATTTTGCTGCGCGGCCGCTATGGAATCACCAGTCTTGCCGTGGGCGCGCTGATAGGAGCATTTCTTGGCCCCTTTTTATTGCCGCTGCTGGGCGCCCTGGGCTCCGGACTGCGCTATCGCTGGAGTCTCAATCTTCGCCATCCCGCCTTTGTCCGCTGGCTGAAGCTGACTTTGCCGCTCATGATCGGGGTGACGCTGGTCACCGCCGACGACTGGATTATGCAGCCGCTGGGAGCGCATTTCCCCGGCGTCATTTCACAGCTTTATTTCGCCAAACGCCTGATGAATGTGCCCATCGCGGTGCTGGGACAGGCGGTGGGGCAGGCCGGAATGCCGTTTTTTGCCGCCCTGTACACCGCCGGGCATTGGCGGGAATTCCGCGAAACGCTGGATCAGACGATCTGGCGCACCGCCGCCGGCTCCATTCTGGTTTCGAGCTGGTTTGTGGCGCTCAGCCTGCCGTTAATTCAATTCGTATACCGGCACGGCGCCTTCAATGCCCTCGATGCCCGCCGCACCGCGCTGTATTTCGCCGTCTTTGCGCTTTCACTGGTTTGCTGGAGCGTGCAAAATCTCTATGCCCGGGCTTTTTACGCCTCCGGCAACACCCTGATCCCCATGGTGGCGGGCACGCTGGTCACCCTGGCCGCCATCCCCATCTACATTGTGCTGTCGCATCACTGGACCGCGCTGGGCCTGGCCATCGCCTCCGATATCGGCATTACGCTGCATACTCTGGTGCTGGCCTTTCTTTTAAAATCCCGCCGCTTGCTGGGCTTTTCCTCCCGCTGGCGGCAACTGCCCCGGCTGTTGCTGCTGGCCGTGGCCGCGGGCGGGGGCGCGGCGGTCGTCAGCCATTGGCTCTTTCCCCGGCCCGGCGGCGCGTTCCAGGCTCTGCTGGCGCTGGCGGCGGGAACTCTGGTTTGGGGCGGCATAGCCTGGGTTCTGGCCCGTCTTCTGGGCCTGCATGGATTATTGGCTCAAATCCGGAAATTATCGGCTCGGTTCGGCTTGCGCTTAGGCGGTCTAAGTCCCCGCGCTCCCGACGCATAAGTTGCCCTTTAGATCTGCCGGATGGGTTATGCCTTTACCGCCGGGGCCGGGCACTGGAATGGCGAAGCGAAAAAAATAGCCCTGCAGCTTTGTATTTTAGATTTCTCCGGATTTGACCTTTCCGCCTCTGAGCCGTAGTCTGAAGGCTGCGGCCATCGGAGCCGCTGGATTTGAAATGAAGACGCTCCAGCCTTCCCGCCAATGCACCGTCGGCACTGAGATGTGAATCTCAACTGAAGATGCTGTGGGCAGCGGCCCGGAATCGCTGCCGCGTGGGAATCACGAATGATGGGGCGCGGAGAACCGGCACATGGAAAAAGCAGCGCAGAATATTCAGGACTCATTTTTGAACGCCGCGCGCAAGGAGAAAATCATCATTACTCTGTATTTGTTGAGTGGGGTGAAACTTTCCGGCCGCATCCGCAGCTTTGATAAATACTGTCTGGTGCTCGAGACCAGCAGTCAGGAGCAGTTGATTTTCAAACACGCCATTTCCACCATCATGATGCAGCGCAATCTCATGCGTGATCTGCACAACGAACGCCATCAGGCGGCCGCGCCCGCGGTTCCAGGCGCTCCCTTGTCCGCGGAAGCGCCTGCCGTGGAAAGTTGATACAGCCCGGAGAAAAATCTTTTCGCATGCCGCATTCCGGCCGTTCCACTCAGGTCATTGAACGCGTTTTTCTTGTGGGCGTGGCCTTCCGGCCGGCCCCTCTCCATGGTTCGTCCGCGCCCGGTGAGACCCGGTCGCCGGCGGCTTCTCTGGCCGAATTGGCGGAGCTGGCCCGCGGCGCCGGAGCGGAAATTGCCGGGGAAATCAGCCAGATTCGCCCGGCGCCCGATCCGGCGTATTTGATCGGGCGCGGCAAGCTGGACGAGCTGCGGGCCGTGCTTGCCGGTCTCGATGCCTCGTCCGTAATCTTTGACCACGATCTGACTCCCACCCAGCAGCGCAATCTCGAACAGGCGCTTGCGATTCGCGTGGTGGATCGCACGCAGCTCATTTTGGATATCTTTGCCCGTCATGCCCGCACGCGTGAAGGCCAGCTTCAGGTGGAGCTGGCGCAGTTGCAATACCGGCTGCCCCGGCTGAGCGGACGCGGGGTGGAAATGTCGCGTCTGGGCGGCGGCATCGGCACCCGCGGCCCTGGCGAAACCCAATTGGAAAGCGACCGCCGGCGCATTCAACAGCGGATTCGCGGATTGCGTTTGAATCTGGAAGCGGTCCGGCGGCAGCGCCAGCGGCAGCGCCAGTTGCGTGAAAGCGTTCCCCTGGCCACGGTGGCGTTGGTGGGCTATACCAACGCCGGGAAAAGCACCCTTTTTAATGCGCTTACGGGCGCCGGAGTTTATGCCTCCGCCCGCATGTTCGCCACGCTCGATCCCACCCTGCGGGCCATAAATCTGCCATCGCAT
The DNA here is from genome assembly GCA_021826505.1 of Acidobacteriota bacterium. Classification (GTDB taxonomy): domain Bacteria; phylum Acidobacteriota; class Terriglobia; order Terriglobales; family SCQP01; genus JAKAZV01. Next base: position 15,118 of record JAKAZV010000017.1, on the reverse strand, counting down.
CGCCGCATTTTACTGAGCGATACGGTGGGTTTTTTGCGGCAGCTTCCGCATGGCCTGATCGAAGCCTTTCGCGCCACCCTGGAGGAAGTGCGGCGCGCTCATCTGCTGCTGCTGGTCTCCGATATCACCGCTCCCGACCGCGAAGAGCAGGTGCGGGAAGTGCGCAAAGTGCTGGCCGAATTAGGTGTGGCGGATCGCCCTCTGCTGGAGGTATGGAACAAAATTGACCTTCTTCCCGGCCCGATAGCGCCGCCGGCCGGCGCGGCCGCGCCTTTGCGCGTGAGCGCCCGTAGCGGGGCCGGAATTCCGGAGCTGTTATCCGCGCTGGATTCAGCCATTACCCTGGATCCGGCCGAACCCGTGGATTTGGAGCTGCCCCATGCCGCCGGCGAGCTTCTGCACCGGATATATGAACACGGGGTCGTGCTCGCGCGGGAATCGCGGCCTGCCGGCATTCGCCTGCATGCGGTGCTGCCGCATTCGCTGCAAAAGCAGCTCGCAATGTACCGGGTCAATCCATAACCAGGCAGAACGGATCAGCGGCTGCCGTCAATGCGCCAGCGTGACATGCAGGGAATAGATCTGCCGGTTAAAACTGTGGGTTGGGCCATAGCTGTTGAAGCCTGTCGCATCGCCGCCCGTCGTCAATAGCCAGTCGCCCAGCCGCACCCTGTAATCCAGCCCGCCGCCGAACCCATAGGCCAGGGTCGAAGTCGCGGCCAGTTCCGGAACGTAGTTATGCAGCAGGACCTGATCCAATGGAGTGAGGTTGAAGTGCGCGCGCAGGGCCCAATGCCGGTGCCGCGGTCCGCCCCGCCAGCCAAACCCTCCGCGCAGTTCATAGAGAATCGCCCGCTCCGGGCTGGGCCGATAATATTCCCGCGATGGCAGCGCCGGGTTGCTGTTGAGATCGTAGGTCAGTACTTGATGATATTGCGCCGCCTGCCGTGAAAATCCCGCCGTCATGCCCAGTTCGCCCCAGCGGCCCAGGCTTTGGAATTCATCCCACTGGCTGAGCGCAAAGGTGCGGTTGGTTGTAATGCCCGCATCGCCATGGGTGAAGCGATTATTGGGCATGAAATCGGTGTCCTGGTCATAGGCGAAATGGCTGTGGGTTCCCGGGCTGATGCGGAGGCGCGTAATTTGGCGGTACCTTCCCCAGCTCCAATAGGCGCTGGCGATCAGGTCCACACCGTCATAGGCGTAACCTTGCTGGAATTCATGGGGATAAGGGTCGTGCAGCACCGGTCCATGGAAATCAATATGGACATGATCATGCACTGCCATCATGCCCACGCTGATGCGGTTCAGCCGTATCTGGCCCGGCAGGCTCACGGCGCCGCAGGCCAGCAGTATTACGCACCCCAACCTTCGCCATGCTGATTTCATGCTGGAAATGGCCCGATGATCTTCGCGTGGGGTTATTGGCCGCGTTCCATCTCTAAGAGCCAGCGCTTTTTGGGTATTCCCTGCTTCCCCCCATAGCCCGTGAGATCGCCGTTTGCGCCGATCACACGATGGCAGGGCACAATAATGGCCCAGGGATTGGCGCGGTTCGCCGCGCCCACCGCCCGGGCCGCGCCCGGCCGGCCTATGCGCCGGGCCAGTTCGCCATACGAACAGGTTTCCCCATAGGGGATGCGCTGCAGTTCTTGCCACACCCGCTGTTGGAACGCAGTGCCGCGCACTCGGGCGAGCTTGCAGGCAAAGCGTTTCCTGCGGCCGGAGAAATAGGCCTCGAACTGGCGCCGCAATCCCGCCAGTTGCCCCGGCGAGCGCCGCGCCGAGGCGGGAATGCGGCCATCCAGACGCACCTCCTGTAAGCCCTGGTGCGAGGCAATCAGGGTGATGGGCCCGATCGGAGTTGGGATCACGTCATAAGCCATTTGGGAAGTTGTAAGCGCCATAGAAATCCACCGCCGTCCTGTTATTCTATATCCGTTTTATATGTCCTCATCCTCATCCATGCTGCCCCCCTCGCCCTGTCCGGTTTGCCAGGATACCGGCTGGCAGCAGGCAGTCGGGGAAAATGGAATCGCGGAAGTGCGGCGATGCGATTGTAAACATGATCGCGCCCGCTGGGACCGCTGGCGCCAGACAGGGGTGCCGGAACGATATCAGCACTGTGAATTGGATAATTTTGAGACCCAGCCGCCGGGCCGCGCCCCTTCCGCGGCTCTGTTTCAGGCCCTGGGCAAAGCGCGAAGTTTCGTGGAAAACTATACCCTCCGCGGGCGCCGGGCCGGCCTGATCTTCATGGGCTCCTGCGGCACCGGTAAAACCCACCTGGCGGTGGGCATTCTGCGTCTGTTGATTCAGGATTATGCCGTCGAAGGCCGCTTTGTGGATCATCGCGAGCTGTTAAAATCCATCCAGGCGACCTTCGATCCCCTCAACCCTCTCTCCGAAGCCGCCCTGCTCGAACCCTTGCTGCAAACCGAACTGCTGGTCATGGACGATCTCGGGGTGGGACGCAGCACCGAATGGGCCCAGGAAACCCTGCATTACCTGCTCAATCACCGCTATGCCCATAATCTGACCACCCTGATCACGACGAATCTTGAAGAGGAGCCGGCGCGCAAGCCGGGCATGGAGCTGATCGCGGACCGCTCTCTCACCCAGATGATTGGCGAACGGCTGCGCTCGCGGTTATATGAAATGTGCGAGCCGGTGGAAATGCGGGGGGAAGACTTCCGGCGCGGCATGATGGCGGGCAGCCGCTAGCGCTCGCAATCAGCGCCAAACATGCGCTTGCATTGACAGTTTCGGGTTGAGACCGTATCATAAAGAATGCGCTTGTTGTGAAACCCCGATAAGAAAATTCCCGGTTTCTCCTCTCCCGCCTGAACTCATTTCGTCCCTCCCGCTTTCCGGCGGGGCCGAAGTGCGCGTCTCTCCAGATGCCAGCCCGAGGCGGGGGCGCCGTCTGGTACTCATGGAAGATTTCGGACAACTCCTCGAATCGTTTGAACAAAAAACCGCGGCTGAGGGCGAGCTCCTCAAAGGCACCGTGCTGAAGATTTCCGGCGACGATGTGGTCATCGATATCGGCCTGAAATCAGAAGGCGTCGTGCCCCGGCGCGAATTTCTGGCGCCCGATGGCAGCCTGCGGGTTCACCCCGGGGACCAGGTGGATGTCATCGTCGAACGCGATGATGAGGGCGGCGGCCTGCGCCTGTCGCATGAGCGTGCGGTGCGTCTGCGCCTCTGGGACGAGCTGGAAAAAGCCTACCGCGAGAACACCATCATTCACGGCCATATAGTCGAGCGGGTCAAAGGCGGTCTGGCCTGCGATATTGGCGGCCTCCAGGCCTTTCTGCCGGGTTCGCAGCTCGAACTGCGGCCCGTCCACAATCTCGATCCTTATCTCGGCCAGGAAGTCCCGGTCCGGGTCATCAAGCTGAACAAAAAACGGGGCAATATCGTCGTCTCCCGCAAGGCCGTGCTGGAACAGGAGCAGTCGGCGCTGCGCGAAGGGACGCTCGAACACCTGCAAGAGGGTCAGATCGTGACCGGGATTGTGAAAAATGTCACCGAATACGGTGTTTTTGTGGATATTGGCGGAATTGACGGCCTGCTGCACGTCACCGATCTTTCCTGGGGCCGGGTCGCCCATCCCAAAGACATGGTTTCGCCGGGCGATGAAATTACCGTCAAAGTGCTCAAATTCGACCGGGAAAAGCAGCGGGTCGCCCTCGGGTTCAAGCAGTTGCTTCCCGATCCCTGGCTCGATGCAGCGGATCGCTATCCCATCGGCGCGCATGTAAAGGGCAAGGTGGTCAGCCTCACCGATTATGGCTGCTTTGTCGAGCTCGAAGCCGGCATCGAAGGCTTGATCCATGTCTCGGAATTGTCCTGGTCCAAGCGCATGAAGCATCCCTCCAAGCTGGTCCAGTTGGAGCAGGAAATCGAAGCCGTGGTGCTCGATGTCACGCCGAAAGACCGCCGCATTTCGCTTTCGCTCCGGCAGGCGCAGGCCAATCCCTGGGAACAGCTGCATGAACGCTATGCCCCGGGGACCATGGTCGAGGGCCGGGTCCGCAATCTCACCGACTTTGGAGCCTTTATTGAAATTGAGGACGGGATTGACGGCCTGGTTCACATCAGTGATTTTTCCTGGACCAAGCGCATTAAGCACCCCTCCGAAGTGCTCAAAAAAGGCGATAAAGTCCAGGCCAAGGTCCTCAGCATTGATAGCGAAAATCGCCGTCTTTCGCTCGGCATCCGTCAGTTGGAGCCCGATGCCTGGGAAGCGTTTTTCGAGCGTCATCAGCTCGGAGATGTGCTCACGGGCCGGGTCGCCCGCCTGGTTTCATTCGGCGCCTTTGTGGAAATTGAGGGCGGCATTGAAGGCTTATGCCATAGCTCCGAAATTCACGCGGAAATCACCGGCGGCCATGGTCTGGAAGTCGGCCATCAGTACGATTTCAAAATCATCAAGCTCAACCCCGCGGATAAAAAAATCGGCCTCAGCCTGCATGCCCTGCTTGATGGCGATGCCGGTGATGTTGCATCCTATACGCCCGCCCGCGCGACTTCGACCATTGAAGAAATGGTCAGCTTTAAACGGGGCGGCGAGAATGGCGATTCCGCGGCTCAGTCCTGAGCCGCGATTTCTTCCGGCATACGCAACCTGTTTGACTTCTGCGCCTTCCAATGACTGTTATTGGCGAAGGGAGAAGCGGGCAGGGCGAGGCGTTTGGCGCGAAGCATCCCGAATGTGCATGGATGTGCATGAGAGATGCGGAGCGGCAAACAACACAGCTAGGCGCTGCCTATCCCTTCGCTGAATCATTCAGGGAAAGGGTTCGGCTATGGCATCGCAAAGCACGCAATCTCACGAAGTCATTCAGCAATGGGCCGAATCGCATGGCGCCATTCCCACGATTGTCAGCCGTACCGGCGGCATGTTGCGCTTCGAATTCGACCCCAGCCAGGCGGGCAGTCTCACCCCCGTCGCCTGGGATGAATTCTTTCAGGTTTTCGATGAAAAAAGGCTGCAGCTGCTCTATGATGACAAGCCGGGCAGCCGGTTTCATAAGTTCGTTTATCCGGAAACCCTGGCGAAGGCCGAAACGCCCCCGGCCCGTTCCCGCCGCCGGTTGGAAATTATCAGCGGCCGCGAACGCGCCGGCGATGCCAGACCGGGCAAATCGGCCTCCGCGGGCGCCGGCCGTTCCCGCCGCAGTCTGAGCCGCGCGGGCAAAGAATCCGAATCCGGCTCAACCCAGGCCCGCACTGCCTCCGCGCGCGCTACCCGCCGTGCGACAGCAGCGCTCAAAACCAAAACCCCGAAACGGACCCAGAAAAAGGCCGCTCGCTCGCCGCGCCGCCGCGCCGCTTAGATCTTTGGTCAGTTTGGGCATTCTGAAGGCGGTTTTCTCTTCATCGAGCCGGTCGCCGGACCGGCTCGCTTCTCCGCGAAAAGTGCTTTTCCTCGCCGCTTCACAACGCCCCTTCTTTTCTTGCTAGTATGTCTGCATGACTCGGACTCAATTGATTGATGCCCTGACCCTGACATTGGCCATTCCTCGCAAAGAGAGCGAAACCGTTCTGCAAACGGTCTTCGAAAGCATGGTCAATTCCTTGCGCGCAGGCGATAAAGTCGAAATTCGCGGCTTCGGCAGCTTTCGGCTGCGTCAGCGTCGCGCCCGCATGGGCCGTAATCCCAAAACTGGCGCCCAGGTTGAAGTCCAGGCCCGCCGTATTGCCTATTTCAAGCCGGCCAAAGAGTTGCGGGATGTCCTGAACAATCCATCTTCTGAATCCGCCGCCGCTGCTCCTGACGCCTGAACCATAAATCGAGGGGTTTTTGACTCAATGAGGCCGGCGCTTTAGAAATGTCATGAAGGCGGATGTCCCGCCAGGCGGCATCGCGGTAATTTTTTTATTGCCAGCCGCTTTGCCAATGTTTACATTACTTGCAACCCCTTATGGATGCTGGCCCGCATGTGGAATATCGGTGAAAGAATTCGGCAGTTGCGCAATGATCGCAATCTGTCCCAGGGCGATCTGGAGCAGCGCACCGGACTGCTTCGCTGTTATCTTTCCCGGGTGGAAAACGGGCATACCATGCCTTCCCTGCAGACCCTGGCCAAAATTGCCCGCGCTCTCGATATACCGGTGGCCAATTTCTTCACCAATTCCCAGGAATACAGCTTTCCCCGGCTGTCTTCGCAGGAAATTTCATTTCTCAGCCAGCTCTACGCCCTCACATCCCGGCTCAAACCCGCCGAGCGCGAGCATATTCTAGCCATCATTAAAAAAATGGCGGAACCGGATGCCACCGGGACCGCCTCATAGTTGCTCTCATGCAGCCATTCGCAGCCGCCTGGCCCAAGGCTGAATTGCATCTGCATCTGGAAGGCAGCCTGGTTCCCGCTACCTTGCTCGAAATTTCCCGGCGCCATGGCTGCCCTCATGGGCTGGATTCCCTGGCCGCCTGCCAGGCGCTGTATCAATATCAAAACTTTGCCGGCTTTCTCCAGGCTTTCAAATTGGTGAGCCAGCATCTGCTTGATCCCGAAGATTATGCATTGGCTTTGCGGGGACTAGCGCTGGAGCTGAAGCGTCAAAACGTCATCTATGCCGAAATTACCCTCTCAATCGGCGTCCTGCACTGGAAAAAGCAGGAAGTCGCGCCGGTGCTTGAGGCCTTGGAGGCGGAACGCCAGACTCATCAGAATCTGCGCCTGGCCTGGATCTTTGATGCCGTACGTCAGTTCGGCGCCGAGGTTGCGGAAGATGTCCTGAGCGATGCGCTGTACTGGCGGGAGCGAGCGCCGGTTGTGGCCATTGGGATTGGCGGGGACGAGACTCGGGGCCCGGCCGCCTGGTTTGAAGCCCTTTATGCCCGTGCGGCCGTCGCGGGACTGCATCTAACCGCTCATGCCGGTGAAAACGCCGGCGCGGATTCGGTATGGCAGGCTTTGCGGTTTCTCCATCCCGAACGCATTGGCCACGGCCTGCGCGCCATGGAAGATCCGGATCTGATCCAATATTTAGCCGTTCATGGCGCCGGAAATCAAACCGAAAGCCCGATTTGGCTTGAAATTTGCCCCACATCCAATGTGCGTACCCAGTGCCTGGCCCGTCTGGCGGATCATCCTTTGCCCCGGTTCTGGCAAGCCGGGTTGGCTTTGACGCTCGCCAGCGATGATCCCGCTATGTTCGAAACGGATCTGAACCGGGAATTTTCTCAGGCAGCCGCTTTGGGTCTCTTGCCCGAGGATTGCCGCCAGTTGGCGCGCAATGGATTTTTGGCGGCTTTTCTGCCGGAACCCGACCGTGCCGCCTATCTCCGTCATTTTGATGCCGTTTCGCTTCAGTCGTCTGGAAAGTAATGTGCTCCGGCCTCGTCACCGCTGATCCCGCCCTCCTGCTAAACTGAATTTCGTCATGCAATCAGACTCCAGTTCCGGCAGCGGCGGGCAAAAGTTCAGCGGTGAAAAGCTTGCCGTCCTCGGCTGCGGCAAAATCGGCGAAGCCATGGTGCGGGGCATGCTGACCAGCGGTTTTGCCCAAGCTTCCCAGATTCATGCCACCACGCGCCGGGAAACCCGTGCCCAGGCGCTGCATCGCGGCCTCGGCATCCACGCTTCCACCGAAAATTGCAAAGCGGCCGCCGGCGCCAATATCATCGTGCTGGGCCTGAAACCGAATCTGATTCTGCCGATGCTGGAGGAAATCGCGCCTGTATTGCGGGCGCCAGCCGCGCCGTTGATCGTTTCGGTGGCGGCCGCCGTCACCTTGGCTCAGCTCGAACAAACAGCCGAGCGTCATGCCGGGCGCGGCGTGGCGGTGGCCCGGGCCATGCCCAATACTCCCGCCCTCATCGGCGCCGGCATGACCGCCCTGGCCATGGGCCGTCACGCCTCCGCCGAGCAGGCTGAACAGGCTCGCGGCATGCTGCTCTCGATTGGCCGCGCGGTGATTGCCGAAGAGCGCCATTTTGATGGCATTACGGGCCTCAGCGCCAGCGGCCCGGCTTTTATCTATATGGTGATTGAATCCATGGCGGAAGGCGGGGTGCGCATTGGGCTGCCCCGCGAGTTGGCGCTCGAGCTTGCGGCGCAAACCGTCGTTGGCGCCGGCCGCATGGTGCTCGAAACCCGCGAGCATCCCGCAAAACTGAAAGACGCGGTGACCACACCCGCCGGCTGCACTGTGGACGGCTTATTGGAACTGGAAGCCGGCGGCTTGCGCGTGGCCCTGATCAAGGCCGTGGGCCGCGCCGCATTGCGCGCGGGCGAGTTGGCGGGCAAATAGCCCAGCCCTGGGTTTTTATGGCGTCGTTGCTTGACTCCCCATTCCTCATTCAACCTTGGTTCAGCCCCCGCATTTGGGGAGCTCAGGATTTGCGCGCCTGGTACCCCGAACGCGGCTTGGAAGCGGAACCGATTGGCGAGGCTTGGCTGACTGCCGATGCCGGCATCACCAGCTTGCCTGGCGCGCCCTCATTATCGAAACTGGTTCAGGATCATCGTGAAGAACTGCTCGGGCCGCAGGCTGTTTTTTGGAAGGAACATACTTTTCCGCTGCTGGTTAAATTATTATTTCCCCGCCAAAAACTTTCAGTGCAGGTGCATCCCGATGATGCGTATGCCGCCGCTCACGGCCTGGGCCGCGGGAAAACCGAAATGTGGCATGTGCTCGAAGCCGAGCCCGATGCCAGTCTGGGCGTGAATTTGAAGCCCGGCGTATCGCTGCCGCAGTTTGCCGCTGCTTGCCGTGCCGGGCAGGGAGCCGAGGCGCTGCAGTGGATTCAGGTCCGCGCCGGCGACACGATTTATTTGCCTGCCGGCACGATCCACGCCATTGGCCCGGGCATGGTGCTGGCGGAAATTCAACAGCAATCCGACAATACCTTCCGCCTTGACGACTATGGCCGCCGCGATGCTCAGGGCCAGTTGCGGGATCTGCATCTTGAGCAGGGTTTCGCCGTGGCCCGGGGCCACGCCGGGGGCGGCCGCTTGAATAACACTCCGCAGGCTTCGGGCCTGCTGGCGGCATCGGCATATTTTCGGGTAGAGAAAGTCGCCCTCGATTCGCGCCAGGATTGGCTGCCTAAACCTCGCCGCCTGCATATTTTTTTGAATCTGGAAGGCGCTGCCGTCCTGAGCAAAACTGCCGACAGCGATCCCGACGCCACTCACGTTTTCGAGGCTCCGGCGCCCACCCCCGCGGCGGCCCAGGATTTCCCGCTCCCCCGCGCCCACGCTGTGGTCCTGTCCGCCATGGCGGCGGGCTGGCGGCTTTCGGGTTCGGCCTCGGTGCTCGATATCACGCTGCCTTGAAGGGAATGCCCCTCAGGGCATCAGGCGATAGCCCACCCAGTGTTCGGTGAGGAGATGGGCGGGATGAGCGGGGTCGGCTTCAATTTTGCGCCGGAGTTGGTTGACAAAAACCCGCAGCACTTCCGTCTCTTCGCCATAGTCGGGACCCCAGACCGCTTGCAGCAGCTTGCGGTGGGTGAGCACCTTGCCGGAGTTGCGCATAAGCAGCCATAAAAGATCGAATTCCTTGGGGGTGAGCCGGATTTCGACTCCGGCGCGCCTCAGCCGGCGGGTGGAGGGATCGAGTTCAAGTTCGCCGGCGCGGAGCGGGCCGGAGGGTTCGCCGCTGCGGGCGCGGCGCATGAGAGAGCGCACCCGGGCCAGCAGCTCCTCGCCGCTGAAGGGTTTGGTGACGTAATCGTCGGCGCCGGCGTCGAGCGCGGCGACTTTTTCCTTTTCTGCCGAGCGCACCGACAGCACCAGGATGGGCAGCGCGGAAAAACGGCGGATTTCATGACAGACTTCACCGCCGGAAAGGCCGGGCAGTCCGAGGTCGAGCAGCACCAGATCCCATGATTCAGCCCGCAAGGCTTCGAGCGCCGCCTCGCCCGTGGCCGCGGTCACCACTTCGTAGCCCTGGGCGATCAGCAGGGTGCGGAGGGCACGGCGGATCTGGGGTGCGTCGTCCACCACCAGAATGCGGGCGGAGTTTTCGGATTGGGTTTCAGCAGTCTGCATAACTTATTTTGCGTCCCGCCCGCCCGGCGGAGAAAGCGGCAGGCGCAGGGCAAACTCAACCGTATCGGGCGGCAGCTTTTCCGCGGCTTCGGCCCAGATGGCGCCGCCGTGGGCGAGCACAATGCCCCGGGCAATGGCCAGGCCCAGACCGAGGCCGCGCGGGCGTATTTGGCGCGCCGGCTCCCCGCGAAAGAAGCGCTCGAACAGATGTTGACGCAAGGCGGGCGGCAAATCCGTGCTCTGATTGCGCAGACGTAATACGACGCTTTCCGGTTCGGTTTCCGCCCACAGTTCCACCCGTGATTCGGGGGGAGAATAAACCAGCGCATTGTCGAGCAATTGAGCCAGGGCTCGGCTAGCCAGGCGCTCGTCCACCCATATGCGGGGCAGCGGCGAAGGCAGGCGTATTTTCAGGCGCGAGCCGTCGAAATTCACCAGCGCGACGGCGGATTCGAGCAAGGCTTCAATTTCCACCGCTTGCGGTTCCAGCCCCAGGCCGCCTTGGATGGTGGCCATTTGCACCAGGTCTTCGAGCAGGCGGTTGAGGCGGTCGCTTTCGGTCTCGATGATCTCGATCATCTCGGCGCGCTCCGTCGCGGGCAGGCCGGTGGCATAGCGCAGAGCCGCGGCGGCGGCGCGTATGGAAGTCAGCGGGGTGCGCAAGTCATGGGTAACCGCGTCAAGCAATGCGGATTTGAGTTGCTCGCTCTCGCGCAATGCCTGGGCATGGGTGGCCAGACGCTGGGCGCGGGCGCGTTCGAGCGCGATGGCGCAGATGCCGGCGATGGCCTGTTCGGTTTCGTCACTCACGGGATAACCCTCGAGTTCGAGCCGGGCGCGAGCCAGGCCTCCCAAACGCAGCGACAGTTGATGCGCATGGCTGGGCGCCGGGGATTCATCTTCACGCAGACGAACTTCGGAGTAACCAAATGTGTCCATCAGCCGGCACTCGATTTCGAGCCCGATGGACTCGGGCGAAGCCAGCAGCAAGCCGCGGGCGAGTTCATAGAGTCGCTGCGCATCCTGCCTTTGGCGCTGGGCGTTTTCCGCCTGGCGGCGGGCTCGGGCGGCAAGCCGGCTGGCAAGGAACGCGGTGATGAGAAACGCCGTCAGCGCGATCCAGTTTTGCGGATCGGCGATGGTGAAGGTTCCAATCGGCGGCAGAAAAAAATAGTTGAGCGCGGCGGTGGCCAGTAATGCCGCGGCCAGCGCCTCGGGCAGCGAGCGCATGGCGGCGAAGAGCAGAACGATCAATAGATAGGCAAAACCCGCGGTACTGCTATTGACCCGCGGGAATACGCCGATAAACAGCGCGGTCACCAATGCGACCGCCAGGGGCGGCAGCAGGAGGCGGAGACAGATGCTCCAATATCGGATTGAAGACTCAGGAAGAATATGGCCGCTTTCAGGGATGACTGATCTGCATATACAAATCGCCGGCGAATGCCAGAACCACGATCGTGCCCAGTATGAGTCGTCCCGGGCTGGAGGGCAAAAGCCAGGCCAATGCCCAGCCGAAAAAGGCCAGGACCGGCAGGTATCGGCGTAACCAGCTACGGGAAGATTGCTGGCCTGGATGCCATAACCAGGCTAAGCCAGCCAGCGCCAAAGCTGCGGCGCCTGCCCGGGTTGCCCAATCGAAACGCAGGATAGCCAGAAAAACCGCAATGATCGCCATGCCTATGGCCGCGCCGGCAGTTCGTACGGATAAAGTTCGTGAGTTGATGGCAGGCATGGGGAAAAGTAAATGAAGCGCCTAAGCGGGCAAATTGACCCAGAGGATGGGGCCGGCGGCATGTAAGTCCTCATAATCGCGGGAGGCAAAGTCGTCGGGCAGCGCAATCACGGCGGCGGCGGGCTGGGTTTCCCGCATGAATTGGGCCGCGGCGGCGGCCCAGTCGCGGGTGCGCAGGATGCGGCGGAAGGGAATGCGGCCGGTGCCGCGAACCTGGCGGGCGGCCGATTCCAGGCCGGCGACAATGGCCTGGTCGGCGATCACGTAGCCGGAGAGTTCGAATTGCAGGGGGACTTCCAGCACATAGACCAGCCATACATCACGGTGGCTCAGGCAGGCGGCGATGCCGGCCAGGCGTGCGGCGTCTGCTGTCTCGGACATGTCCCGCAGAATGGCGATGACCGGACGATCGGCTTCGGCGCCGGGCATCCAGGCGGGACGGAGCTCGCGGCGCGAGCGCTGCGCACGGCTCGCGGAATCGCCCTGGTAATGCGCCAGCCACCACCAGAGGGCGAAAGCGGCAAGCAATACAGCACTCCATAAAGCGTCTTTCATGACGGGTCGGAAGGCGCCGCGCGCGGGTCGCGGCTTTTTTCAGGTCCCGCATCCGTTGCGGGACGTTCGAAGGAGATGAGGTGAAAATCCACGCCGGGAAGCTCGCGGATGAGGCGCGGCAGAAAGGAATGGGGCAGATAGCCGCGCCAGCCGGGGCTGCGGGGGCGGCCGGCGATTAACTGCGTCAGGCGGTGCTCGCGGGCGCACTCGGCGATCGCGCGGACGGGATCCGCGGACTCCAGGGTGAGAATTTCTGCGCCCAAATCGCGGGCAAACTGCAGATTGGACGCGAGCTGGGGATTGTGCGTGGGTTCGGCGGGCGTGCGCACATGCAGAACGGCCAGCGGGGCGCGGAATCGGCGGGAAAGCCGCCAGCCGCGGCTGATTAAATCCTGGCCGGTACTATCGCTGGCGATGCAAACGCCGATGCGCTCGAGCATGGCCTCGTCGCCGGCCAGATGGGCATAGGCGGCATCGGCCTCTTCGGCGGTTTGGCGCAGCGCCAGCTCGCGCAGCGCGAGCAGGTTGCGGGGTTGAAAAAAGTTGGCCAGCGCCTGCGGGGTCTTGCCGGGAGCGTAAATATCGCCGCGCTCCATGCGGTGAATCAGCGCTTCGGGGGTGACATCCACCAGCACTTTTTCATCGGCGCGTTCGACCACCCAGTCGGGGACGGTTTCCCGCACCTGCACGCCGGTCATGCGATAGATGACGGGATTGAGGCTTTCAATGTGCTGAATATTGAGTGTGGAGACCACGTCAATCCCGGCGGCCAGGATATCGAGCACGTCTTCGTAGCGTTTGGCGCGCTTGAGGCCGGGAGCGTTGGTGTGGGCCAGTTCATCCACCAGCGCCACGCGGGGATGGCGGGCGAGCAGGGCGGCGGTGTCCATTTCCTCGAGCCAGAGGCCGCGGTATTCCACGCGCAGGCGGGGGATGATCTCCAGGCCGGCGAGCATTTCCCCGGTGCCCTGGCGGCCGTGGGTCTCAATGAAGCCCGCGACAACGTCTTCACCGCGGCGCTGGCGGCGCTGGGCTTCGGAAAGCATGCTGAAGGTTTTACCGACGCCTGGCGCAAAGCCCAGAAAGATTTTGTGAATGCCGCGGGGCGCGGGCGAATGCGCGGCACTCATTGGAGATGGCGTCATGGCGGTCCCCCGGCGGGAGCGGTAAAGAACTGGCTCAGCCCGGCTTCTTCTGCCGCCCGATACAGGGCCATGACTTCATCCTGTTGGCCGAGCACGGTTTCGCCGCGCGGCAGCAGCATTTCCCCATTGCGTACAATGGCCACCAGATTCACGCTCGCCGGCAGGCCAAGATCGCGGACGGCGCGGCCGGCGGCCGGGCTGCCGGGCTGGACCTGGAATTCGCCCAGACGCGGTCCGCCGCGCGGCATTTCGAGAATCCGCTTGAGGCGGGAAAAGGGCAGTGCGTTCGCGATGGCCTGAGTGATGATGGCGGTCGAGGAGATGACCATATCCACGCCGAGTTGCGTGAAGATCGCCTCGAACTTGGGATCTTTGGTGCGAGCCATGGTGCGGGGCACCTGAAAATGCGATTTGGCCACCTGGCAGGCGAGCAGGTTTTCGTGATCGTGGTTGGTGACCGCGACGAAAACGTCGGCGCGGGCGGCGCCGGCTTGCTCCAGCACGCCGGGAACGGAGGCATCGCCGGCCACGACGGGAGCGGCGAGCTGGCGCGCCAGCTTGAGCCGCATTTCAGGCCGGCGTTCGATCAGGGTGATTTCATGGCCCTCGCGCAGCAGGGCCTTGCCGAGGTGATAGCCGACTTTGCCGCCGCCGGCAATGATGACATAGCCGCGGCTGCGGGCATTCGGCGTGGGCGCGGGAGGCGGAGCGTCCACCGGGGTAAAGTAAGCGTCTTGCCAGGCGGGGCGGGCTTCGGCCCCGGGTGCGCCGGCAGGCGCGGCCAATTGCGCGATCAAAAACTCGGCGCTGGCGACGGTGAGCAATAAGACCTCGGCGCCGGCCTGACGGAAATCGTCGCGGCGGGAGGGATCGTAAGCCAGGGCGATGACGCGAGGGACCAGAAAAATCTTACCCGCCAACTGGGCTATCGCAAGATTGGTGTTTTCGTCGGGGGTGAGCGCGAACACAACTTCCGCGGTTTGAATGCCGGCTTGGCGGAGAACATCCACATCGAGAGCGTCGCCCAGCACCACCCGTGCGCCCAGATGAGGGAGATCGGCCTCGATGGGAGCGCGGTCGCGCTCAATGACGCGAAAGTCGTGCGGGCCGGCGGACAAAAGGCGGACGACTTCGCGGCCGACGCGGCCATAACCAATGACGAGGACATTCATATTTGCTCTATTCTTTGCCGCTTGCGGCCATTTCTCAAGCCCACCCTCAAAGGTTAATGTAGCCGGTCGAGGGCCAGGTTTAATTGCAGCACATTGACCGCCGGCGAGCCGATCATGCCCAGGGTGCGGCCATGGGTATGGCGTCGGATCAGAGCCTGCACCGTGGCTAAACTCAAATGACGGGCGCGGGCCACGCGCGGCGCTTGATAAAGTGCGGCGCCGGGCGAGATATCGGGATCGAGGCCGGAAAACGAGGCTTCAACCAAATCCGCGGGAATTGGCTGGCGGGAGCCGGTGCGCTTTTGCCAGGCTGCGGCGCGCTGGCGGATTTTCTCGATATAGGCGCGATTGGTGGGGCCGAAGTTGGAGCCGCCGGAGGCCAGGCCGTTATAGCCGTTGGCCGAGGGCCGGCCGTGGAAATAGCGTGGGCCGGTCCAGGTCTGGCCGATGAGGCGCGAGCCGGCAATGTGTCCGTGAGCGCGCACCAGGCTGCCGTTG
>JAKAZV010000001.1:34484-98999 GCA_021826505.1 Acidobacteriota bacterium | reverse complement strand
CAATTCCCAGGGCCTCGCATGTAGGGAGCACCTCGGGCTCCGGATCCCGCGTCCATATCGAATATTCGCTTTGAATCGCGGTCACGGGCTGCACGGCATGCGCGCGGCGAATCGTGGCGGCGCCGGCTTCGGATAGGCCGAAATGTTTTATCTTGCCGGCCTGGATCAAATCCCGGACCGTGCCGGCGACATCTTCGATCGGCACATTGGGATCCACGCGGTGCTGATAAAAAAGATCAATCACATCGGTCTTGAGGCGCTTGAGCGACGCATCAGCGACTTGCCGGATATGTTCGGGACGGCTGTTGAGGCCTGCTCCCCGCTGCCCGTCCGGCTGAATGTTGAAGCCGAATTTCGTCGCAATCACGACTTGCCGGCGGTAGGGCGCCAGGGCTTCGCCCACGAGTTCTTCATTGGCAAAGGGGCCGTAAGCTTCGGCGGTGTCGAAAAAAGTCACGCCGCGATCCACGGCGGCGCGAATGACCGCGATTGCCTGCTCTTTTTCAATCGCGGGTCCATAGCCATAGCTCAAACCCATGCAACCGAAGCCCATCGCCGAAACCGCAAGATTTTGTCCCAGAGCGCGTTTTTGCATCATCTTTATTTTAGGCCTTATGAATGGAGCCGCCGCGATAGGCGCGGTCAAGCACCTCAACCACATGAAGCACCGGCTGCGGCGAGCCGGCCTGGCGCAGCAGAGCGGCAAGCTGCAGTTGGCAGCCGGGATTCGCGGTGACCAGCCAGCGCGCCCGGGTCTGCGCGGCGCTCTCCAGCTTTTCCCGTCCCAGCCGCCCGGCCAGCTCCGGCTGCAGCAGGTTGTAAACTCCGGCGCTGCCGCAGCACTGGTCCGGGCGCGCCATTTCGATCAGCTCCAGGCCGGGAATCGCCGCCAGCAATTGGCGCGGCGCCGAGCGTATGCGCTGGGCATGGGCCAGATGGCAGGGATCCTGATAGGTGACGGTGACGGGCAGCGAACCCAGCCCCGGAGCCAGCGGACCGAGTTCCACCAGAAATTCGCTGATGTCGCGAACTTTTTCGGCAAACTGCCGGGCCGCCTCGCTCCATTGCGCATCGGAGGCGAGCAGATGGCCGTATTCCTTCAGGCTGGCGCCGCAGCCGGCGGTATGGCTGATATAGGCGTCGCACTCCAGCGCGGCAAACGCCTGTATATTCCGGCGCGCGAGCTGGCGGGCTTTCTCGCGCCGCCCGGCATGCACATGCAGCGCGCCGCAGCAGGTCTGCTCTTGCGCCACCACCACTTCGCAGCCGTTGCGCTGCAATACCCGCAGCGTGGCCCAGCTCAGTTCGGCGGAGGCAACATTCTGCATGCAGCCGGCCAATAGTCCTACCCGGGCGTGGCGCGGCCCTTGCGCGGGATAGGTCTTTCCCCAGGCCGGCCAGAACGGCCGGGGAGAAAGGCGCGGAGCCAACCGCAGCGCCTGGTTCAGGCCGAAGGGATTGACGGCGGGAAACTTCTCCGCCAGCCGATCCAGCCCCAGAGTTTGCGCCAGCCGCAGCAGCGCCGCATACGTTTTCAACCCGGCGTGGCTGGGCAGAACCTGATCATAGAGATGCTTCGCCAGCAGCCGGCGCCAGAGACCGGGTTTCACCTCGCGGGCAAGCTGGGCGCGGGCGGCTTCGAGAATTTTTCCGTACTCGACGCCGGAGGGACATGCGGTTTCGCAGGCCCGGCAGTCCAGACAGCGGTCGAGAAACGGAGCGGCCTCCGCCAGCGGCATGCGTCCCGCATCGGCCTGGGCAATCTGGTAAATGCGGCCGCGGGGCGAATCCATCTCCTCGCCCAGCAGCCGGAACGTCGGGCAGGCGTTGAGGCAAAGTCCGCAGTGCACGCAGCGCGAGTAATCCCGCCACTGCGGCCGGTCAGCATCCGGTATCAGGTTTTGCAATGCGTCAGCCATTACATGTTTCCAGCGGTCAGCCCAAAGGGGTCGGGAAGAATGCCGTGCGGATCAAGCTGCTGTTTGAGCTCGCGCAGAAATTCCCGCGAAGTCGCAAGCTGCCCCCAGGCAGCCAGCGGCGAGGCGGCGGAGGGCAGCGTCAGCCAGTTTTCACCCAGCGTGGCCAGTTGGCCGCGCATGGATGCCAGCCACTCCGGCGAAGGCAAGGGACGGAAACGCAGGCGATATGCGCCCAGCCCCAGCCGGCCCTGAAAATCAACCGCGAGGCCGGCCTTGCGCGCGTGATCGGCGATCCGCGGCAGGGCGCGCAAGGCCGGCTCCGGCGGCGCGCTGAAACGCGCCTGGGCCGAAGCCGGCCAGGCATTCCATTCTTCCCAGAAGCCGGATTCCCCCTCGGCGGGTATGGCCAGAAGCTCGCTGTGAATCTCTCGCGCCATCGCACTCAGCTCCCGTTCATAGCGCTGGTGAACCGGCTCATCGCCGGCGCAGCGCACCGCCAGCCAGAGCGACTCATCGGCCGCGGCGGCAAATTGCGGCGGCGCAAACGATGCCAGCTCAAGTGCAATGGGTTTCAGAAAGGAGGCCATGAGCGCGGCGCGAAAGCGCGCCGCCGCCTCCCAGCCGGAGCATGGAATCAGCCAGGTGGCCGCCGGCGCGGGCGCGGGAAAGAGCCGGAAGTTTGCCGCGGTGATGATGCCGAAACTTCCTCGCGAGCCTATCATGAGCTTCATTAAATCGTAGCCGGCGACGTTTTTTACCACCCGTCCGCCCGCCTTGACGAGCTCTCCCGTGCCGGTGATAAATTCGATGCCGATCACGAAATCCCGCAGCGTTCCGTAGCCCTGGCGCAAGGGTCCGGAATGATGTCCGGCGAGCGCCGCGCCCAGCCGGATCCCGGGGTTGGGCAGATCAAAGGGCAGGAAGAGATGCCGTTCGGAAAGGCGTAGCTGAACTGCCTGGGGCGTGAGGCCGGCCTCGGCGCCGCAGGTCAGATCGTCCGGCTCCCAGAAACGCCAGACGCCGAGACGGCTCAGATCCATCCGTTTCCGGTCTGGAAATTGGCTTGCGGCATCCAGCGCAATCGGCGATCGGCTGGCAATGGCCTCCCGCACCCATGCCTGGACTTCGGCTGGCGTGGCGGGAGATGCGGACGGGATGGCGGCAATCGTGGTCATGCTATCGGAGCCACGGAAAGCGGCTCCGGCATCGCCGCCGGCGCCGAGCGCTGCCAGGAGTTCATGGTTTCGCGGCAGGCGCGGAACTCGGGCAATAGCTTGCCCGGGTTCAGCCGGCCCTGGGGATTAAAAACAGTGCGGATGCGGCGCATGAAGTCGAGATCGTCTTCGGAAAAAATCAGCGGCATGAGCAGGTCTTTTTCCATGCCGATGCCGTGCTCGCCCGAGATCGAGCCGCCGGCGGCGACGCAGGCGGCAATGATTTCGCGGCTGGCGGCGACGGCGCGCTCAAGCTCGCCGGGCTGGCGCTGATCAAAAAAGACTAAAGGATGCAGATTGCCGTCGCCGGCGTGAAAGATATTGCCGAGCTTAATCTCATAGCGGCGGGCAATCTCATCGGCGGCGCGCAGCAGCTCCGCGATGCGGGTGCGGGGAATGACGCCATCCATGACGTACAGGCTGGGAGCGATGCGGCCGGCCGCGCCAAAAGCATGCTTCCTGCCTTTCCACAGGCGCTGGCGCTGCTCGGCATCGCGCGCGAGCTGAACTTCGCGCGCTCCGGCGCCCAGGCAGAGCCGGCGCACCGCGTGCATGCCCGGCTCGACCTCTTCTTCCATGCCTTCGAGCTCGATCAGCAGCACGGCGGCCGAGTCGCGGGGATAGCCGGCGTGAATATAGTCCTCGACCGCGCGCAGGGTAAAGCCATCGAGCATTTCGAGCGCGGCGGGAACCATGCCCGCCGCGGTGACGGCGGAAACACTCACGGCGGCCGCCTCGATGGAATCGTAGATGGCGAGCAGCGTGCGCGCCGCCTCGGGACGGCGGGTCAGCTTGACCGTGATCGAGGCGACGATCGCCAGCGTGCCCTCGGAGCCGGTCAGCAGGCCGGTGATGTCGGGGCCGGCGGTATCGAGCGCGGCGCCGCCGGCCGTGATCCAGCGGCCGTCGGGCAGTATGGCTTCCAGACCGGTGACGTGATTGACCGTGACGCCGTAGGCCAGCGTGTGCGGCCCACCGCTGTTTTCCGCCACGTTGCCGCCGATGGTGCAAGCCTGCTGGCTGGAAGGGTCAGGGACGAAATAATAGCCGGCCGGCGCGGCAGCGTTCGAAAGCTCCAGGTTCACCACTCCCGGCTCGATCCGGGCGCGCTGGTTGGCATAGTCGAGTTCCAGAATGCTGCGCATGCGATTGAGCGTCACCAGAATGCCGCCATGGCGCGCAATCGCGCCTCCGCTCAGGCCGGTGCCCGCGCCGCGCGGCACCAGCGGCAGTCCGTGCCGGAAGGCGGTTTCCACCACGAATTGCAGCTCCGCGCGCGAGTTGGGAAAAACGACCAGATCGGGCAGCGCCGCATCCACGCCGCCGTCGTATTCGTAAAGCATGCGCTGGCCGGGCTGGGTTATCACCGCGGAGGAACCTAAGCGGGCCAGAAGCTCAGCCGCTGCCGAATGCAATGCGGAGGACACAGAAAAAGTATAGGACAGCCGACATTTGAGTTGAAGCAAAGAACCGGAAATTCACTGTTCTTTGGCCGGAAATCATCTTCCGGAACAAACTTCAGAGTCATGGCCGCATCTGGAACGGAGGTGAGGCGAGGCGGAGCCGGATCAGAATGATCGAAGCCGTGATGCTATGGAACGAACCCAACAACCTTTCGCACTGGGATTTCCATGAGGATCCAGAATGGAAAATATTTGCGGAGATGACGCTGCGGGCGGCGGCGGAAATACGGCGGCACAATCCGGCGATAAAGCTGGTGCTGGGCGGCATCTCTCCGGTGGACGCCGGCTTCATTCGCCATTTGGATCATCTGGGCGTCATCGAGGCGATGGATGTCGTCGCGATTCATGGCTTTCCCCTCGACTGGAACCATTGGCCCATTCATGACTGGCCGCGCCAGGTGAAAACCATCGAAAATGCCTGCGGCAAGCCGGTGTGGGTGACCGAAGCGGGCGCTTCATCGTTTGGCGCCGAAGAGGTTCAGGTTTTTGGATTGCATCAGACGGCACGGCATCTGCTGGGACATGTGGCAAGAGTCCATTGGTATAGCCTGCTGGATCTGCCGCCGGGCTGGGACGCCGCCACGCGCCATAAGGAAAGCGAAGGCAGCGCCTATTACCGGCATTATTACATGGGCCTGGTGCGCGCCTCGGGCGGTCTGAAGCTTGCGTATCAGCACTTTCCCGCCGGCATGGGCATCTGTCAATGGTTTCATTTCGAAGACCCCCGACTAGGCCCGGCCGTGGAGCGGCTGCGCGAGCTGGGAGTGAAACATTTGCGCACCGGCCTGAGCTGGGCCGACTGGTTCCGGCCCCGGGCGGAAGCCTGGTTTGACCGGCAGGTGCGGGCGCTCGAGGAATTTGAGCTGACCCTGACGCTCTGCTTTACCCCCGAACATCTCGGCCGCCAGCCGCACCATACCAGCCCGCCGCGGCGCCCGGAGGATTTTGCCGCCTTCGCCGGCTGGGTCGCGGAGCGGTATTTAAGCCCGGCGAGAAAACAGATCGAGGCCCACGGGCCGCAAACCTCTGAATTCATCGAGGCGGGAGCACATGTCTGAACGGGTTTTAATCACCGGCGGGGCCGGATTTGTCGGTCAGCATCTATCGCGGGAGCTGGCGGAGGCCGGCTACCTGGTGCGCATCGCCGACAACTTCGATCCGCAGGTTCACGGCGAGAATGCAGGATTGAAAAAAGCCGGCCGCAACGGCGATGCGCTGAGCCACGCGATCCGGGCTGTGGAATGGATGCGGGGGGATATCCGCGATCCGGATTTTCTGAAGCGGGCGCTGGCGGGCGCGCACAGCGTGGTGCACCTGGCGGCGGTGGTGGGCGTGGGGCAGTCCATGTACCAATACGACCGCTACGTGGACCACAATCTGCGCGGAACGGCCGAACTGCTGCAGGCCATTCTGAAAGAAAATCAAAAACCGCGGGGCGGGATACGAACCATCGTTCTGGCCGGCTCGATGTCCATTTATGGCGAAGGCCTGGGACACTGCTCCAACTGCGATCAGATTCTGCAGGCGCGGCGGCAGGTGGAGCAACTGCAGCGGCAGGAGTGGGAACCCAGATGCCCGCGCTGCCGGACGGAGCTGAAGCCGGTGGCCACGCCGGAAAACAAACCGCCGGAACCGGCTTCGGTCTATGCCTTCACCAAATACGGGCAGGAGCAGCTTTGCGAGCTGTTTGCCAGCAGCTACGGCCTGGCCGCGGTCAGCCTGCGATTTTTTAATATTTACGGCCCGGGACAATCGCTGAGCAATCCCTATACCGGGGTGGCCGCGAACTTCGCGGCGCGGCTGCTGCGCGGTCTGCCGCCATTGATTTTTGAAGACGGCAGGCAGCAGCGGGATCTGATCAGCGTGCACGACATCGCGCGGGCCGCCCGCCAGGCGCTGGCGCTGGCGCGGCAGCCGGGCGCGCGGGTGTATAACCTGGCCTCCGGGCAAACCGTGAGCATGGGCGAGCTGGCGCGGCGGCTGGCGCGGGCGCTCGATTCGGACATTGAGCCCCTGATCACGGGACAATACCGGGCCGGCGACATTCGCCACTGCATTGCCGATATCAGCCGGGCGCGGGCGGAGCTGCAATTCCAGCCGCGGGTGAATCTGCAGGACGGGCTGCGCGAACTGGCGGAATGGCTGCGGCGGGAGGAATTTGAAGGCCGCGCCCAGACGCTCTCTCCCCTGCCCCAGCCGATCGCCGAATTGAACGCCTGGGGGCTGACGCTTTCCGCCTCGGGCCGCACGAATTAAAGCACCCCCGCCACAGCCGGTATTGGAGTCTGCCGCATGAAACCGCCCCACGTCCTGATCACCACCGACACCTGGGGCGGAGTCTGGACCTTCACCCGGGAGCTGGCTTACCAACTGCGGCGAAAAAACTGGACCGTTACCCTGGCCTGCCTGGGGAAACCGCCGGATGTGGAGAAGCAGAAAAAACTTGCGGCGTGGAAGGTGGAATTCCATAGCGCCGAGTGGCGGCTGGAGTGGATGCCCGAAAGCCGGTCAGAGGTGGAAAAAACACGGGACTGGCTGCGGGAACTCGTCCGGAGCAGGTCTCCTGACCTCCTGCATGCCAATCAATTTTGCGCAATCGGCAGCGGACATTCCGGCCGTGAACTGCTGACCGTGCATAGCGACGTGATCTCCTGGTGGCGCCAGGTGCGGGGAGAAGCGGCGCCGGATGACGCCTACCATGCCTGGTACCGCCAGCTTGGCCAAACCGCCCTGCAGCAGGCGGCGCAGGTGACGGCGCCCAGCCGCGCGGCGGCGGAAGATACGCTGCGCAGTTTTGGCCTGCAACGAGAGATTTTCAGCATCCCGAATGGATTGTCGCCCGCGTTCTTTCATCCCTACCTGGAAAAACAGAATTATGCGCTGGCGGCGGGACGCTGGTGGGACGCCGGCAAGCAGATGAGTTGGCTGGCGGAACAGGATTGGCCGCTGCCGCTGGCGCTGGCGGGGGCTGATGCGGCGCCCGGCATGCGGCCGGTCAATTCCCGGGTCTGTGCGCGGAACCAGCTTTTAGGCGCACTCGATCAGCGGCAAATGCGGCAATGGCTGGGCCACGCGGCGGCGATGGTCTCGGCCAGCCGCTACGAGCCGTTTGGATTGACGGCGCTGGAGGCGGCTTTTTCGCGCTGTCTCCTGGTCCTGAGCGATTTGCCGAGCCAGCGTGAATTGTGGGGCGAGCATGCCCTGTATTTTCCCGCGCCCGGCACGGCGGGAGCGCGAGGCGGCCTGGAGCGGCATCTGGCCTGGCAGCAAGCCTGCCCCGATGCGGCGAGCGCGCGGGCCCACGGCGCCTGGCGCCATGCCCTGCGCCAGTTTACCGGCGAACGCATGGCGCAGCGCTATATGGCCCTCTACCGGAAAATGCTATCGCCGCCGCGGCTTTCCGGAAACACAAAACGGCCGGGACAAAACGCTCCGGAAACCGCGAATCAACAGCCCGCTGTCGCATAGATTTTCATTTCTGAAAGAACACACGATGCGCATCGCCTGGTTTGCCCACTCCTGGCTTTCGGACTGGAATCACGGCAACGCCCATTTTCTCCGTGGGCTGACCCGCGCGCTTTGCCGCCGCGGACATCAACTGCAGTGGTTTGAGCCGCTGCCCGGGCCATGGGGAGGATGGTCGCTCAAGAACCTGGTGCGCCAGGAGCCGTTGTGCTGGACCAGCGCGGTGCGGGATTTCAATCAGGCATACCCGGAAATCCGGCCGGCGTTTTATCCCCTTCCCGATGGCCATGGCCGCAATTTATTTTCATTTCTCAAAGAGCCATTGCGGGATGTGGAATGGGTGGTGGCGCATGAATGGAGCGACCCGGCGCTGATTCAGGCACTCAAGCGTCTGCGCCATCAACTCGGTTTCAGGCTGATCTGGCACGATACGCATCACCGCGGCATCAGCCGGCCGGAAGAAATCGCAGCCTGTCAGATGAACGAATTCGACGCGGTGGTGGCCTTTGGCGAGAGCCTGCGGCGGGTGTACGAAACCCGATTTCACGCCCGGCGCAGTTATACCCTGCACGAGGCCGCCGATCTCAGCATTTTCCAGCCCGCGGCGGATGAAGCGGGGGAAGATCACGCGCCGGAAGTGATCTGGATCGGCAACTGGGGCGATGAAGAACGGACGCGAGAGCTGGAGGAATATCTGCTGGAGCCGGCGCGGCGGCTGCAAGAGCATCGCTTTCAGGCGTATGGAGTGCGCTATCCAGCGGATGCGCGGCAGCGGCTGAAAGCGGCGGGCATTGCATATTCCGGATATTTGCCCAATCCGCGGGCGCCCGCGGCCTATGCCCGCGCCAGGATCGCGCTGCACATACCGCGGCAGGCGTATCGCGAGACTTTGCCGGGGGTGCCAACGATCCGGGTCTTCGAGGCGCTGGCCTGCGGCATTGCCCTGCTCTGCAGTCCGTGGCTGGAAACCGAAGGCCTGCTGGAGCCTGGCGCCGATTACGAATGCGTGGCCGGCGGAAACGAAATGGAAGCGCGGATCGCATATCTGCTGCGGCATGAAGACGAGAGGCAAAGCCTGGCCCGGCACGGGCTGGAAAGCGTGCGGCGCCGCCATGGCTGTGAGCAACGGGCGCGGGAATGGGAGGAAATTTGCCAGAACATCGGATGAAACTTTTTGTTTTCGGCTCCAGCCTGCTTTCCTGCTATTGGAACGGCGCCGCCACGTATTATCGCGGCATTTACAAATACCTGCATCGTCTGGGCTATGAAATCACATTCGCGGAGCCCGACATTTACCAGCGCTGGGAGCACCGCGACCTGGACGAAGTCGAGTATGCGCGGGTCATACGCTACCGGTCGCCGGAGGGACTGGGGGAAATGCTGCGATGGGCGCGCGATGCCGATGCGGTGATTAAACACAGCGGCATCGGCGACGCGGACGATTGGCTGGAAGACCACGTGCCTGAATGCCGCGGCGGCGGAGGCGCTCCGCTCATCGTGTACTGGGATGTGGACGCGCCGGCCACGCTGGCCCGGCTTCGCTCGGAACCGGAGTGCGCGCTGGCGCGCCGGCTGCCCGATTACGACCTGGTATTCACCTACGGCGGCGGGGCCGCGGTGGAGCGCGAATACCGGCGATTGGGCGCCCGCGCCTGCCGCAACATTTATAACGGGCTGGACCCGGAAACGCATTTTCCGGTCCGGGTTGGGGAACGCGAGCGGGCCGATCTGCTGTTTACCGGGCATCGCCTGCCGGACCGGGAAGAGAGAGTGGAAGATATCTTTCTGGCTGCGGCCCGGATGCTGCCCCACAGGAATTTTGTGCTGGGCGGCCTGGGATGGGGCGATCGGGAACTGCCCCGCAATGTGCGCTGGCTGGGCCACGTACCCAGCCGTGAACACAACCGGCTCAACTGCTCGGCGGACTGGGTGCTAAATATCAACCGCAATTCCATGGCGCATACCGGATATTCGCCCCCGACACGCATATTCGAAGCGGCGGGCGGGGGCGCGGCCGTGATCACGGATTTATGGCCCGGCATCGCGGATTTTTTCAGTCCCGGGAACGAGATCATGACCGCGGCGAACGCCCTGGAACTCGTCAGGATCGTCGAGCGGACCAGTCCCGATGATCGCCGCGCGCTGGGGTTGGCCATGCGCCAACGCGCCCTGCGGGAGCACAGTTACGAAGTCCGGGCACGGCTGGCAGACCGGATTTTGAGCGGCGGATCTTTGGCGGCGCGTCAGATCATGAACCATAAGCCAGCTCCCCTGGAAGCCGTTTCCTGAGATGAAAATCGCTGTTTTTGGACTCGCCATTACTTCCTCCTGGGGCAACGGTCATGCCGTGACCTGGCGCAGCCTGCTGCGGGGCGCGCATGCGCTGGGCCATGAGATCACCTTTTATGAGCGCGATCAGCCCTGGTATGCGCGGCACCGGGATCTGACCGCGCCCGAGTATTGCCGGGTGCGGCTGCAGCCGGATTTACGGCAGGCGCTGGCCGATGTCCGGCGGGAAGCGAAGGAAGCCGACTGCGTGATCGTCGGCAGCTATGTCCAGGACGGGCCGTTGATTCTGCGGGAATTGCTTGCCGGCGGCAGCGCCCAGGCCGTTTTTTACGACATTGACACCCCGATTACTCTGGCGGCCCTGGAAAAAAGCGCCTGTGAGTATATGGAAGCCGAGCTCATTCCCGGTCTCGACCTGTACGTCAGCTTTACCGGCGGGGAGATTCCGGCCTGGATCGAAAAGCGCTGGGGCGCGCGAATGGCCCGGACGCTGTACTGCTGTTTTGAACCGGAGTTGTATTTCCCTCCCGGAAAGCATGACATGCCGGTGAAGCGCTTTGATCTCAGCTATATGGGAACGCATGCCGCGGACCGGGAAGAGAAATTTCAGGAGCTATTGCTGCGGCCCGCCCGCATGCTGCGCGAAATGGATTTTATCGTGGCCGGCGCCTTATATGCGCCATATAAAGGTTGGCCGCCCTGGCTGCAGCATATGGAGCATCTCGCACCCGAACAGCACCGGGAATTTTATTGCCAGTCACGCTGGACACTCAATCTGACCCGGGAAGCCATGACCCGGGCCGGATACTCGCCCTCGGTGCGGCTGTTTGAAGCCGCCGCCTGCGCCACACCCATCATCAGCGACCGTTTCCCCGGCCTGGAAACCCTTTTCCAGCCGGACGAGGAAATCCTGATCGCGGATACGGCCGGGCAAATAATGCGGATTTTGACCGAATACAGCCCTGAAGAATGCCGGCGCATTGGAGATGCTGCCGCGGAGCGGGTGCGCGAGCGGGATTGCGGCAAGGCCCGGGCGGCGGAGTTGATGCGCTACTGCGAAGCAGCCCGGCGGCCGAGCAGCGCGGCAGCATAGCGAGTTTAGTTATTAAAAAATATCAGCCCGGGAAACGGCATCTACTTCAGAAGGGAGTTTTGTAAAAGTGGAAAGATTTTGCCGCACCCGGCTGAAGCGTGGCCGCCAATGCCTCACGCATAAATTTTCCTGGATCGCAGTTATGGTGATTTTGTCTGGGTATGCGATCCCGCTGCATGCCCAGCAGTGGATATTCATACTTTCCAACGGAGCCTCGCTGCATCATCCGCGCGACCGCGCCCTGGAAAGGTTAACGCCGGGACAAAACGCGCGGCGGGCCATCGCCCGGGGCCGCGTCTCCATTCAGAATCTGGCCGCGCCGCCGCAGGCAAAAAATGGATTAAAGTCCGCGCTGAGGGATTTGCGGGAGAAAAAATACACACGCGCCCTGCGAATGATTGACCGGGCGGCGCGGTTTGCGCCGCGGTGGAGCAAAATCTTTCTGGTCCGCGGATATGCCCTGATGAAAGAAGGCCTCATGCGGCCGGCTTTTGCAAATTTGCTGACCGCGCTGCGGCTGCGGCGCGGAAATGGGATGGCGCTGACCGCCATGGCGCAATGGTATGACAGCCAGCATCTGCGCCCGCAGGAACTGTTTTATCTCAATCAGGCAATCGCTTCCCAGCAGCCGCCCTGGCAGGCCTATTTTGACCGATCCATACTGGAGCTGAAAGAACGCCGTCCGCATGCGGCTTTATATGACGCCTGGCGGGCGCTGCGCGATCAGCCTCCCGGCCCGCCGATTGCCTATGTCATTCTCGGCAATGCCTATGCGCAACTGGGCCACCCGGGAGTGGCGGTCAGGCAATTTCAAAAATATTTAAGTTTGCGGCCACATGGCTCGGTGGCGCAGGCGACCGGCCTGGTGGTGGATAATCTGAAGAAAAAAATGAGCAAACGCGGCGCGCGGAAACGCGAAGAAGCAATGAAGCGGTGAAGCTTTGCTTTACGCTTCGAACGAGGAGCCGCAGCCGCAGGTGTGCTTCACGTTCGGATTGTTGAACCGAAAGCCGGAACCCTCCAGCGCGTCCACGAAATCCACTTCGGCGCCATCCAGATACATCAGGCTCATGGGATCGACAAAAATCTTCAGTCCCTCATATTCATAAGTTTTATCGGCTTCGGCATTGGGATTGTCGAAGGCCATGGAATAGGAAAACCCCGAACATCCGCCGCCCACGACCGCGATGCGCAGACCTTCGGGCGCGGGATTTTGCTGCGCCAGAATTTCTTTCACTTTTTCGATCGCTTTAGGGGTCAGATTGATCATGCCAATGCGCTCCTTTGATGCGCTAAGTTCAGAATAAACCCGAAATTGATCCCGCGCAATATGCGGAGCGGAAGGACGGTAACCCGCGGGGCAACGCGGTACACTCAAAATGTTCCCTCATCCAGCCATGACCAAACCAAAATCATCGCAAAAGCCTTTTCAATCCGCGCCTTCGCCGGTGCGGAGCGGGATCCGCATGGAAAAAGATTCGCTGGGCAGCTACCCGGTGCCGGCGGCCGCCTATTACGGAGTGCAAACCCAGCGAGCGGTGGAAAATTACCCGATCAGCGGATTGCGGGCGGCGCCGGCCTTGATCGAGGCGTACGGCCTGCAAAAATGGGCGTCAGCGCGGGCCAATCGCGAGCTGGGCATGATCACCCACAAGCTGGGCCGCGCGATTGAAACGGCGGCGCTGGAAGTGGCGGAGCATCGCTGGGATGCGCAGTTTGTGGTGGATGTGTATCAGGCGGGGGCGGGCGTTTCATTTCACATGAATGTGAATGAAGTGCTGGCCAACCGCGCCAACGAGCTGCTGGGCCAAAGCCTGGGCCAATACAGCCCGGTGCACCCCAACGATCATGTCAATTTCGGGCAGTCCACCAATGACACTTTCCCCACCGCGATGCGCATCGCCGCGCGATTGGAACTGGACCGGCTGCGGCCGGCGGTGCAGGGCGCGGCCGCCGCGTTTGCGGCCAAAGGCCGCGAGTTCGATTCCATCCTGAAAGCCGGGCGCACTCACATGCAGGACGCGGTGCCGATCCGGCTGGGGCAGGAGTTTGCCGCGTATGGAGCGGCCCTGGAACAGGCCGACAAGGAGCTGGCGCATGCCGCCGATGGCCTGCTGGAATTAGGCCTGGGAGGCAGCGCGGTGGGCACGGGCCTGAACACGCACGCCGAGTACCGGGGATTGGCCTTGCGGCATCTGGCGCGCAAGACCGGGCTGGCCTGGCGGCCGGCGCGGGACTTGCGTTTCGCCATGCAGAGCCAGTGGCCGATGGCGGTCGCCTCATCGGCCCTGCGCAATCTGGCGCTGGAGGTCATACGCATCGCGAATGACTTGCGTTTGCTGGCCAGCGGTCCCATGACCGGATTCAATGAAATCATGCTGCCGGCCCTGCAGCCGGGTTCCTCGATCATGCCCGGCAAGGTCAACCCGGTGATGCCGGAAATGGCGGCGATGGTGGCATTTCAGGCGGTGGGCAACGATGTCGCGGCGGCTCTCGCCCTGCAGGCGGGTCAACTGGAGCTGAATGTCATGATGCCGGCCATGGCGCATGCCGTGCTGCATTCGGCCGGGATCATGAAGAATATGCTGGAGGTCCTGACCCGCCGCTGCGTCGCCGGCATTCAGGCGAACCCGGAACGCTGCCAGTTTTATGCCGGCGCCACGCTGGCCCAGGCCACCGCGCTCAACCCCCATATCGGGTATGCGCGGGCGGCCGAGCTGGTGAAAGAAGCCCTGGCCAGCAACCGTTCGCTGCTGGAACTGGCCCGGGAGAAAAATTTATTGCCGGAAGCCGCGCTGCGGGAAATTTTGAACCCGCGCGCGATGACCGAGCCGACGCGGAAGAAAGAAAGCAGGAAGCGAAAAGCCGAGGCTTAACTGGCCGCGGCGGCTTCGCGAACGCCCGCTTCCTGATAGCGGGGCAGCAGAATATCAAAGCGGGTGCCGCGGCCGGGCTGGCTCCATACCCGCAGCGCTCCGCCGTTTTCCACCACAATGCCGTGAACGCTAGCGAGCCCCAGGCCAGTGCCCTTGCCCGGCGCCTTGGTGGTGAAAAAAGGGTCGAAGATTTTTTCCACAATTTCCGGAGGCATGCCGGTGCCGGTGTCGGAAATACTGAGACAGACGTAATTGCCCGGCCGGGCATGCATATAATCGGCAGCTTCCTCCGCCTCAAGCCGCAGATTGACGGCAGACAGCTTGAATTCGCCTGCCCCGGACATGGCATCGCGGGCATTGGCGGCCAGATTCATGAGCACCTGTTCGAGCTGGCCCGAAGCGGCCCGCACCGGCCAGAGTCCGGGGTCGAGAGCGTAGTTGATTTTTATGTTTTCCGGCAGCAGCGAACGCAGGATATCTTTCATGCCATGAATCAACTGGCTCAGGTCCAGGGCCGTCATGCCGGCTTTCTGCTGCCGGCCGTAGGCCAGCAATTGAGCCGTCAGGCGGGCGGCGCGGCGGCCGGCATCCACGATTTGGTCGAGCGCGGGATGCATGCGAGCATCCTCACACTGCATGCGCAACAATTCCGCATGCCCGAGAATTACGGTCAATAAATTATTGAAATCGTGAGCCACGCCGCCGGCCAGCCGCCCGACGGCTTCGAGGCGCTTGGCCTGCGCGAGCTGCTGTTCCAGCTGAACTTCGGTATCGTGCTGCAAGCTTAATTTGCGGGCTTGCCGTCGGACTTGCAGCCGCAGGGTCAGGGTCCATATGGCGATCAGAAGCAGAAACGCCAATAATCCGGCGCCGGCCCGGGTCAGGCGCCGCATGGTCCACCAGCTCGGAACCTGTGCGACCTGCAGATCGCCGGCGCGGGCCAGCTCCAGTTGAATGCGGCGCGCGCCATCCGCATAGTGGATGTAGTAAATGCCGGTCAATCGCAGCCGGCTGCCCAGGCGCAAGCCGCTCAATTGCCGCCGGGCCTCGGGATAGGCGGCTTCCACCGAGATATTGGTTCGGCCCATCAGGACGTTGAGAAATTGCACGCGATCGGTGGCGTTGATCTCAATTCCCACCAGGCGAGCCGTAAGTTGCACCCGCATATCCATCAGGCGTTCGGTCATATCCCGGGCCTGGCGCATTTGCAGCGGAGACGGACACAGAGACTGCAGACCCGGCCGCGCGGACACTTTGCGCAAGAGCGCTGTTTTGCCGTAGAGCGTGGGTATGCCGGTCAGAGTGACCTGCTGGCAGAGATGCAGGTTTTGCAGATGGGCGCCGGTGCCGTAGATGCCATGATGCCTGGTCTGAATGACCACGGCATTCCAGGGCTGAATGAGGGTAACGATGCCCCGGACCCGCACGGGAGTTTTGGATTTATGCGCCGCAAGAATCTGCAAACGGCGCCACGATACCAGCGGCGGCCTTCGTGCCCGCGGAATGCCCCAGGCGAGACCAGCACCGGCCATGGCCAGAAGGCCTGCGCCAAATAGGATCCGATGGGCGAATTTCATGCAAGGCTCAAGGCCGACCGCGGTAACAGCATAGTAAATGTACGTGAACTAACATTGGCGTGCAAGCAAAGTTTTAGCGCCTATACTAAAACCTATTTCAATACAGAAAACATGCTTGATTCAACCAGCTCGCACCCTGGATGAGACGGAACGGGACAATGGCCAAAAAGCTTATTCGGGCCGGCGTGATTGCCGGCATTGCGGGAGCTGGGTATCTGCTGGGGCGGCATCCGGTGGATTTTCCCGTATATTACCGGTCAGCCGAAAATCTGCTGCATGGGACCGGGCCTTTATATGGGCCGGCGAGCGGCCTGGGCTGGCCCATGTACTACCGCTATCCGCCGGTGTTTTTATTTATTTTTCTGCCTTGGATCGTCCTTCCCATGCGCTGGGCGGCCAGCCTGTGGGCGGTCTTGAAAATTGCGGCATTGCTGGGGCTGATCCGGCAGTTGAGGCAACGCGCGGGGCTGGAACGGCTGCCGCTTTATGAAGGCCGAAAGAAAGTATCGGCATGGCTCGGCCAGAATTGGCGGGCGGTGCTGCTGCCGGTGCTGCTGGCGGGCACCTACATTCTGGTTGAATTCCGCTACGGCAACGTGCAGTTTTTTATATTTTTTCTCACCGCCATGGCGCTCTTAGCGGCGGACAAGCGGCCCTGGGCGGCGGGTGCGGCGATGGGAACGGCGATCGCGATGAAAGTGTGGCCGCTGTTTTTTTTACCCTACTGGATAGTCCGGAGAAAAAAACGAGCCGCGCTGGCGGGTCTGCTGGCGGCGCTCCTGCTGAGCCTGCTGCCGGCGGGGTATTTTGGCTGGCGGGGCAACCTGCAAGCACTGCAGCAATGGGCGGGACAGGAATGGCAAACCGCGGCCAAGGGCGAGACACTGTGGTACCCCAGCCAGTCATTGCGGGGCGTGATGGACCGCTATCTGGCCGTTCCGGTGCAATCACAACCCGTTCGGGGCATCGCACCACAAAGACATATCGGATACCCGGTTCTGGGCTGCGGGTGTGTCAGCGATGGCATGGTGCATGCTCTCTGGACAGGACTCGAGGGGTTGGGATATTGCGCCCTGCTCTGGGGCGCGTGGAAAATGCGGAATATGGCGGCTGAATCCGGCGCTGAGAGTCAGCTTTTATGCGATGGCATGGCCTTCTGCGGGCTGGCTCTGCTTTCCCCTTTTATCCATATCGAAGATTTATGCGTGCTGCTATGGCCGGCGATGGCCGCGGGCGTCTGGCTGCAAAGCCGTGACCTTCATGCCGGGGCTCGCGCATGGATCGCGCGCATCTGTCTCTGGAGCGCGGCGATCATGGCAGGGCTGATACCCCTGATTCCCGGCAGCCCGGCCCAACGATGGCTGCAGGCCGCGGGAGCGGATTTTTGGGTGGTGATGGTGCTGTCGCTCGGTTTAATTCTGGCCGCGGTTCAGGCCTTCGCGGCCGCCCGCCAGAAACCCGCCACCGCGGCAATGCCACGATAGAAATTGGGCAGGTGAAATTTTTCGTTGGGCGCGTGAGGCCCATCGTCGGGCAGCGCCAGGCCCATCATCACCACCGGACAATGAAGCTGGCTCATGAACGCGGGCACGATGGGGATCGAGCCGCCGCAGCGTATGAAGACCGCATCACGCTGAAAGACCTCGGCCAGAGCCTGGCCGGCGGCGCGATGAAAGGGAGTGTCCGGGGACATGACGGCCGGATCGGCCACGCTCAAGAGCCGGAAATTTACGGTGTAATCGGAAGAAAATAAAGAGCGAACCGCGGCTTCAAGACTGGCGGCCACCTGAGAGGGAGACTGATCGGGCACCAGGCGCAGGCTGAGCTTGACCGAAGCGCGGGCGGGAATCACGGTTTTGGCTCCCGCACCGATAAAGCCGCCGGTGATGCCGTGAATTTCAAGCGTGGGCCGCACCCAGACTCTTTCGAGCACCGCAAAGCCTTTTTCCCCCGGCAGGCCGCGGGCCTGAACCAATTCCTCGCGCCAATGCTTTTCGGAAAAGGGCAAGGCTTGCCAACTGGCCTTTTCCCGGGGATGCGGAGACTGCACACGATCATAAAAGCCGGGAATCAGAATGCGGCCGTCCGCGTCTTTTAATCCCGTGATCATGCGCGCGATCGCTTCCAGGGGATTGGGCGCAACGCCTCCGTATAAACCGGAATGGAGATCGCGCTTTGCTCCTTCCACTTCCACTTCGGCATAGACCATGCCCCGAACCCCGAGATCCAGGCAGGGGGTATCGGGAGCGAACATTTCGCTGTCGCTGACCAGCACGGCGTCGCAGGCCAGCTCACCCGCATGCTCATGCAGAAAACGCAGCAGCCCGGAACTGCCAATTTCTTCTTCCCCTTCGATCACAAAGCGCAGATTGACCGGGAGCCGGCCAAAGTTCCTGAGCAGCAGCGCGGCGGCTTCGATATGCGCCAGAATCTGGCCTTTATTATCGGTGGCGCCACGGGCAAAAATATCCGAGCCGATGACGGTGGGCTCGAAAGGCGGATGCCTCCATTCGGCCAGGGGATCGGCGGGCTGAACATCGTAATGTCCATAGCAAAGGATCACCGGCTGGCCGGGGGCGTGCATCCAATCGCCATACACCAGGGGATGGCCCTCGGTGGGGATTAAACGCACGTTTTCCAGGCCGGCATCGAGCAGCCGCAGGCGGACAAATTCGGCGGCTTGCATGACCCCGGCACGATGCTCGGGCAGCGTGCTGACACTGGGGATGCGGAGAAAATCACTGAGCCGCCCGAGCAGGGACTCGCGGCTGGCTTGAACGATCGCGGTAACATCCGGGGTCAAATTTGCCATAGGTGAGGCCTGGTTTGGGGATATCAACCTCAATGCTGCAATGGATCAATGTATCGCAAATTCATGCGGATTCTGGTTTTATCTGCCCATTGTGATGACGAAACCATCGGGGTGGGAGCGCATATCGCAGCCTGGCGGCGCGCCGGCCATAGCGTGAAGATTCTATTTTTGACCGATGGAACGCCGCGCAACCGGAAATTTATCGCCGCCAACTGGCTGGGAAGCGCGCGCGATTATCGTCATGCCCGCCGCAGGGAAGCACACAAAGCGGCGGAAGAACTGGGTCTGGCGGCCGGCGAGATCATTTTCGGGCGGATTCGCGATCAGGAACTGGCGGCGAATCTGGCGGCGGCCTGGCAGATTTTGAAGGAACTGTGGCTGGAATGGCATCCGCATTGGGTGCTGGCGCCGGCTTTGCAAGGCGGACACCCGGATCACGATGCCTGCAACTGCCTGAACACGGCGCTGCGCGGGTATGTGGAGCAAGCAGGGAACGCGGCGAACCGGCGATTTCTGGAATATTCGCTCTATGCCCGCGAAGGCAATCATATCTGTTACCTGCCGGCGCTGGCGGGACGGAAACCAAGACTTCATATTTTGCCAGAAGACTGGGCCCGCAAACGCAAGGCATTCAGACAATACCGGTCCCAGGCGCAGACCTTAAAACCATTTCCCCTGGCCCCGGAATCGGTGCGGACCCTGCCGCAATATGACTATTCGAAAACGCCGGAACAAGGGTATGCCTGGGAATTGTGGGGCTGGAATATGCGGCCGCGAAAGTTGAGCCGGCAATTTCACGATTTTCTGGCGCGGCAAGCGGCACGGCCATGAAGCATGCGATAAAAAAACCGTTGCGCATATTAACGCTGACCTACCCGCTGATTCCTCTGCGCCGCGACGCCTGCGGCGGCGCGGAACAGGTGGCGTGGAATTTGCTGCGTTCATTGCCGGAGTTGGACCCCGGCCTGGAATTGACCACCTGTGCCGCGGCGGGCAGCCGCGTGCCAGGAAAATTATTGCTTTGTTTCGACGAGCGGCCGAACGCGCTCATGAACGAAGGGAATATACAAGCGGCATTAGCGGCGGCATGGGCCATGGGGGATGCGTGGGCCCGAGGTCATGATTTTGATCTGGTTCATATTCATGGGCCGCTGGAGATGGCCGGCTGGGCTTTGAGTTGGGGACGGCCGGTGATTTTTACTCTCCATATGGCGCGGGAGTTATATCCGGCGGTCTGGGATAACGCATCACTCAAACCGGTCCATTTTGTCTGCGTGAGCCAATGGCAGCAGAAAACATGGTGGGAAACCATGTCTGCACTTGCCTGGCCGGCGCCAGATTGCGCGGCGAATGGAATCGCGGTGGATGACTTTGACTGGCAACGGCGCAAACAAGCGTATTGGCTATATCTGGGGCGGATATGTCCGGAAAAGGCGCCGCATCTGGCGATGGATCTGGCGCGAAGCATGAACCGTCGGCTTATATTGGCCGGCGGCGTGTATCCATTTCCCAGCCATGAGGAATATTTTCACCGGCAGATTCGGCCCCGGCTCGACAGCGAACGCACCCTGGTTCCCTGCCCCGGCTGGAAACGCAAGCGGGACCTGCTGAGCCAGGCGGCCGCGGTGGTGGTGACCAGCCAGACCGCGGAACCAAGCTCGCTGATCGCGATGGAAGCCGCCGCCAGCGGCACGCCGGTGCTGGCGCTGGCGCGGGGAGCGCTGGCGGAAATTGTGCGCGACGGCGTGACCGGAATTCTGGGAAACGACCTGGATGAGCTGCGGCAGCGCAGCGGCGAACTCGCCCGGATTAACCCCGCAAGGTGCCGCCGGCATGCGGAACAGAATTTTCAGGCGCGGCGGATGGCGGAGGAATATTGGAGGGTATACCGCAAGCAGGCAGGACCGCGGGAGACAGAAAGTATCATGAGGAAATTAACCCGGTTGGATAGTGCATAATTGTTGCATTCATGGCGACAATTCATCAACGCACTCTTGGACATTATCACCTCGGCGTAAAATTGGGTGAAGGCGGCATGGGCGAAGTCTGGCAGGCAACCGACACCAGACTGAACCGGGAAGTTGCCGTCAAACTACTGCCCGCACCCGTTGCCAACGATCCCGCGCGTCTGGCCCGTTTCCGCCGCGAGGCCCAGGTATTGGCCTCGCTCAATCACCCGCATGTAGCCGCCATCTATGGGGTTGAGGAAAACGCTGATCATGGAGCTGGTCGCGGGCGAGACGCTCGAAGACCGCATTAAAACCGGCCCCCTGGCCTGGGACGATGCCCTGCCTCTCGTCCGCCAGATATGCGACGCCCTGGCGTATGCCCATGATCAAGGCGTCATTCATCGCGATCTCAAGCCGGCCAACATCAAAATCACATCCGACGGGCTGGAAAAGCCGCAAACCTACCCTGATTTGATGCTATGCACCATTTAGGAGACAGGTTCTAGGGCGTCTAGCCGATGCGCAGGGCGAGGGCGGGTTCGAGCATGAACTCGCAGGCGTTGATGTGCTCGAGGGCGCGGCGCAGGCGGGCCTCGTCCACGGGTTCGACCGTAATCACGAACGATAAGCGGGATTTGCCCATGTGCGGCGCCTGCACCACGGAATCAATATTGATGCCTTCACGGGCAATCAGCTCGGCGACGCGGGCCAGAATGCCGGGCCGGTCATCCTGAATGGTCAGGCGCAGATACCAGCCGGAATGAGAGGATAGACCGCTCCAGGGCGCGGCTGCGGCGCAGGCAAAGCCCGGCATGGGGCGCACGCCCAGATGGCCGGAAACCAGCATGGCGGCGATGTCGAGAACATCGGAGACCACGGCCACGCCGGTGGCCGCGCCGCCCGCGCCGGGGCCCTGCAGAATCTGTTCGCCGATGTTATCGCCTTGCAGCAGAACCGCGTTATTGACCCCCTCCACCTTGGCCAGAGATGATTCCTGGGGCAGCAGCCAGGGGCCGACGGAGACTTCGAGGATTTCCCCGACCCATTCCGCCACGGCCAGGGAGCGGATTTTGCGGCCCAAC
This sequence comes from Acidobacteriota bacterium, assembly GCA_021826505.1. Classification (GTDB taxonomy): domain Bacteria; phylum Acidobacteriota; class Terriglobia; order Terriglobales; family SCQP01; genus JAKAZV01. Next base: position 77,260 of record JAKAZV010000001.1, on the reverse strand, counting down.
TGGCGCGCGTATTGAATATCCACGGCGTTAATGGCGGCGATGCCCCGCATGGGGATTTCCTCGGCGGGCAAAGGCAGGCCGAAGCCGAGGCGGGATAAAATGCAGAGCTTGTCGCGGGCGTCCTGGCCGCTGATGTCCATGGCCGGATCGGATTCCGCATAGCCGGCGGATTGCGCGGCACGCAGAGCCTCGGCAAAGTCGAGGCCGGAGGCCTCCATACGGCTGAGGATGTAGTTGGTGGTGCCGTTCAAAATGCCGCGAATCGAGCTCAGCCGGTCGGCGGCGGTGCCTTCGGCGATGGCGCGAATTACGGGCAGGCCGCCGGCGACCGAGGCCTCCATGCCAATGGGCAGATTGCGGCTGGCGGCGTAGGCGAAGATCTCGTCGCCATGCCGGGCGATCAGGTTTTTATTGGCGGTGACGACCGGTTTGCCGGCGGCCAGAGCGGCATGCACGGCCTGGCGGGCCTCGCCCGTGCCACCCATGGTCTCGACCACGACGGCAACTTCGGGGTTGGAGACGACCTGACGCCAATCGCTGTAATAGGGCCAAGGCGACTCGGGCACGGGCGTGCGGCGGCAGATGGCCCGCACCTCAATCGGCGCGCCGGCGCGCGCGGCCAGCTCGGCGGCGTGCTCGCGGAGAATGCGCGCGCTGGCCTGTCCGACGGTGCCGTAACCAATGATGCCAACCCCGATTGTCTGGGTCACGGTGGGTTTATCCTTTCCGCGCGCGCCGGCGCCAGCCGCGCACCGCGCCCTGGGCTTCGAGCTCGGTCGTGAGCAGGCGCGCTTCCAGCCCGGCGGCCTGAAGGGTCCGGCGAATGGCCGGAAGCGCTTTGAGGCGCGCCGCCTGGCTGCGCAGAACCAATAAGACGCTGGGACCGGCGCCGCTCAAGGCCACGCCCGCGATGCCATGGGAGCCGGCCAGATTTTTAAGCGCCGGCAGGAGCGGACAGAGCGCTTCGCGATAAGGCTCGTGCCAGCGGTCCTGCATGGCCTGCGCCAATAGTTCCGGGCGCCGCCGGCGCCAGGCCAGGGCAAACAAGATGGAATTTTGCAGATTGAGGATGGCATCCTCACGGGCGTACTGCGCCGGCAAAACCTGGCGGGCTTTTTCGGTAGGCAACGCCTGGGCGGGAATGGCGACGACCAGGGGCCATGAGGCGCGGGATTCCAGCATTGCCCAGCCATGAGGACGGCCGGGATGGCTTCCGCCCCCGAACCAGGCCACCAGGCCGCCGAGCCAGCAGGCAGCCACGTTATCGCCGTGGCCCTCGAGGCGGGAGGCTTCGAGCAGGATTTCATCGTCCGACCAGGCCAGGTTGCCGAAATGCACGGCCAGAGTGATGGCCGCCAGCCGGGCGGCGGCGGATGAGCCGCAGCCTTTTCCGATGGGAATTTTATTGTGAATTTCCAGATGCAAGGGATGGGGATTGATTCCCTGCCGCAGCAGCAGGTACTGATAGACATCTACGATGAGATTGGAGGTGAGGCTGCCGCAGAGCGCCGGGCTTTCGCCCCGCGCGGTCAGCTTCCATTGCGCCGCCGGCCGGGCCTGGATCGAGAGATGAAACCGCAGCGCCAGGGCCAGGCAATCGAAGCCCGGGCCAAGGTTGGCCGAGGTGGCGGGAAATTTCATGCGGAATGGAGCCGGGGTGCGGGGCATAGGCGTTTAAATATTTTAAGGTCTGCCGGCGGTTTCGAGCGCCGCGGCCACGGCCTCGACCGTTGCCGGCAGTTGCCGGGGAGGATGACGCAAGCCGGCCAGGGCGGCCTGGGAGCCGGATTCCGGGCCGGGGATTTCACCGCGGTGAAATCCGAGAATATATTCGGCGTCTTTCAAGGTGTGTCCGGTAAGGATCAGCATGACGCTCTGGCCGGGCTGAATCCAGCCCGAGTGGATGAGTTTTTTCGCGCCCGCCCAGGTCACCGCCGATGCCGGCTCGCAGCCAATGCCCTGGCGGCCAATTTCCGCCTTGGCCTGGGCAATTTCCATTTCATTGACGGCGAGGCATTCGCCGCCGGTCGAGCGCAGCACGCGCACGGCTTTTTTCCAGGAAGCGGGATTGCCGATTTGAATGGCGGTGGCCAGCGTCCGGGCCGGCCGGGGCTGAAGTTTTTCCCCCTTCCAGTCGCGCCAGCAATCCACCAGCGGGCTGGCGCCTTCCGCCTGAACGATGGAAATGCGGGGAATTTTAGCGGCGAGCCCCAGGGCGGCAAGCTCCAGCCAGCCCTTGCCCAACGCGGAGCTGTTGGCCAGGTTGCCGCCGGGAATCAGAATGTGATCGGGAGACTGCCAGGCCATCTGCTCGAGAATTTCGGCGGCCATGATTTTCTGGCCTTCAACCCGGTAAGGGTTGATGGAATTGACGACATAGACCGGCGCCCGGCGAACCAGCTCGCGTAAAATCCTCACACAGCCGTCAAAATCGGTATCCAACTGGCAGGTCAGGGCGCCGTAATCGAGGCTTTGCGCCAGCTTGCCCCAGGCAATTTTTCCCGCGGGAATCAATACCAGACTGCGCAGGCCGGCCTGGGCGGCGTAGGCGGCCATGGAAGCCGAGGTGTTGCCGGTAGAGGCGCACGCCACCCATTGCGCTCCCAAAGCCTGGGCCCGGGTGACCGCGACGGTCATGCCCAAATCCTTAAAGGAGCCGGTAGGGTTCATGCCCTGATGCTTGGCCCAGACGGCGGCGACGCCGGCGGCCCGCGCCAGCCGGGGCAAGTCGTAAAGCGGAGTGTTGCCTTCGCGCAAGGTCACGATGCCGCGCGGCGCCAGGGGGAAATGCGGCAGCAATTCGCGGAAGCGCCAGACGCCGCTCAGATCCTCGGCGAGCCGGGAATCGCGGCGCGACCGCCACAGAGCGGGCCAGGATTGTACTGTGGCCGCAGATGGCGCTTGCGGCGGAATAAGTTCCAGAAGATCGCCGCAGGCCGCGCATTGATACCAGCCGCCGGGATCGGCTTGAACCCGGCCGCAGGCGATGCATTGCATGGAAGCCGCATCCGGCGCCGGGGCAGTGGAAACCGGAAGCTTCATGATTCGACTTCCTGAGCCCGCTGCGGCGGAGACGGCTTGAGCTCGCCCGCGGCCGCAACATCGCAGAGCACGCGCGCGCGGGCGTGCCGGCGCAACAAGCTGGCGGGGATGGCGGGCGTGATTTCCGCTTGCAAAGTCCGGGCCAATATGCCGGCTTTTTCCGCGCCCCGCACCAGCAGAATGATTTCCCGCGCCCGCAGAATGGTGCCCAGCCCCATGGTGACGCCATACTCGGGCACCGAATCAGCCGACAGCGAGCCATGCTTCCAATACGCGGCATTGACTTGCCGGGAGATCTGGCTGAGGGGGGTGACATGGGTGATGGAATCGGGATCGGCGCCGGGCTCATTAAAGCCGACATGCCCATTCAAGCCCAAGCCCAGAAAGAGCAGATCGCAGCCGCCCCAGGCGTTCAGGCGGTTTTCGTAATCGCGGCAATCCGCAGCAATGTTTTGCGGCTGGGTGGGAATCGGCAGTATGCGCCGGGGATCGAGGCCGGCCGGCACGAATAAATGGCGGTCGAGCCAATTGCGAAAACTGATTTCCTGATCGGGACGGGCGCCGAGATAATCATCGAGCATCACGGCCCGCATCTGACCGAGCGCAATTTGGCCTTTCGCCTGACGGGATAATAATTCCTGATATAACGGCAAGGGCGTATTGCCGGTGGGAAAGCCAATAACCGCCTCGGCTTTGCGGCGCAAAACCGAAGCGAGATGATCGGCGGCTTTCGCCCCGAAATCCTGTATGGGAACCACATCCACGGGCAGCATGAGTTTTGAATTACAACAAAAAGATTCCACCGGCGCCAGATACGATTGTAAGCGTGAATGTCTGTGGCGCGGAGGCTTTTACTGCAGGCGAAACCATACCGCAGAGCGAAAACAATGCAGGAATGAGCCGCTATGCGCGCGGGTTTTGCCGAGACGATTGACGGCAGATGAAATCCGGGTTAAATTAGGACTGACAATTGAATAGCGTCTCTTGCATAAGAGACCCTGAATCTTATCCAGAGTGGCTGAGGGAACAGGCCCGTCGAAGCCACGGCAACCGGCTGTAGCGCGCAAGCGCGCGGTGACAAGGTGCCAACTCCTGCCCGCAAGGGAAAGATGAGACAGGGCGAGCAGGTCGCAAGACCCCACCCCAGCCTCTTCTTTTACAGGAAGGGGTATTTTTTTGCCTCTCTCCCGGCAGGCTTCCGGCTCTGGATCCACGGATGGAACCGACCATGAGTTATGCCCTGGAATTGCGATGCCGAAGCTGCGGAAAGACCTTTGCCCTGGCCCCGCAAGCCGGATGCGATGAGTGTTTCGCGCCGCTGGAAGTTCATTACGATTTAGAACGCGCACAGCGGGAACTGCGGCCCGAGACATTCCGTTCCCGGCCCGCCAATATGTGGCGCTACCGGGAGCTATTGCCGCTGCCAGCGCTGCCGGCGGGAGCCATTTCAACCACGCAACTGCAGATCGGCTGGACTCCGCTGCAGCCCGCGCCACGGCTGGCGCGGGTGCTGGGAGTGCGGGAGCTATACATTAAAAATGACGCGGTGAATTTTCCCACGCTGTCATTTAAAGACCGGGTGGTCGCGGTGGCGCTGGAGAACGCGCAGGCCTTCGGAATGAAAACGGTGGCATGCTCGTCCACCGGAAATCTGGCGAACGCGGTAGCGGCGCAGGCCGCGGCGCTGGGACTGCAGGCGTTTATATTTACCCCCGCCGATCTGGAGCCGGCCAAGATCGCGGCCACTCTGGTCTATGGCGCCCGGCTGGTGCAGATTACCGGCAATTACGATCAAGTCAACCGCCTGTGCGGCGAAATCGCGCAAAACCTGCCCTGGGGCATTGTCAACGTGAACTTGCGTCCGTTCTATGCCGAAGGCTCCAAGACGGTGGGCTATGAGATTGCGGAACAACTGGGCTGGGAGCTGCCGGATGCGCTGGTTTGTCCCATGGCGGGCGGCTCGCTGATCACGAAAATACACAAAAGCTTTCAGGAACTGCGGCAGCTGGGCTGGGCGCGCAATGCCACTCAGATTCATGGCGCGCAAGCCACCGGCTGCTCGCCGATCGCAACCGCGTTCAAGCGCGATCAACGCGAGATCGAGCCGCAAAAACCCCAGACCATCGCCCGTTCGCTGGCAATCGGCGACCCGGCCGACGGGAGCTTTGCCCTGGACGCGATTCGCGCCTCGGAGGGCGCCTGCGAGGACGCCTCCGATGGCGAGATTACCCAGGCCATGCGGCTGCTGGCGGAAACGGAAGGGATTTTTGCCGAAACCGCGGGCGGCGTCACGGTGGCCTGCGCGCAAAAGCTGCTGCGGCAAGGCCGGATTCGGGCCCAGGCCCGGCTGGTGCTGGTGATTACCGGCAACGGCCTGAAGACGCTGGACGCGATCACGCCGGCGCTACCGGAGCCGGTGCGCCTGCCGCCCCGGTACCGGGCCTTTGAAGATTATTTGAGCACCTTTGCCACGGCCACCCCAGCCGACCCCGTACTCGTTTAAGCCAGGAAATCAGCCATGCCATATCAAGTCCGCATACCCACTCCGCTGCAAAAATTCACCTCCGGCGCCGCCACGGTAAGCTGCAAAGCCGCCGACCTGCCGGCCTTATTGCAAGAACTGAGCGAGCGTTTTCCCGAACTGCGCGAGCGCCTGTGCGAAGCTGACGGACGAGCCAGGAAGTTTTTTAATATTTACGTCAATGATGAGGACATACGCTTCCTGGGCGGAGCGCAGTACCGTTTTCAGGACCGGGATGAGGTGCTGATCCTGCCCTCGATCGCCGGCGGCGGCGATTAAAAACGGCGGGGCGAAAAATTTAACCGTCCCGGCCACATTCTTGATTGACCATCCACCACAATATTTGTTACGGTGATTTTCCCGGCTTTTTTCCGCCGCCGTAGCGCGGCCGACCGAGAAGCGGCGGGAAAGAACCATCGCAATGATCGCGAAAAAAATATTTCTCAGCAAAGGTGTCGGCAAACACCGCGAGCGGCTGACCAGCTTTGAGCTGGCGCTGCGGGATGCCGGCATCGCGGCCTGCAATCTGGTGCGGGTTTCCAGCATTTTTCCTCCCCGCTGCAAGCTGATTCCCCGGACCCAGGGACTGCATCTGCTGCAGCCGGGCGAGGTGGTATTCGCGGTGATCAGCGAAAATTCCACCCGCGAGCCCCATCGCCTGATCGCCGCCTCGATCGGCGTGGCGCTGCCCGCGGACCGCGATACCTACGGGTATCTTTCCGAACACCATTCCTTCGGCCAAACCGACCAGCAAGCCGGAGAATACGCGGAAGAGCTGGCGGCGGAGATGCTGGCCACGACCTTAAACGTGGATTTTGATTCCGACCGCTCGTGGGATGAGAAAAAAGAAATTTACCGCATTTCGAATAAAATCGTGCGCACCCTGAATATCACCCAGTCGGCGATCGGCGATAAACGCGGCATGTGGACGACGGTGCTGAGCTGCGCGATCCTGATCGGAGAATAGCGGAAAACCCTACAATAGATCCGTGGATCTGCAACGCCAGATTCTGGACTTGCTGGCCGGCCGCGCCGATGCGGCCTGGGATTTTGTGGCGATCTTTATCGTTTTAAACACCGCGCCGGGCGGGCATTATACCGGCGCAGTGGATGAAGCGGACTTGCATTCCACTCTGCTTGATTTATATCAAAAATCCATGATTCGGGCCGAACCGGCTCCGGCGACAGCGCCTAAGCCGCATTGGCTGCCGGAAACGAAGTTTCGACAGGCCGACGGCGCAATTTAATCGCCCGATTCCCGCGCCGGTTCCCGCCCCGCCATCATCTAAATCATATCGGCATTCAGGCCGACTTTCGCATCATGGCGCTTTCGGAATATTTTCCGGAAAGGCAATTCCGCATCCTGGTGGTGGATGATCACGAAATCAGCCGGGATTTGACCCGGGACATGCTACACCTGCGCGGTTATGAGGTATGGACCGCCGGGAATGCGGAAGAGGCGCAAAACCTCGTTGAACATGAATTGCCGGACATGATGATTCTGGACGTGGTGATGCCGGGAAAATCGGGCATCGAACTGTGCCGGGAAATGAAAGACAGCACCCGAACCCGGCTGATTCCCGTGATCTTATTGACCGGCCTCAACGACCCCAGGGCCAAACTCATGGGCATTGAGGCGGGCGCGGATGATTTTATCAATAAGCCCATTAATGCCCAGGAGCTGTTTGCGCGGGTGAAAAGCCTGCTGCGCATCAAGCAGTACACCGACGAACTGGATAATGCCGAAGCCGTGATCATGACCCTGGCGCTGAGCGTGGAGGCGCGCGATGCCTACACCCAGGGCCATTGCGCGCGGTTATCGCAGCATGCCGTGGCCATGGGACGGCATTTACGGCTAAGCGGAGCGGAAATGGTGGCCTTGCGGCGGGCCGGAATCCTGCATGATATTGGTAAGATTGTAGTGCCGGATTCGATCCTGAACAAAACGGGAGCGCTGACGGCGGAGGAGTGGGGCATCATGCGCACGCATCCCATGCTGGGAGAAAAAATCTGCCGTCCCATGCGCACCCTGGAAAAAGTGATTCCCATTATCCGGCATCATCACGAACACTGGGATGGATCCGGATATCCGGATGGCCTGCGCGGCGAAGAGATTCCCTATCTGGCCCGCATTTTGCAAATCGTGGATTGCCACGACGCGCTGGCCACGCCGCGCCCCTACAAGCGCGCCTTGAGCCGGGAGGAAACCCGCGCCATCATGCGGCGGGAAACCGCGGTGGGCCGCTGGGACCCGGAATTGATGCCCTTGTTTTTAAATCTGATGGATCATGGACTTCTGGAACATTGACGCGATGCTAACCTGGCGCATCATTGCAAAGACATGACTCCGCCTTCCCTTTCCCCACCCACGGCGAAAGTACCGGGTCATGCGCGGGAATCCGGCCGGCCCGCGCGGGAATCCAATGCGCCCAATGGCCTCTGTGATCTCAGCATCATTATTCCCGCCTATAACGAAGACCAGCGCTTGCCGGGCACCCTGCGGCGCATTCAGGAATATTTAAAACAATACCCGGGAAGCTGCGAAATCATCGTAGTGGATGACGGTTCGCGGGATTCCACCCTGGCCTCGACCCAGGCCCTGCAAGCCGGGGATAACCGCATCCGCATTCTGCAAAACCCCGGCAATCAGGGCAAAGGCTACAGCGTGCGTAATGGCATATTGCAATCCCGCGGCCGTTGGCTGCTGTTCAGCGATGCCGACCTGGCCGCGCCGATTGAAGAATTTGAAAAGCTGGGCGCGGCGCTGGAACAGGGCGCCGATATCGCCATCGGCAGCCGCAGCCGCCGCGAACTCATTCGCGCCCACCAAAGCAGCTTTCGCGAATGGGCGGGCCGGGTTTTCAACCGGCTGGTGATTTTAGTGCTCGGATTGCGCTTCCGGGACACGCAATGCGGGTTTAAATTGTTCCGGCGCGAGGCCGCTCTGGCCATTTTTCCCTATCAACGCATCTGCGGCTGGGGATTTGACCCAGAATTATTGTTTCTGGCGCGGCAACGGCATATCCATACGGTGGAAGTTCCGGTGGTCTGGGCGCACGTTCCAGGCGCTAAGATTCGCATGCTGCGCGACAGCCTGAGAATGTTCGGCGATATTCTGACCATCCGGATGAATCAACTGCGCGGGCGGTACGCTTACCCAGCCTGGCCCGCGGAGACTCAGCCGGATGACGCCATACGGCAGGCTTCTGCCTGAGTTTTCCCCCATCCATACATTAAAATCAACAGGTGATGCGAAATCATTCCTGCTGGCTGCCGCGCCTTGCGGCATTTCTGCTGTATTTCACTTGCGCCGGTATTTTATCCGGCACTCGTCCCCCGGCACAAAGTTCCGATGCCTGGGGAAAAGCGGTGCACTTGAACAATGCCGGCATCGCCCACATGAACCGCAACGAATATAAGCTGGCGCGGGCCTGCTTCCGGAGCGCGCTGCGGCTGGCGCCGCAATATCTTAATGCCGAGGTCAATCTGGGCATTGCGCAATTTGCCGGCAACCACGACACACTGGCGGCCGGAGTTCTGCAACAGGTGCTGCGTGCCCATCCGGCGGAACTGCATGCGCTGTTTGTGCTGGGCCTGATCGAGCAAAATCACGGCAAATTCGCGGCTGCCGGCCGCTACTTTCAGGCGGTGCTGCGGCGCGCGCCCCGCAACCCCTATGCCAACTATTTTTATGGCTTTGCCCTGTTTCATGAGGGCCAATTCCGGCCCGCGATCCTGTATTACCGGCGGACGCTGCGCTCGATGCCGGACAATATATCGGCGCTGTTTGGCGTGGCCAACGCCTACCGTCAGCTCAATCAACCCCGCCTGGCCATGGTTTACATGCGCCGGTTTCTCGAGTTGCGCAAGGACAAGCTCAATAAGCCCATCGGCGTGATCTACGGCGAGCAAGGCCCTTTGGCCAAAGTCATGGGGCGCTTGCCCGAGCAAGTGGTTTATACCCCGCATGCGGCGCTGGTCCGCTATGTAAACGTCACCGCGCAGACAGGGATTGCATTTAAAAATCTGGCCAAAAATCCTTCGCGGTTTGCCGGCTCGGGCGCTTGCGTGATTGATGAGGGGCACCCTGAGCGGCCGGACCTGCTATTTTTGAACGATCACGCCCCGCCCGCATATTTTCAGAATTCAGGCAACGGCAAGTTTAAGAACATCAGCGCCAAAATTGGCTTTACCCAGCCGCTCACCGGGCTGGGATGCGCGGTGGGCGATTTTGATAACTCCGGCCGGCCTACCATTGCCATATCAACGCCCCGGCGCATCCTTTTATTTCAATTAAACCCGGCGGGAAAATATGCCGATATTACGGCCCGCGCCGGCATTGCCGCCCCCGGCCCATTTTTAGGGCTGGCCTTCATTGACCTGTTTCATAACGGATTTCTTGACCTGGTCGCCAGCAACGGCGCGCCCGGCGGCCACATCACAGTGTTCCGCAATCTTGCCACGGGAAAGTTTGTTCTCGATTCCACCCGCAGCGGCATTGGCCAAACCGCGGGAGCGTATTCCGGCATTCTGGGCACCGACTACAACAATGACCGGGCCGTGGATGTGGCGCTGACGCGGCAGGATGGCGCGCCGGAATTGGCCCGCAATAACCGCAATGGCACCTTTACGACGGTCACGCCCTGGACAGGTGACCCGGCGCCGGATGCGCGCGGGGTGATGGCGCTGGATTATTTGCAGAACGGCCGCATGGATCTTTTTTTCACCCGCAAAAACGGCCCGCCGGTGCTGCTGCAAAACCTTGGCAATAATCATTTCCGGCCCGTGCCGCTGCCCGCGGTGAACAGCACGATTCATTCCGCCTGGGGCGCGACCGCGCTCGATTACGACAACAGCGGGCTGATGGACATCGCATTTATCGGCAAAAGCCGGGGCGCCGAGCATATATACCTTTATAAAAATCTGGGCAATGGAACTTTTGCCGACGTGAGCGCGGCGGTTGGGTTGGCCAATATTAACCTGCATCATGGCCGCACCCTCCTGGCGGCGGACTTGTTCAACGACGGCGCCGACAGCCTGATCGCCACGCAGGCCGGAGGTCCGGCATTGATTCTGCGCGGCATTTTCCCCGGCCAGGGAGCGCAGAAAAATCATGCTCTGCTGCTGGCCAGCCGCGGCTTGAAAGACAATAAAACCGGGATCGGCAACAAAATCTGGCTGCAAGCCGGGCCGCTGCGGCAGAAAGTAGAAGTCGAGGGCGGATCCGGATATCTGGGTCAAAACCCCAGCGCGCAATTGCTGGGCATGGGGCCATACCGCAAACCCGATTATGTGCGGATTTTATGGCCCACGGGCGTGGATCAATATGAATTTCCCGGCGCGGTCCACGTGGCGACGATCGGCGAGCTGAACCGTAAGGGCGGGTCGTGCCCCATGCTGTATGTGTGGAATGGCCGGCGGTTTCATTTTCTGGACGATATCATCGGTCCCGGGGTGATCGGCGAATGGACGGGACGCAGCCAATACGACACGCCCGCGCCGTCGGAATATTTTAAAATTCCCGCCGGCGAGCTGGCGCCGCGAGCCGGGCATTATTCTTTCCGTTTTACCGATCAGATGGAGGAGGTCGTCTATCTCGATAAAATTCGCTTGATCGCCATTGATCACCCCGCCGGCACGCGCGTCTTCACCAATGGCCGCTATCAGCCCGCCGGGCAGCCGGCGCCGTTTCATGTCTGGCAGGTGCGGCATTTGCGGTCGCCTATCGCCGTCACCAATGGCCACGGCCAAAATGTATTCAGCTACCTGCAGCGCCGCCGGTATATCCCGATCAAGGCCCGGGCGCCCTATCCGGGCTATGCCGGAACGCATGAGTTAACCATCAACCTGGGAAATTTGCGGCATGCGAAAAGCGCGCTGCTGCTGCTGCATGGCTGGACGGATTATTATTTCCCCGATCAGGAGTGGACGGCGCGGCATGCCGGCATTCGCGATCTGCCGCCGCAACTGCAAATTCCCAATGGGCGGGGGGGATGGAAGACAGTAATCGCGTCCATGGGCGCGCCGGCGGGATTGCCGCGCACCATCGCGGTGAATCTGACGCCGTATCTGCGCCAGTTCTCGGCGGGCGACGCCCGGGTGCGCATCCGCACCAATCTGGCCATCTACTGGAACCGCATACAGGTGGGAAGTATTGCGGCCGCTCCCTTGCGCATTACACGGTTGCGGGCGGTTTATGCGAACTTAAATCACCTGGGCTACCCGCGGCAAGTTTCGAATCATCCCGCGCGATATGACTACAGCCGGATTTTGCAAAATATCGGCTATCGGATTGTCTCCGGCAATTACACCCGCTACGGCAGCGTGCTGCCCTTGCTGCGGCACAACGATAACCGGTATGTGATCATGGCCTCGGGCGATCAGATCGCGCTGCGATTTGCCATGAGCACCCTGCCTCGGCTGCGGAAGGGCTGGAAGCGCAGTTTCTTTTTTTACGCCGACGGCTTCACCAAGGGCGACGATTTTCTCGACGCCCGCCCCAACCATGTCGGCCCGCTGCCGCTGCATGGAGTTCCCTACCCCACGCCCGCGGGCGCTCCGATTTCACCCCAGGTTGCCGCGTACCGGCTGCGCTACAACACGCGCCATATCCAATAACGGAGCCGAACGGCGCGGCCGGGTTGGCTGCTCGGCCGTGCGCGCCGGTTGCCGCATCTGACCTGAAATGAGGATGCGGCGGACGGAGAGTTTATTGCTGATTACCGGCCTGGCGCTTGTAACCGCTGCGCTGGGCCAATACGGCTATATGCTTTTCCGGCAGGGGCAGCTCCGGTTTGAGTGGAAGCGGCAAGTCATCGGAAAGCCACAGCCACAACAGAGCCGCCTTCGCCTGATCCGTTTAAAAATTCCCGCCATTCATTTAGATGACATCGTCGTCCCGGGTGACGGGTACCGGGCCCTGCTGGAAGGACCGGAATGGCTGCCGCAATCGGCGCGAGCCGGCACACAGGGAAATATGGTCATCGCCGGACACCGGGACACTTTTTTCCGCCGGCTGTATGCCGTGCGGCCGGGAACTTTGATTCTGGTGCAAGCGAACGGACGAAAATTTACCTATCGCGTGGCCTGGAAGAAGATTATTTCGCCCCGCGATACCGAGGTGCTGCAGCGGGGGCATCGCGCCCGAGTGACTTTAATTACCTGCTACCCTACATATTGGATCGGACCCGCGCCGCACCGGCTGGTGGTGCGCGCGCATTTGATTATCACCCAGCAATAATTCCAGATTCAAATGTCCGGCACATCCACGGGAATCCCGGATTTTTCCATTATCGGCGCCGGAATCATGGGTTTGTGCCTGGCCCGCGAACTCCATGCCGCCGGAGCTCACGTAGCCGTCTATGAACGCGCGCCAGCCAGCCCGGAGCAATTGCCGGCTCTTACGGCCGCGGCCGGGACAGCGGCATGGGCGGCGGCAGGCATGCTCGGACCTTCGGGATTCCCACCACATATCCCGCTTCATTCTTTTGCCCTCTCCGCGGCCGCATATTACCCTGACTTTGCCGCCGGCCTGGAGCGCGAGACCGGAATCCATTGCGACTATCGCCGCATTGGCACCCTGGCCAGCCGCCATGGAATGGGCGGCGCGCATGCCGCGGCCTGCGCGGAAGCGTCCGGGATTTCCGATGAGGATGAGCCGCATCTGGCCCATGCGCATGATTACGTTCTTATAGCCGGCGATCATGCGGTGGATAATCGCAAGCTGGTGCAAGCGCTCTGGCAGTATGTCCGCAAAAATAAAATCGCAATGCTGACCGGATGCGAAGTTGGCGAGCTGCGGCGGACTCCGGATCATGCCATCCGGATACAAACCGCAAACGGCTGCTTTACTGCTCGCCAGGCGATCATTGCGGCGGGAGCATGGTCGGGCCAGTTTGCCGGAATCCATGTCCCGGTTGTTCCGCGCAAAGGGCAGCTTTTGTGTGTGCAAGCGCCGGCAGACTTGATCAGGCATGTCATTCTGGGACCCGAAGTTTATCTGGTCCCTCGTTCCGACGGCCGCATCATGATCGGCGCCAGTCTGGAAGATGCGGGCTTTGATGCACGGCTTAATCCAGAAATCGCGGCGCAATTGCTCAAGGCCGCGGTCGCCATGGTTCCGGCAATAAAGGATTTCCCCGCAGAGAGCTGGTGCGGCTTTCGGCCTTATTCAGAAACTGGATTGCCCCAACTAGGCCCAACGAACATCCCTGGAGTCTGGGCGGCTACGGGCTTGTTTCGGGACGGCATATTGCTGGCGCCGATTGCGGCCCGCGAATTGGCGGCGGTTTTAACGGGAAGAGAAAGCGAAATATTGAGCTCTTTGAGAGCTTAATGACGGCGCGGCACCGGAGCGCCGGCGCGAATGTAGTGAGTATCGGTTTCAATGAGCCGGATCAAAGGCACGGCCGCGGGAGGCACCCGCACATGGCCGGATAAAATTCTGCGGTCGCTCAGTGAATGGCCGTACATATGACGGTTGCCGCTATTGTCAGGCTGGATCACACTGCCATTGAGGCTAATGCCGGCGAAGGCTCCGCTGCTGCGGGCATAGGTCAGGATTTTACTTTTTAACGTGATATTGGTGGCGGCCGAAACATTTCTGCCCACCGGACCGGCCGCGGCCATTGCGCCAGCGCCGATTTTGAACTTGCTGCTCAGCATTTTTCTCAGACCGGCCCGGCTCATGAAGACCATGATGACGTCGCTTGATGCGCCGCCGATCTGCAAACCCCAGCTTGCCCCGCCAATCTGTATAAACAACGGAGCGCTCCAGCCCAGGCGAGTTGTGCGGCAGGTCGCCAGGCCCTTGCCATACTGACCGCCAAATCCAAAGGCGAATTTTTTCTGTCCGGGAATAATGGCGATGCATTTTGCCTTGCCCAGAATAGATTCAGGAATCGCATGATCGGGGGTTTTCATGATGCTGCGGAACACCCGCTCGGAATGCCGGATGCGGCGGATATCCTGCCCGCGGCTGGAAGTTGCCGCATGGAGGCTGCCCACCGCCATGCATAGAATCAGTCCGAAGCAAATCCTGGCTGGAAATCTCATGCGCGGATCAACGGGTGCGACTTTCATGCCAACCTCACTACGAAAGGTCAGAGATCGCCAGCCAGGGAAACGTTGTATCCACTCTCAAACGGCGCGGATGCCGTCAACACTGTCAGAGAACTTCCAATAATAATTTGCGCAAATTTAATATGCGTTCCTGGTCTAACGGCCGGTGGTCGAAAGTCAAATAAAAGACATCAATGGCTTTGGTGGATTCGGTGTCAATCAGAGCCACGGAAAGATCACAGCCATGCTGGGCCAGAATCCGGCTGATATCAAACAGCAGGCCCGGACGGTCGCGGGTAATGACTTCCAATAATGTCTGTTTGCCGTCCACCGTGGCTTCAAAATGCACCCGGGGCGCAATCGCCGGCCCGGCGCCGCGGGCGAACCAGTGCTGGGCCGGCAAGCGCAGCCGCTCCGGGTCATAACTGGCGGACAAAGCCGTAACGATCTGGCGCTGCAGAGTTTCGTATTCTTCGGGATTGAGTTCGAGCGAGCGGCTGGGATCCAGAAAGCGAAAACGGTCCACCACAATTCCCTGCCGGTTGGAGACCGCCTCGGCCTTGACAATATTGAAGCCGCGCCCGGCCAGCAGGCCGGTCAGGGTGACAAAAATTCCCGGACGGTCGCGCATGATCACGGTCAGCTCGTAACCTTCCGCCCAGGCGACTAAATTGGTTTGCACCGGCTGCCGCGCCAGTCCGCTCGCCTGCCGCAGATGCCGCAGCATTTCCTGGGCAGAATACGAAGCCAGATAGCGGCGCGGCAGGCCTTCCAGAAAGGCAGCAAATTCCTCCGGGCTGGCCTGCGCCTGACGGAGCTCGCCGGCGGAGACCTGCGCCAGCACGTCGTGGACGTCACGATTGCCGGGCACGATGCGGTTCTGATCGGCGCGGTGGGTGAGGGCGTTATAGGTCTCGATGTAGAGCTGAAACAGGTTTTCTTCCTTCCACGCCGTCATGGCTTCGGGATGCACGGCGTGGATATCGGCCCAGGTCATGAGAGTCAGCATTTTCAGCCGTTCCTCATTGCCCAGTTCGAGGGCCAGGGCGCTGATGTTATCGGGGTCGAAGATGTCGCGCCGCATGGCTTTGGAAATGGCCAGATGATGGCCGACCAGAAAGACGACATCGGCGGCCGCCTTTGCATCCATGCTCCAGCGCGCGGCGATGGCCGCGGCCTGTTCAGCGCCGGCGGCCACGTGGGTTTCTGTCCCCGCCGGCTTGGCCAGGTCGTGTAAGAGAAGAGCCAGGCTCAGCAGTTCGGGTTTTTCGATTTCACCGTACAATTCCGCCAGCCGCTGGCGGGAGGGTGATTCGGAGGATTGCAGGAGCCGCAGCCCGCGCAGGGTTAATAACGTATGCTCGTCCACGGTGTAGCGGTGATGAAAATCGCGCTGCACCCAGCCATCCACGGCGGAAAACTCAGGCAAAAGCAGCGATAAAATGCCGACCTGATGCATTTCCGCCAGGGCCTCGTAGGCCAGCGGATGGCGCAGCAAATCAGCCAGCGCGGGCCAGATTTCGCGCTGAGATTCCGGCCGCCGGTCGCCCCAGATCAACGCTTGCTGCACCGCGGATTCGCTGGCGGGGCTTAAATAGGCTCCCGCATCCGCGGCAAAGAGAAATCCGCGGCAGATGGCGGCGTAGTCGAGCTCCACCATCGGGCGGGTCCAGTCTACCTGCCGCGCTTCCAGCTTCCAACCCGGAGCCGTGGAAAGGCGGCGGGCGGAGATGCGGCCGGCATCGCGGCCGGCCATGCGCTGGCGCAGCTCACGCGCGATCAGCCGGGCATGACGAAAGTAAGCCCGCATCCAGGCTTCGGCGGAGTGGGGCTGATGCCGGGGCGCTAATTCCCGCCCCAGCCGCTCCTGCAATTCATAGCTCAGCAGATTGACGTCACGGCCCTGCACGTAATGCAAAAAAGTCCGTATCAGAGCCAGATTTTCATGCGCTTCGCGCCATTCCGGAGTGGCCGGCATGCGCGCCTCCGCCGGACAGATGCCGTCGCCCGTCCATTCCAGCGCGCGCAGCCAACCCACCGCGTGCAGATCGCGCAGACCGCCGGGCGATTCCTTCACATTAGGTTCCAGATGAAAAACCGTGTCGGCGAACCTGGCGTGGCGCTCACGGATCAATTCTTCCAGCCGCTGTTGAACCAGCGGGGCTTTTTTCTGCAGCAGCCGGGACAGAGACAGGCGCGCCCTTTCGTACAATTCAGGCTCGCCGGCGAGCGGCCGCATATCGAGCAAGCCGATGGTAAATTCGGTATTGCCCTCATGCAGCTCGCCGCATTCTTCCGGAGAACGCACGCCATGGCTGACCCGCAGGTGCACATCCCAAAGCGACTGCAAAAATCCCCGCAGCCTGGCTTTCAGCGCGGCATCGGGCTGCCGGGGACAGAAAAATAACAGATCAATATCGGAACTCGGGAACAGCTCACCGCGGCCAAAGCCGCCCACCGCCGCCAGGCTCACGCCGGGCTGATTTGCGAACCACGCCGCAAACATTTCCCGGGTGATTTGATCGGCCAGTTGCGCCCGCTGTTGCCCATCCTCCCGGCCGCGGGGCCGGGCAAAAAAACTCTCTTCCCGCCGGCGCAACGCGCTGACCACGCTCAAACTGATCTCTTGCAGGCGCTCCGGCGGCAGCGGCGCCGGATCGGGTGAGGTCGCGGGCATACTCAATTATCCGTTGCCGCCCGGCCGGCGTCCGGAATCGTGCTGGCGCAGAAGGGTTTGCAGTTCGTCCATGAACTCCTGCACATTTTTAAAATCCAGATACACCGAGGCGAAACGCACGTAGGCCACTTTATCCAGCAGGCGCAGACGGTCCATGATTAACTGGCCAATCTCACTGGTCTGCACCTCACGCTCGCTGGCATCCATGACCCGGGTTTCAATTTCATTGACCGTGGCCTCCATGGCGGGCATGCCGACCGGGCGTTTCTCGCAGGCATGGAGCAGGCCGTTTAAAACCTTCTGGCGGTCAAATTTTTCCCGCCGGCCGTCTTTTTTCACCACCATATAGGGAATTTCGTCTATCCGCTCGTAGGTGGTGAAGCGGCGCTGGCAGTTGAGGCACTCGCGCCGCCGGCGGATGGCCTCGCGCTCTTTGGATTCCCGGGAATCCACTACTTTGTCTTCCAGATGGCCGCAGAAGGGACACTTCATGTTAATTTCGCAAGTTACTCATTATACGGGATTTTAAGCGGGAGCAGGGGCGCCGGCCGGACGGTCAGATCTCTCCATCCCGGGCCTCCAGATGGCGTAAAAAGCCGCGATCTTCGCGCCATTGCTCCCGCACCGCGACATGCAGTCCCAGGAAAACCTGGGTTGCGAGATGCTTTTCCAGTTCGCGGCGGGCCTGAATGCCGATGGCGCGGATCTGTTCCCCGTGCTGGCCCACCAGGATCGCCTTTTGTCCTTCGCGTTCACAGTAAATGACGGCCTCTATGCGGGTCAGGCGCGGGCCAGGCTCCAGTTTTTCTATCTGCACCGCGATGGCATGGGGCAACTCATCCCGCAAGCGCCGCATGGCCGCTTCGCGCACCAGTTCGGCGGCCAGAAAGCGGTCGGACTGATTGGTAATCTGACCCTCGGGAAAATATTCCGGGCCTTGCGGCAGCAGTTCGATCAGGGCTTGCAGGAGCCGGTCCGTCTGCTCTCCGGTCTGAGCCGAAATCGGAACCAGCGCCGCGAAATCATGGCGCTTTTTCCAGGCTTCGAGGATGGGCAGCAACTCGCGGCGATCCCGCAGCCGGTCAATCTTATTGAGCGCCAAGACCACCGGCAGCGGACTGGGGCCGGCATCGGGCAGCCGCACCAATTCGAGCGCCTGCGCGTCTTCGGCTCCGAAGGGGCGCGTGACATCGGCCATCAGCAGCGCCGCGTCGCGGCCCTCCAGCCCCTGCCGCACGTGACGCAGCATTTCGCGGTTATGCTGAGTTTTGCCGCGATGCACGCCGGGCGTATCCACTAAAATCAATTGCGCCGCCGGGCGCAAGCCTTCGGCCGGCTGGCGGTAAATGCCCAGTAAATGCGTGCGCGTGGTCTGCGGATGCGGCGTCACAATGGCCAGCTTGCGGCCCAGAATCCGGTTCAGCAGCGTGCTTTTGCCCACGTTGGGCCGGCCCACGATGGCAATAAAGCCCGAGCGCAGCCCGCCCGGCTCCGGCTGGGAATGTTTGCTTGCGGCCACTCCGTTTATTATCGGTCAAGATAGTACGATGTTTGACTCATTCGGGCAAGAAAACTCCGCGCGGCTCATTGTTGGAGGATTGCTGATGAATACGGCCGGCGAAATCCTGCTCTGCCAGCGCGCGCTCACCGGGCGGCAGGGCGGAAAATGGGAGTTTCCCGGCGGCAAAGTCGAGGCGGGCGAGAGCGAAACCGCGGCGCTGGCGCGCGAATTTCACGAAGAACTGGACATTGTTGTCCAGCCAGGCCCGCTGCTGCTGCGTTTCCGCCATAGCTACCCTGAAACCGGGCCCCTGGAGCTGGCCTTTTATCGAATCGCCGGGTATTCCGGCACGCCGGTGAACCGCGTCTTTGAGCAAATCCGCTGGGTCGCGCTCCAGACCGTTCCGGAATTTGATCTGCTCGAGGCCGACCGTCTGGTCTGGCCCGAACTTTTCGCCGCCTTGCGGGTAAAATAAGATTCTGGACTTCAGCGGCGGAGTTCTCCGCAATGCCACGCCCAGTCCCTGGTTTCTTTATATGCCGATCGCTCGCGAATACGTGACTTTTCTAGCCCGCGATCTGGCGCGGCGGCTCACCGAGGCCAAGGCCATCGAGGCGCCGCGCGCGGTTCCCGTGGCGGATTGGATTCACCACGCGCTCACCGAAGAGCTCAACGTGGAAAACCGCATTAACGAAGAGGCCCGGGCCATTCTTTCCGCCCACTCGGCCCAGATGCAGCAACTGGGGGCCGGCTATTCGGAAGCCTTCCGGAAAATCAAAAACGAACTGGTGCGGCAGAAAAAGGCGGTGCTCTAGTGCGCCTGTCGCGGGAAAAAGTCAATCAGCTTGCCCATGTCATCACCTCGGAGCTGGCGGGGCATCCGGAAGTGGTTTTCCGGCTGGAACGCAACGATCTGCGGCTGCTGATCCGGCAGCAGCTTGAGCATTTGCTGCATGCCGAGGAAAAAATTGACGCCGAGGCCCGCGCGAAGATCGCCTCGCAAAAGCGTGAAATTCTGGAAGGCAGCCAAGAGTGGGATTTGCTCTATCGCCGCCATTATCAGGAAGCCTTGAAGAAACTCGGCGTCTGAAACCTCAATGAACCGGTCATGCCATTTATGAACCCTCCCATTCCCAATCAGCCCCGCATCAACGTCATCCTCAAGCCGGAATACCGCGAACAGTACTCCAACTCGGTGCAAATCCGCCCCAGCACCTGGGATTTTTTTCTGCAGTTCGGGCTGATGGACCAGAAGGTGCCCGACGAAGTGGAAATTCACATGTTTCAGGGCATTTATCTCAGCCCGCAGCAGGCCAAGGCGGTGCTGAATCTGCTCGAAACCCATGTGGCCAACTACGAAAAAGCCTTCGGTTCGATTCAGCTCAATCCACTGCCCGATACCGGACACGTGCAGTAGGCAGCGGCGCGAACACGGCCAAGCGGCGTTTCTCTCTTCGCCCTCCCGCAGCATCCTGTATGATGGCGGCTGAGCATGCCGCGCCCGCCCCATCCGGAAGCCCCGTGGATCGAAGCAGATCGGCAAACCCGCCGGTTGAATTCAAGCCGGCGCGGGGCGGAATTTCAGAATTCCATTCTGCTTTTCGCCGGCCTGTATGCCCTGGGGATCATCACCCACATCTGGGCGCTACACCTTTCTTATTACTGGGATGAGGCCGGATACTTCGTCCCCGCCGCGCTCGATATTTTCCGTCACGACTGGTGGGTGCCGCGAACCACGCTGGCCAATGGCCATCCACCTCTGGTCATGGCGGCGCTGGCGCTGTTCTGGCGTCTGGCGGGCCCGCATCGCTGGGTGACGCGCGCGGCCATGCTGGGATTTTATGGGCTGCTGCTGGCAGGCGCAGCGCGACTGGCCGGGATATACAGCCGCAGCGCGGCGATTCTGGCGCCTCTGCTCCTTGGGCTGGCGCCGCTGGTTTTCGCCCAGGCGCCGTTGGCGCTGCTCGATCTGCCGGCCGCGGCCTTGATCCTCTGGGCCGTCTATTTTCGCCAGCGCCGCCGCATATTCGCGTATATAGCCTGCTCCGCGCTTGCCTGCATTACGAAAGAAACCGCGGCCATTGTCCCCGCCACGCTCGCGGTCTTGGACATTTATTCATGGCTGCGGCAGATGCGGTCGCGTTCAACGCCGGAAGCCAAACCTGGGCGATCATTCTGGCAATCCTGCCGGCCGCATGGGCTGGCCGTCCTGCCCTTGCTGGCCTGGCTGGCGTATTACCACGCCCTTACCGGTTACTGGATGGGCAACCCCGGGTTTCTTGCCTACAATTTGCCGCTGGCGCCGCTCGATCTGCTGCCTCGCTTCAGCCTGGCGCTGGCGGAGCGGCTGTGGCAGCTTTTTGTTTACAACGGCGCCTGGCTGCTGGTGGTTCTGGGGCTCTGGGGCTGGCGCCGGCATGCGGACCGGAATGCCGCGGCTGCGCCACTGACGCGCGAGATCGCCTGGCTGGTGGCAGCCTACCTTTTTTTTCACGCGCTCATCGGCGGCGCCATACTTGCCCGCTACCTATTGCCGGCGCAGGCGCTGCTGTACGTCTGGCTGGCCGCCGGCCTCGGGCAATTGCCGCGCCGCGTCTGGCGGGGATTGGCCGCTTTCGCCATTGCCGGATTTTTCATACTGCACTGGTTCTGGCGTCCGCCCTATCCGTTTCCTTATGAGGACAACCTATCGTGGGCGTCATTCGTCCGCCTGCAGCAGCGGGCCGCCCGCCGGCTCGCCACGCTGCCTCATGCCCAGCCGATTCTCACCGCATGGCCGGCCAGCCAGGCGCTGGCTGAGCCGGCATTAGGCTATGTCCGCCGGCCGCTGCGCGTGGCCCAGGTTAACAACTTCAATCGCCGCAGCCTGCACAACCCTCCCGCCTTTTCCGCGGCGCTGCTCTATTCCCGTCAGTACCAGCCGGATGAAGCGTCGCTGCCCGGCTGGCTGCTTCCGGCGCGCGCCCTCTGGCGCGGCTGGCTGCGGCGCTATTTTCATTACCAGCCGCCGCTCAGCTTGCCCCGGCTGTTACAGCGGCTGCATGTCAGCCCGGTCTGGCAGGCTCATGCCGATGGCCAATGGATCTGCATTGCGGAAAAAATCCATCCGCGATAAAGAATTTATTTTTGCAGCGGGGATAATAACGATAAATCAGCCACACGCCCCAACTTCACAGTTGCCCAGGCTAAAAATGCCAGGCGGTTTTTTCGCAACTCAGGGTCGGGATCATTGACCCGCACCTCATTAAAATATTTCTCGACCAATGGCGCCATATCCGCGGCGATTGATAAATATTCCCTGTAGTAATCGGGGCTTTGTGATTTTTCCGGCAGGTCTAATGGAATCAACTCCTTCCAGAGATCCCTTTCCAAATCATTAAATGATGCACGGTCAAATTTTATGTCGAGCCAATCTTTCAGTTCACCCTCCTTCTGCACAATATTCCGCATGCGTTTAAAAACTTCAGCCGCCCGCGCAAATGTCTGCGGTTTGTCCCTGCGAACTTCATTCAACGCCCTAAGCCGCAAGCTGGCATCGAATGGATCATTGGCGGGACCGAAGGGGTCATCCTCACCCAAGGGATTCAATACCGCCATGACTTCTTCCTTTTGAATGGGTGAATTCTGTTTATAAGAAAACATTTCCTGAAAGAAGAATTCCTGGCGTTCCTTAAAAAAGAGCCGTAATTGCCCTAAAGCATGCTCGGGGTTTTGAAACGGCTGCAGGGCAATTTCCAAAGCCCGTTTCAACGGCAGGCTTTTATGTTTTTCCACTAAAATTCTCACGATGCCGTTGCCGGCGCGGCGCAACGCATAGGGGTCGCGGGAGCCGCTGGGGATTTCCCCCATCGCGAACATTCCGGCCAGGGTGTCGAATTTGTCGGCCAGCGCGGCGGCCGCACCGGTCAAATTGCGCGGGATGCGATCTAAAGTGGCCGCGGGCAGATAATGATCATATAATGCCTGCCAGACCTCTTCTGGAACATTCTCCGCCTGCGCGATCCGGCCTCCGATCTGGCCTTGCAGTTCGGTAAATTCCTTGACCAGTTCCGTGCCCAGATCGCACTTTGATAATTGAATCGCCTGCCGGATTTCGTCCTTTTGCTGCTCTATTCCCAGACAGAAAGCTAAATAATTGATCAATTCCGCGCGCAGCATTCTCTGGGCTTTATCGTAATAGCTGCCCAGTTTGGCGTGGAATGTAATGTGCTTCATGTCTTCCAGCCGGCTCTCCAGACTCCGCTTCCGGTCGTGCCGCCAGAAAAACAGCGCATCATTGAAACGCGCCCGCAGCACCCGTTCATGCCCCTGGCGGATCAGTCCGTCGCGGTCCTGATCCTGATTGGCCACGGCCAGAAATCCCGGCGCGAGCTGGCTTCCCTCGCGCGCTTCTTCCAGGGCAAAATAGCGCTGGTGGCTGCGCATCACCGTCACCAGCACCTCGCGCGGCAGCTTCAGGAATTGCCGGTCAAATTCGCCCCGGATCACGGTGGGATATTCGGTCAGATTGACCAGAATTTCCAGCAGTTCCGCATCGTCCACGGCCCGCAAGCCGTTTTCCGGCGTTTGCTCCCGCAAACCGCTCCGGATGCGCTCGCGTCGGGCTTCCGGTAGGGCCAGAACAAAATTCCTTTCCAGCAACCTTAAATATTCATTGCCATCGGCCCGTTTCAGTTCAATCGCCTGGCTGCCCAGGGTGCGGTGTCCGCGGGTCTGGCGCCCGCTCGCGACATCGCCCAGTTGCATGGGAATGACTTCGTCTCCGAGCAGCACCACCAGCCAGCGCACCGGCCGGATGAACTTAAAGCCGCTTTCGTCCCACTTCATTGAACGCGGCAGCTCCAATCGGCTCCATGCCCGCAAAATGATCCCGGGCAAAAGCTTGGCCGCAGCCTGGCCGGCGATTTTACGCCGGAGGGCAATGTATTCACCTTTGGCCGTGGCGACTTTATATAAATCACCGGCCGCGGCGCCGAATTTTTTGGCAAAGTTCACGGCCGCCGGTGTGGGACTGCCCTGCGCATCGTAGGCCGCCTTCACCGGCGGGCCTACGGTTTCTTCCTCGCGATCAGATTGGCGATCGAGAATTTTGTCTGTCCAAGCCGCCAGCCGCCGCGGCGTATAGGCAGCATGTAAATCCGCATCGGCAATTCTTAAACCAGAGGTTTGTAATTCCTCGCCTAAACTTGCGAGAAGCTGGCCGCTCAGCCCGGCTAAAAACCGGGCGGGAATTTCCTCACACCCCACTTCAATCAAAAATGGCTGCGTCATTGAATTAATTAGGCTTCTTCAATTGAATCCACTGCGCCGCGCAGGCCACGGCCAGGCGCCGCACGCGCTGGATGACGGCCACCCGCTCGGTTACCGAGATGGCTCCGCGCGCGTCCAGCAGGTTGAATAAATGCGAGCACTTCAGGCAAAGCTCATAAGCGCCCAGCAGGGGCGCGCGAGCGCCCGGATATTCGGCCGCCAGCAGCGTCCGCGCCTCGCTTTCGCATAAGTTAAAGTGCTGCCAGAGCTTTTCAACATCCGCCGACTCGAAGTTGTACACCGACATCTGCACTTCGTCGTCGAGGCGCACATCGCGGTAGGTCCAGCGGTCGTTCCAGCGAATGTCGTAGATCGAATCGGCATTCTGCAAAAAAGCCGCGATCCGCTCCATGCCGTAGGTGATCTCGACCGCAACCGGCTCCAGGTCCTGGCCGCCGCACTGCTGAAAGTAGGTGAACTGGGTGATCTCAAGCCCATCGAGCAGCACCTGCCAGCCCAGGCCCCAGGCGCCCAGGGTGGGCGACTCCCAGTTGTCTTCCTCGAACTTGATGTCGTGCGCCTTGAGGTCAATGCCGATCGCCTCCAGGCTTTGCAGATACAGCGCCTGAATATCGGCCGGCGGCGGCTTCAGAACCACTTGCAACTGGATGTGCTTATACAGCCGGTTGGGGTTTTCGCCGTAGCGTCCATCGGCTGGACGCCGACTGGGCTGCAGATAGGCAACGCGATAGGGTTCCGGACCCAGAACGCGCAAAAACGTTTCCGGCGCCATGGTTCCCGCGCCCACTTCCAGGTCGTAGGGAAGCTGCACGATGCAGCCCTGCGCCGCCCAATAAGCCTGCAACCGGGCGCACAGGTCTTGAAAGTTCAGCCCGGCGATGGCAAATGAGGACGAGGGCTGGCTGGATATTGGTTCAGGCATGAATGGGATTTCTTAAAGCTTTTCTTAAATTCCGGGCTCGTTTTCCAGTTCTTCCAGCAGCTTCCAGCTTTTCAATTGGGCTTCGATCTGGGCTTCGATCGCGGCATGCAGAAACCGCCGCAATTCCCGGCCTCGCCGGCCATTTTCCCAGCCATCGCCCGGCAGCTCGGCCAGCGACCGGGCCAGCAATCCGGTCAGGCCGCGTTCGGAGGCGGCCAGCTCATTTCCCTGCCGCGGCCGGCAGTTGCGGCAGCGCAGGCCCGAGCCATCCCCGGCATAAAAGGCCGCTTGCTCGGCCTCGATCGCGACGCCGCAGCCGGCGCAGGCCGCCAGGCTCGGCATGAAGCCGCCCAGGCGCACCATCCAATATAAATAATAGGTGAGCGGCAGCCAAACCGGCAAACCTTCGCGAATGCGCCCCAGCACCAGACGGAGCAGCCGATAGCTGGCGTCATTCACTTCATGCTCGGGCAGCATGCGGTCGGCAACCTCGGCGATATAGGCCAAAGCCAGGACCCGGGTCATATCCCCGCCGGCCAGTTGCATCATGCTGGATTCGAGATCGCAGCGATCAATCGTGACCAGATCCTTGCGCGGACGCTCAAAATACCCGACCCGCACCTCGGAAAGCGGCTCGAGCGATCCGCCGAAGCCATTTTTCATCCGCCGCGCCCCACGCGAAACGCCCCGGCATTTTCCATACTCGCGGGTAAAAAATACCACGATCTTGTCCGCTTCCTTGAGCGGGTAGGTGCGCAAGACAATGGCCTGGGCTTCACGCAAGGGCATAAGGGATTATTTATCATCCCTCATTCGCCGCATTTCTGCTCTCTCGCTTCCCGGTGCCCCGCCCGATGTGTCCGATAACGCATTTGGCGCACATTGCGCGCGTCGGTCTGTGGATAACCGGTTAACATAATCCCCGTGGCGGGGGCGTCCATTTTTTAAAGTCTGAAAATACGGCAGTGCAGCATCATCATTTCCCGCGCATCGCAATTTTCTGGAAGTACGGCATGGCTGTTTCTAGCGCTGCACCCGCACCGCTGAATCAGGCAGCCGCAATATGCCGAGCGCTTCCCTTTTATGAGCCGTTGAGCAATAATTCTCCTTTTCAGCAAAGGAGAGTTCTCAATGCGGCATTTGCGCGGTTTAACAGTCGCGGTTTTCGGCCTGGCTCTGGGCGTAATGGGATGGACGGTTCCGGGGCATGGCGCCAATCCTCCGGGCGTGGATCTCAAAGCCATTGACACCCACATCAACCCCTGCAGCGACTTCTATATGTACGCCTGCGGAAACTGGAAAAAGACCCATCCCATTCCCGCCGATGAACCCATGTGGGGCCGCTTTAACGAACTCCAGCAGCGCAACCAGATCGCACTGCGAAAAATCCTGGAACAGGCCTCGCGCCCCAACCCGCATCGCACGCCCATTGAGCGCAAAGTGGGAAACTTTTATGCCGCCTGCATGAACACGGCGCGCATCCAGCATCTGGGCCTGGCGCCGCTAAAGGCCCGGCTGGCCGCGATTGAGTCTCTGCGCTCGCGCGCCCAGCTCTTGCCATTGGTCACGCGGCTGCAGCGGCACGGGACCATGGTTTTTTTCCGGCTTTATTCCGGGCCGGATATTAAAAATGTCGAACACGTCATCGCGCAAATTGATCAGGGCGGGCTGGGGCTGCCCAGCCGCAGCTATTATCTGAAAACCGACGCCCATTCAGTCAAGCTGCGCCGGCAATATGAGGCTTATCTGACCACCCTGCTCCGTCTGGCCGGCCGCAACGCCCATCAGGCCCAGACCGAGGTGGCGGCCACCATGCGGCTTGAGATGGCGCTGGCGCATGCGGCGCGCAGCCATGTCTATCGCCGCAATCCCGTCCATACCTATCACATGATGACCGTGGCGCGGCTGCGGCAACTGGCGCCCGGCTGGGCATGGCCGCGGTATTTTCGCGCCATGCATACCCCGCCGGTGGGCGAGGTCAACGTGGCTTCGCTGCGCTTTGCCAAAGCCATCAGTCATCTGGCCCAGACCGAGCCGTTATCCGTCTGGCGCGCCTATCTGCTGGCCCACGCGCTGTCTGCGGCCGCGCCTTATCTCTCCCACCCCTATGTGGCCGCGAATTTTCATTTTTACGGACAGATTCTTTCCGGCCAGAAGCAGAATCAGCCGCGCTGGAAGCGCTGCGTGCGCTATGCGGACGGCGATCTGGGCATGGCGCTGGGCCGGCTGTATGTGAAAAAATATTTCCCGCCCGTGGCCAAGGCGCGGGCATTGCGCATGGTGCGTGAGATCCAGGCCGCCCTGGGCCGCGATCTGGCCAGCCTGAAATGGCTGACTCCGGCCACGCGCCAGAAAGCCATCTACAAGCTGCATCACATTGCCAACATGATTGGCTATCCCGACAAGTGGCGCAACTACGCTCCCCTGCACATTTCCCGCACCGCTTTTTTTGCCGACGTGCAGCGTGCCGGCATCTTTAACCTGCATCGCAACCTGGTAAAAATCGGGCGCCCATTTGACCGCACCCACTGGCAGATGACGCCGCCCACCGTCAACGCCTATTACGATCCCAACCAGAACGTCATCGTTTTTCCCGCCGGCATTCTGCAGCCGCCGTTTTATAACTACAAAGCCGATCCTGCCTCGAATTTTGGCGGCATGGGCATGGTCATCGGCCATGAAAATACCCACGGCTTTGATGACCAGGGCAGCCGCTTCGGCCCCCATGGCAATCTGCACAACTGGTGGACACCGAGCGACAAGAAAAACTTTGATCAGCGCGAAGACTGCTTTGTGCACGAATACGCGAAATTCACCGTCAACGGCAACCTGCACCTGAACGGACGCCTGACGCTGGGCGAAAATACCGCCGACAACGGCGGCATTCGCCTGGCCTACATGGCGCTGCTCACCGAACTGGCCCGCGACCACGTCAACCCCAACCAGCCCGCCGGCGGCGGCTATACCCCGCTGCAGCGCTACTTCCTCAGCTACGGCCAGATCTGGTGCGAAAACGCCACGCCGCAGATCAAGCAATTGCTGGCGCGCGAAGATCCGCACTCGCCCGGACGCTTCCGGGTCAACGGAGTGCTCGAAAACTTCGGCGCCTTTGCCCGCGCCTTTCATTGCGGCCCCGGCAGCCCCATGGTGGCCGGACCCAAGGCCTGCCGCGTCTGGTAGATGAATCGCAGCCCCCGAGTGACAAAATTTGTCACTCGGGGCCACAGTTTGGCATTCCCTTTATTGCAGCAAGGCGCTGGCGCCGGTCGCCGGACCGCTGTCGCTATAGCGCAATTCGCCCGTCTCGTCGCTGTAATAATAGCGATAGGTCGTCTGGTTTTGCGGCGCGGCGCTCAGGGTATAGGTTGTAATGGAGCTGCCTCCGCTGCCGGGCGTATAGGTAAATAAATAGCCTTGATCGGCAGTCGTATCCGCCCCCGCCAGAGTTGCATCCACCAGCCCCGCAGCGGTCGAGGAAGGCGTAATGCCATACGGCCCCAGATCGGCCAGATTCGGGCTGAAACCGATTTGCGGATAGAGCGCGATATACGAGGCCTCGGCTTTATCGAGCGCGCGCATCAGCTCGGCGCCGGCGGTGGCATGCGCAAATTGAACCGCCGTCAGGTATCGCGGTATGGCGATCGCGGCCAGAATCAAAATAATGGTGACCACCACCAGCAACTCGATCAGCGAGAAGCCGCGGGCGCGGTTCCTGGCGGCCATGGCGGTGGAATGCATGGGTATTCCCGAAAAATACTTCAGAAATACCCAAGCAATTCAACTGCCTATCCCATGCATTAAAGCCATGCACCGCATGGACACTACTTCATGCCACCGGCTGCAAATCCTTGGCCGGAACTTCTTTCCCCGCCTTGCGAATCCGCATCCCATAAAACGAGCGATAGACAAAATAGTAAGAAATGGCAAAGAAAATCGCCGCCAGAATATGGGTCAGGCCGGCGCCCTTGGCCGCCGTCAGCCGCACCGCCAGCTCCACCGCCAGCAGGCCAAACAGTGTGGTGAATTTGATGATGGGGTTCAGCGCCACCGAGGAAGTGTCCTTGAATGGATCGCCGACCGTATCGCCCACGACGGTGGCGTCATGCAGCGGCGTGCCTTTTTCCTTGAGCTCGACTTCCACGATTTTTTTGGCATTGTCCCAGGCCCCGCCGGCGTTGGCCATGAAGATGGCCTGATATAAGCCAAACGTGGCGATGGAAATCAGATAGCCGATAAAAAAGAAGGGATCAAGAAAGGCGAACGCCAGCGTGGCGAAAAAGACGGAAATAAAAATATTGAGCATGCCGCGCTGGGCGTACTGCGTGCAGATGCCGACCACCGTCTTGCTGTCCTGAATCGAGGCCTTGGTCGCGCCGTCCAGATTCATGTTGGCCTTGATAAATTCGACCGCGCGGTACGCCCCGGTGGTGACCGCCTGGGTGCTGGCGCCGGTAAACCAGTAAATAATCGCCCCGCCCGTGATCAGCCCCAGCACAAAAGGCGCGTGCAGCAGCGACAGTTTGCTGACATTGGTGGTCAGCCCGTCGGTAAGCGCCATGATGGTGGCAAAGATCATGGTGGTCGCGCCCACCACGGCGGTGCCGATCAGCACCGGCTTGGCGGTGGCCTTGAAGGTGTTGCCGCAGCCGTCGTTGGCCTCGAGCATTTCCTTGGCCCGCGCAAAGTTAATGTTCAGGTTGAAGTCGCGCTTGACTTCCGCTTCAATCCCTGGAATTTGCTCAATCAGCGACAGCTCATAAACTGACTGCGCGTTGTCGGCGACCGGGCCGTAGGAATCTACCGCGATCGTCACCGGGCCCATGCCCAGAAAGCCAAACGCCACCAGGCCAAAAGCAAACACCGGCGCGGCCAGCATAAACGAACCCAGCCCATGCAGGCTGACCCAGGAGCCGATGGCCATCAAGGCGACCATGGTCAGGCCCAGATAGTAGGCCGAAAAATTCCCGGCCACAAAGCCGGAAAGAATGCCTAGCGAGGCTCCGCCCTCGCGCGCCGAGGCCACCACCTCGCGCACATGCCGCGATTCGGTTGAGGTGAAGACCTTGACCAGCTCGGGAATCACCGCGCCCGCCAGCGTGCCGCAGGAAACAATGGTGGCCAGCTTCCACCAGACCGTCGGGTCGCCGCCCACCGCCGGCAGTATGTAGGCGGAGCTGATAAAGGTCAGCGCAATCGAGGTCAATGACGTCAGCCAGACCAGCGAGGTCAGCGGCGCCTCAAAGTTCATCTGTTCGGCCTGGCCATAGCGGGCCTTGCTGATCGTCTGGTTAATGTAATAGGCCGCCGCCGCCGCCACCAGCATGACGATGCGAATCACGAAAATCCAGACCAGCAATTGCACCTGAATCATGGGCGACTTCACGCCCAGCAGGATAAAGGCGATCAGCGCCACGCCGGTCACGCCATAGGTTTCAAAGCCGTCGGCCGAGGGGCCCACCGAATCGCCGGCATTGTCGCCGGTGCAGTCGGCGATCACGCCCGGGTTGCGGGCATCGTCTTCCTTGATTTTGAAGACGATCTTCATCAGGTCGGCGCCGATATCGGCGATTTTGGTGAAAATGCCGCCGGCGATGCGCAGCGCCGCCGCGCCCAGCGATTCGCCGATGGCAAAGCCGATAAAGCAGGGGCCGGCGTAGGCCCCGGGCACAAACAGCAGAATCGAAAGCATCATCAGCAGTTCTACGCTGATCAGCATCATGCCCACGCTCATGCCCGCGCTGACCGGCACGCTATAGACCGGGTAGGGCTTGCCCTCCAGGCTGGCAAAAGCGGTGCGCGAATTGGCAAAAGTGTTGACCCGAATGCCGTACCAGGCCACCAGATAGCTGCCGGCAATGCCCAGCACGCTGAAGCCCAGAATAATGGCCACGCGAAAAACCGAAAAATGCAGCAGCAGGCCGAAGTATAAAATGATGATGGCCGCGATAAAGCTCCACAGCAGCAGCAGAAATTTGCCCTGCTGGAATAAATAGGTTTTGCAGGTTTCCCAGATGATCGCGGAGATTTCACCCATCGAGCGGTGCACCGGCAGATTGCGGATGCGGCTGTACATGGCCAGGCCAAACAGCAGGCCAAAGACGCAGAACAGCAGCCCATACATGAGCAGGTGATGCCCGTTCATGCCGAGAAACCGCACCTGGGTGAAATCAGGCAGTTTGAGATTGGCTTCCCCGGCAGCGGGGGCGGGGGTTTGCAGGGCCAATAGGTCCAGAAAACTCATCGGATCATCTCTCCAGTGATCGTGTCCCGGCGCGAGCCGGGCAAGCAAGTTGTATAGCACAGAACATTCCAAACGCCAAATTTCTGCCTGGAGCCATTCATGAACTTTAGGAATATACAGGAGAAGCCGCGCGGCATGTGGCTGCCGGACATGACATTCAACTGGAAATGGGCAAGCACACCCAGGCCGAACGCGGCTTTTTTCTGCTGCCCCGCGGCTGAGTCGTTGAAAGAAGCTTTGTCTGGGCCGCCCGCTTCCGCCGCCTGGCTCGAAACTACGAATGGCTCACAGCGATTCTTACTGGCTTTCACTATTTCGAATTCGCCTGCCTCATGCTCGTTCAATACTTAATGCTTTTCAGCCCAGGTTCATTACAATCTCTAAGCGTTCACGGCCGAGCCGCACAGGGGTGCAAGTGTTCAGTAATTTCAAGGAAATTGCGTTTAAGATTGCCCGCGGGCGGTGTCGCGTGGGGTTTCCTGATAGGCCCGCGCCTATGAACGACGATTGAATGCCAGCCTCCATCAGAGTTCGCAAACCTCGGCCAGAGACCCCATCCCGCGCAGCGGGATGGGGCGGAGAGCAACTGCCCTTCCATTGTTTCGCCTAAACGAGAAGCGGCTGCGCCGCGGACAGACTAATTTTAATGGTTAAGGTCTTTGTCATTGAGCAGGGTGAGAGCATCATGGGCGTTGAATGGATACCGGCGTGTCGATTTTTGTCCAGTCTGGTCGAGGACAATATCCACGCGGCGGTTCTGCGCCAAAATGATGGAATGAAGGTGGGCAAAGAGCGCCTGACGCTGCGGGCCGCTGAGATTGGGGTCGGCATTCATCTGGGCACGGACTTGGTTTGCATCCAGTTGTTGCTGCTTCCCAAAGGAGCGGGTGAGCAGGCTGCCGGCGGGAACTCCTTGATCAATCAGAAATTGTTTGCAAAGCACGGCACGATGCCGGGCGAGAATTTCGTTGTAAGCCGCCGAGCCGCGAGCGTCGGCATGGCCTTCTAAAGTCAGTTTGGCATCGGGCTGTAATTTCAAATACTCCAGGAAATTCACCGCCAGGGCTTTGAGGATGGTTTGCTGGCTTGACAGCAGGCCGCTGTAACGATTGCCGCTATCGTTGTCCAGGCCAGGCTGATTG
This sequence comes from Acidobacteriota bacterium, assembly GCA_021826505.1. Lineage (GTDB taxonomy): Bacteria > Acidobacteriota > Terriglobia > Terriglobales > SCQP01 > JAKAZV01. The sequence goes on along the minus strand of JAKAZV010000001.1, from coordinate 44,883 downwards.
GTCGGGAAATAAATGCTATGGAGGGTCAACCGTTTCACCAGAGCCGGCAAACTGACCGGTTGTGCGGAAACTTCCATGCGGACATTGCAGTCAGCGCTGCCGCCATGCCCATCGTCCACATGCCCGGTTACGATATAAGTGCCGGGAACCAGATGGGTGCTGTTAAATTTTGTGGTAGGCGAGTTGCCCGCCATCGGATTCCCATCCATAGTCCAGGAATAGACAAGGGGATACTGTTCCGGGCTATGCCCTGCCGCGGTAATCAGCGTGCTTTCGCCTGCCGTCAGATTGTTGTGATCAGCCGAACAGCGCACACTTGGCCGCGGGCTGGGCAGCACATGGATCTTTACAGAACACTCGGCCGTTTGGCGGTTGGAATCGCGAACCCGGCTGATGATGGTATAGGTTCCTGTTGTCAGGCCGGAAGAATGCCAGCGGACATGGGAGCCGGAGCCCTCGATTGCGCCCCCGGTCGTGGTCCAGCCATAGCTGATCGGCAGGCCGTACGGATCGGTTGCATCAGAACGGACCGCTACCGTGTCGCCAGACTGGGCCAGGACCGAGAGCGGGTGCGCCGTGCAGCTATTGGCGGGCGACAGGTAAGCGGAGCGCGTCAATTTGTCGCCGCCAAAACGGAAGACGATGCCCGTAGATAAGCGTACGTTGTTTTGGCTGGTGAGGCGTCCGGTTGCGGAGGTGGGATCCGGGAAATGTGTCCAGGCATATTCGGCTTGAAACAGCCGTAGCGCGAGATTGTGCGTAAGGGTTAGATCCAGGCCCCCGCCGGCATTGGCGGCATACGAACTCTGGAATGGCAGGGGAGTGCAGCCAGCCCCGCCGCAGCCATTGAGCGTGACACGAGTTGCATCCATTTCTCCGAAGAGCACTTGAATAAAAGGGGTAAAACGGCCGTTGCGCCACGACAGGCGAGGCCCGGTCATATAGGAAAAAACATTGCCGCGGGCATTCACGGTGCCGCCAATGGGCGGCGCGCCCGGGCCAAAGCGATTGACGTGATAGTTGGCAAAGTCAAAGACAATACCGAACATGCGGCTCAGATTGATGGCAAAGGAAGTGCTAAAGCCGGAGGCCCACACGATTCGGTTATCGCTGCGCAGCCCGGGGAAAGACATGAAATTGGAGTAACCAATAAAAAGCTCGTAATGCGGAAATCCGCCCGGCGATTCAGTCCAAACGGGCAGCGGCATGGGCGCGAATTCAACCACCGTGCCAGGTATTTTAGTGTTTCGATCAGTGAATGCGAGGCTAGCCAGTGCCGGCACGGCTAACCCGCGGTTCGGGCCGGGACGGGAGGGTCGCGCCAAAGCGCGGCTGATGCCGTAAGCCCAATTATTACTTTGGCCGCCGCACTGCGCCGCCAAGGAGCTTTCATTCGTATTCGCGGCGAGCAACTGATTGCATAAAAACATGTCTGGCATAACCGCTGACGCCGACCGCGGCAATAAAATGGCATCGGACGCCCAGGCAACGGTGGCGCCGCCGGCCGTGGCCGGCGCGCTTTGCAGCATGGCCGGCTTAACCGATGCCGGAATTACCGCCTGTCCCGCCAAGAGCACGGGGAAAGCATAAATCATTGCTGCCATGGTCCATACACTGCGGAATTCGAATCTCATAAAAAGTCTCCTGAGCTGGTTCCTGATGTTTCGATTGCGGCGCGCTCTATTGCCTACGGCAGCGGCACGTTGATGATGGTGTTCACCATGGTGACCGGCCCGGTGATGACCAGGGCGCGTCCATCGAGCGTGGTCAGCGCCACATTGCCGGCCGTGGAAAAACTGACGCCGGCTTGGGCCAGAATCGTCCCGGCCATGGTGCCGCCTCCGGCGGCATTGATGGTGGCCGCGCTGCCCACGTGCCAGTACACATTTTTGGCTTGGGCGCCATTGATCAGGATCACGTTGCGCGCGCCCGCAGGGCCGGCAATGCCCACGGTCAGCGAGGAGGCGGCCTGAAAAACCCATACTGCGTTGGGGTTGCCTTGGGCATCGAGCGTCAGGTCGCCATTGGTGATGGCAAAGGTGCCGGAGGCCGATTGATAAATGCCGGGCGGCAGCGTGAGCCCGCCCAGTTCGCTGGCTTGCGCGGCCACGGTGGGCGGCATCAGCGCTGGCGAAGTGGCATTGAACGCCGTGAGCACATCCGTGGCGGCCTGGGTGGCAATCGCCATGGTGACAGCGGTCCCTTCGGTGGGGCAGGCGACGGTCGGCGGAGGGGGCGCGGTATCAATACTGCCGTTGACGAAGCCGATATTGAGGGGGGTCTCGGTGTAGGTGCAACCCGGTCCGGCATCATGGAACCCGGTAATCAGGGTTGAGGCTCCGGTGGTGCCGATATCGCCGTTGATCACGGTTTCGATGCCCTGATTGGTCATCCCGGCGCCGCCGCCAAATCCTCCAAATAGAGACGCCGTGCCCAGATTGACCGCGGGCGGTACGATAGCAGCCACCGTGGTAAATAGCCAGGGATTGGGCACTGCGCCCGCGCCCAGCGGGTTACCGGCCAGATCCGCGGCGCCGGTGGTCACGGTCGCGGTATAGGTAGTGTTGGCGGTGAGATTAGCCAGCGGAGTGAGGGTGGCAATGTCGCTGGTGGAATCGTAAGCGACGGTGGCCGGAACAGCATTGCCGCTGGCGTCAATCAATTGGAAAGTATTGGTGGTAATGGTAAGCGGGTCCATGGCTTCACTGAAGGTCGCATTGACGGTGGCGTTCAAGGGCGTGTTGGCGCTCGCCGCCGCCGGGTTGGTCAATAGAATGGTCGGCTTGGTGGTGTCGGGCGCGGCTGCGGTGGTAAAGGTCCAGGGGTTGGCGATCGGACCGGCGCCGAGCGCATAGCCCGCCAAGTTCTGGGCGCCGTTGCTGATCGTCGCGGTATACACCGTACTGGGCAGCAGATTCGCGGTGGGTGTGATAGTCGCGGTTTTGGCGATGGCGGCGTAACTGACCAACCCGGCCACTGCTGCTCCTCCCGGAGCCGTAAGCGTGAAAGTGGTTCCATTGATGGTGGCGGGATCCATAGACTGACTGAATACCGCGCTCACCGCCTGATTGATGGGCACACTGGTGGCGGCGTTGTTCGGCAAAGTCGAAACCAGAATGGGCTGGGTAGTGTTCGGCGCGGCACCGGTGGTGAAAGCCCAGACGTAGCTGCTCGCCATGGGAGTATCGGCAAGACTGTTGGCGGCATTGCTGATGGTGGCGGTGTACTGAGTGAGTCCGGCCAGCGGCGCGGCGGGCGTGAAAGTAGCAATCGAACCCGTCGCCACATAAGTCACGGCGCCCGTGACGGCGGCGCCACCTGGACCGGCAAGGGAAAAACTGGCGGCATTGATGGTCGCCGGATCCATGGCTTCATTAAAGGTTGCGGCCACTTTTTGATTGATCGGAACTCCCGCCGCCTGTTTGGCCGGGTTGGTGGAAATCACGGTCGGTGCCACTGGCGGCGCAGGGGCGGTTTTGAAAACCCAGGCGTATGGATTGGCCAAGGTTGCGCCGGCCAGATTGGCCACCGGGCTGCCGATGACCGCGCTATAGAGCAGGTTCACCGTCAGACTGGCGGCGGGAGTGAAGGTGGCTTGGCTGCCGGAGCAGGCGACCGTGCCCGTAGTGGTGCCGTTGGCGGAGGAAACCACAAACGAGGCGTTGCTCACGGTGGCGCAGTTGATGGGCTGATTGAAGCTGGCCGCAATAATTTGTTTGGTGGGAACGCCAGTTGCGTTATTTACGGGTGTGGTGAAAGTCACCGCCGGCGCCAGCGCGGTGGTAAAGCTTGAGATGAAAGGATTGGCCAAGGGATCACCCTCGGCGTCCGTGATCGAGGTGCTCAACTTTGCCGTATAGGTGGCGCTGGAAGCCAACAGCTGGCTGGGTGTGAAAATAGCCATGGAGCCCGAACAAGACAGGACGCCTGGCAGAGCGGCGCCATTGGGCGCCACCAGCATAAAGTTCGAGGCCGTGATCGTGGCGCAGTTCAGCGCTTCGCTGAAATTGGCGCTGAAGGCCGAATTGACCGGAACTGCCACTGCGCCGTCGCCGGGGGTGGTGGAAGTTACGGCTAATGGCGCCGCGATTGTGAAGATCACCTGATTAGTGGTAATACCAGCGCTGGTAACGCTGATAAATGCCCCTCCCAAAGTCGCGTTGGCGGGGATGGCAAAGTTGGCGGCAATCTGAGTGCTGCTTTCAACCATCACCTGGCTGACGGTAATCTGGGCGCCGGTGACATTGACGCCGGCACCTTCGGCGAAATGGGCGCCGGTCAGTATGACGGGCACGGAATGGCCTTGGACGCCGCGATTGGGAGTGATGGCGCTCAGCGTGGGCGCCACCATGCCTTGCTCGCGGCCGCAGGCCACCGACCCCGCGATGAGCAGGGATGTTATGCCCAGCAGCGCCCAGCCCTTCCAGGCGCGAGACCATCTTGGCCGGTGTTCGCTCAAAGCCGGCAATGACATGGCGATTTTCTTTTCACTATTTTGCTGCGGATGGTCTTGTGACATACCCATTACCTCAATCCTGAATAAAAGCTAATGCTCGCATCAGTAATTTATCCGGATTAGTCACACTATGTCTGTTCAATATTGGACACTTTAGATGGATCAACACAGGCTTGAGTTCATATCAAGATAGGCGATCATCGTTGCTGATTCGTAGTGAGTCGAATATCTTTATGCCGCTGGGGTAGGACGTGAAAATGCGACAATCACTATCGCATGGCTGTGCTTTATTGAACAGACATCGCCGCGTGAGGCCAGCAGACTGAACTGCGGCGCGCGTGTTTTATCCGGCGCGCCGGCCGGCAAGCAGGCATCGCACCATGACGCATGCAATCAAATCTCCCAAAGCCTTGATTCAATGTCCACTGTGTTCGCGTACGCTGATTGGATTAGCACGCTGCACCTGCGTTTCAGCCCGCATACTTTGTAAAACCATGCCGGGCCAGAAATGCCGCCAGTGCGGCGCGGGACTCGATGCCAGCCGGGTGCTGGAGACCCTGCCATTGGCGGGGATTTCGCCGGCCATCCGGCGTTTGCCCACCACGGTGATGGCCCTCAGCCTCAAACGTGAGCTCATTCGGAAGATTGCCTGAACGCGGTTGCGTTTCAGTAAACTCATGGACAAAAGTCCGCCATCCCCGCCGGGCTTGCTTTCCAGGCCGCTATTTCCGCGAAACGATGGCTCTATCCGCGCATGCCTTCAGGCCGCAATGCCCTCGGGATTGCGGCATCGGCCGGGAATCCACCGCTTCCACCGACGCCACAATGCACGCCGAGATCCTGACGTATTCCCGCAGCCGCGGCGCCTTTGCGGGCATCAGCCTGAGCGGCGAAGTCGTGCAGCCCGATAAATCGGGCGACCGCGCCATGTACGGCCGCCGTGCCTGGCAGAACATTTTAGCCGGCCAAGTATCGGCGCCCGCTTCCACCCATCCCTTCCTGGCCACCATGAATCGCTATTCCGCCATGGCCGGCAAGTAACATAACCAGGAAAATTTGATTTGCAGGGGCAATCCGCGCCCGCGCCGCTGGCGCCACCGGGCGCATTTTATCAGCGCCGCCGGAGATGGCGGCAGCCGCGGCGCGGCTCCGGCTAGTCGCTCAGCACCACATCGGTGAGCAGTTCCGGACGGACACGCACTTCGCCGTTGTATTCAATCAGCCCCAGACGCCTGAATTTATTCATGAAAAAATTCACGCGCGAGCGCGTTGTGCCGATCATCTCGGCCAGCGCCTCCTGGCTGATTCTGGGCGTGATGAGATGCCCCTGGGCGTGCGAAGTCTCTAGCCCGAAGCGGGCCAGTTTAAGCAGGGCCCGCGCCAGCCGCTTCTCGCTGTGGTTGAAAAGCTGATCGCAAATATCTTCCTCGAAGGCGATGTTGCGGGCCAGCAGTTGCGCCAGAAAAGCTTCCGACAGCGGATGCTGGTCGTGAAAGGCCTGCACCAGGTTACTCTTCAAAATTTTGCAGACGACCGCCGCACTGATCGCCGTTGCCGAACCGACGCGCAGCGGCTGTCCCGTCAGGCAGCCCTCGCCGCAAAAATCTCCCGCCGTCAGAATCCCCAGAATCGCTTCCCGGCCCCCTTTCGACAGGACCGATAACCGCACTTTACCTTGTTCGATGAAGTACACGCTATCGCCTGGCTCCCCTTGCGCGTAGATCGTGCCGCCTTTGGGCAGGGCAACCTGGCGCTTGCCATGCGATATTTTCGCCAGAAACACATGGAACCAAAGGTCTGACTTCACCGTCGCCGCCTGGACAACTGCGGCGCCGCGGGATTTCGGGATGCCGCGAGATTTCGGCGCGGGTCTCGCACTGCTCATTACGCCCTCCTCTGAATCCTGCGCCGGCGGCTGGCCGGTTCCTGGTTCGCGATAGTTGCGCCTTATGGCACATATAAATATAGCCCCATGGAAAAAAACTGGCTGTTCAATTTTGAGCAGTATTATATGTCCGGCTGCGTTACTTTGGCAAGGTACATGCCAATGGTTTTCCGCAGACTCACCTAAACTGATACCGAAAGATCCACGCGGGCGCTGCCGGCGCGAGACACATGGCACGTGAGGAAATCGAGGGTACGAACATGTCCATGCGTAATTTGCTGCTAAGCGCGTTTTGTCTGACAATATTTGGCGCCCTGTGCCTGCCGAAGGCCTGGGCAGACGATTGGAACAAGAGCACCACGCTGACCTTCAGCCAGCCGGTGGAGATTCCCGGCATGGTTTTGCCGGCGGGCACCTACGTATTCAAGCTGGCGGAATCCTCCTCGGACCGCAATATAGTTCAGATCTTTAATGTGGCCCGAACCCATATTTTTGCCACCATACTGGCGGTCAACAATTATCGCCTCACCCCGACCAACCATACCGTGATTACTTTCTCGGAACGGCCGGCGAACACTCCCATGGCGCTGCACGCCTGGTTTTACCCCGGTGACAACTATGGGCAGGAATTCGTATATCCGCGCTCTGAAGCGCTGGCCCTGGCGCGGTCCAATCACCGGCCGGTGTTGGCGATGCCATCGCAATTGACAACCGAATTGAATCTGCCGCCCGCTAAAGCCATCCCCGTCCTGATACAGGCGCCGATTGTCGCGGTCGAACCCACCGGCAAAGAAGTTCCAGCTTCCACCGTCGTGGCGGCCTCGCCCGCGGTCGAAATCGCCAGTACGGCCCCGGCGCCGGAACGGCCTGCCAGCCTGCCGAAGACCGCCGGTGAATTACCCCTGCTTGGGTTGCTGGGTGCGCTTCTGTTGGGTTTGGGATTGGGTTCGCTGCGGCTGGCCCGCCAACGCGCGCGGGCGATATAAGCGCCGCCCCGGCGCCGCACCGAACTGGCATATGCCAGAGCGTCGCGGCCGGACAAGAAATCCAGGCTTTCCCACTTGATTGTGGCTTCCTTTTTCATCGCGACGGGCGCGGGGTCCGCCGCGATGATCCCCTTCGTTTATGGCACGCAAGACTTTCCTCAGTTGGTTTGGTTATATCTGCATGTTGGCTGGCATGCTAGCCATTTTCGGGACAGGCTTCAGCTATTGGGCTTCGGCGCGGTTCCAGCGTTCCGGCAACCGTAAATTCAATCGGCTGCGCGCCGCGGTTCAGGGATCGCCTGCGGGAAAACCTCGGTCAGGGTCACCCCTCCCAGATCCCTTTACAACTTGGCGGACTGCGAAACACGGTACGCTGCTGGGCCGCATTCAGATTCCAGCCCTGCGGCTTTCCGACATGATCGTCGAAGGCGACGGGGCGGATGAGTTGCGGCATGCTATCGGGCATGATCCGGCCAGCGGGGGGCCCGGCGAGCCTGGCAATGTCGTGCTGGCCGGCCACCGCGACACCTTCTTTCGCCCCTTGCGCCATATCCATGCGGGGGAGACTATTACGCTGCAAACAGTGCCGGCTGCTTTCCGCTATCGCGTCACGGGCACGGCGATCGTTAGCCCGCATGATCTGGCGGTATTGGCGCCCTCCGGCGGAAGCACCTTGACGCTGGTGACCTGCTATCCGTTTTATTATGTAGGACCCGCGCCGCTGCGCTTTATCGTGCGTGCGCGGTTGGTTACAGTGCGGCTCGGACGTTAACGTGGCACCGATCAGAATTCGCAAAGACCCCGGGTTCGCCCGGAAATTTGCACAATTATATGCGCCTAAATATAAAAGCGGGTTGCACTGCTTAATTGTTCCGGAAAACAAAATCGCTGCAATGCTACAATACCGCCGTTTGCACTTTGGATTCTCAATATGAAAACTGGCTCAAAAACCCGCAACCCTTCCAGCCGCCGGCAATTTTTCACCCGCCTGGCCCAGGGCACAGGTGCGCTGGCCGTCGCGCCCGTGCTGACCCTGACCCAGCCCGCCTGGAGCCTGGCCCTGCCGCCCGGGCCCGACCCGCTGGAAATCGCGGAAAAATTAGGTGGTAAAGGCCATGGCCCGGTGCGCCTGGCCGCCATCCGCCACGCCCGCCTGCAAGCCGCCCGGCTGGTCGGGCGCATGACGCTCAAGGAAAAAGTGGGGCAACTGGGCAATACCGCGCCGGCGATTCCCCGGCTGAAGCTCAAGGCGTATCAGTACTGGAGCGAGGCCCTGCATGGGCTGGCGCGCGGCGCCCCCAGCGTGGCGACCTCATTTCCGATTCCCCTGGCCATGGCCAATAGCTGGAATCCGGTGCTGGCCCAGCAGGTCTATACCGCGGTTTCCGACGAAGCCCGCGCCTATCACAATGCCAAAGGCACTCCCCTGGCCTATTATTCGCCCCAGACGCTCAACACCGCCAAAGACCCCCGCTGGGGCCGCATTGACGAAACCCTCGGTGAAGACCCCTACCTGATCTCGCGCATGTGCGCGGCCGTGGTGCGGGGCATGCAGGGCGACAACCCGGACTATTTTAAAACCGTCTGCTGCGCCAAGCATTTCATCTGCAACGAAACCGACGACGACCGGCATGTGGTTTCCGAAAAAGTCAATCCGCGCAGCTTCTGGGAGTACTATACCCGTCCATTCCGCGCCGCCGTCAATGCCGGCGTCTATACCGTGATGAGCGCCTATAACTCGATCAACGGCATTCCCTGCAGCGCCGACCGTTTTCTGCTGCACCGGCTGCTGCGCGAGCATTGGGGCTTTGCCGGTTACGTCACCAGTGACTGCGATGCGGTCGCCGATATTTACCAGACCCATCACTACGTCCCCACCGGCGCGCAGGCGGCCGCGCTGGCCATGCAGGCCGGCTGCGATTTGAACTGCGGCTTCTCCTGGGGCACGTATCAGAAATTTCTCGATGCCGCCATCGCCCAGGAACTGGTGAGCGAAGCCGATATTGACCGCTCGCTGATCCGCATTTTATCGGTGCGCTGGCTTTTTGGCGACTTTAACCCCGGTAAAACCAACCCCTGGAGCCACATCCCGCTCTCGGCCGTGGATAGTCCGCAGCACCGCAAACTGGCCCTGACCGCCGCGCGCCAGACCCTGACGCTGCTGAAGAATGAAAACCAGATTTTGCCGCTGAACCCCAAAGGGTTGAAAAAAGTTCTGGTCGTCGGCCCCCTGGCCAACCGCTGCGCGCTGGGCGGCTACAGCGGCAGCCCGGCGGTGCATATTTCCCCGGCCGAAGGCATCGCAGCCCTGCTCGGCGCCGGACTTCCCCACCCCGGGCGCGTGCAGGCCACCGATTTAACCGGCGAAAGCTGGAACTACAAAGCCAGAAAATTTGTCCGTCCCGATGATTCTCTCGGCCACATGCTGGCCGGCGACAATGCCCAGCTACCGGCCATGAACTTCGCCGGCAAAACCCACATTCGCATCCAGGCCGCGAGCGGCGGCCCGGGTGGCACGGTGGAAGTCCGGCTATTCGGACCGCGCGGCCCGGTCGTCGCCAAAATCAAGGTACCCAACACCGGCGGCTGGGATCAATGGCGTGAGTTTTCAGCGCCCGTCAAGGCCACTGCCGGCCGCTTTCCGGTTACTCTGCTATTCCGCGGCCAACCGGGAGTGCATTTAATGAAGCTGGCCTGGGTCGAACTCGAACCTTCCACCCCCTCGCTCACCGGCAAACCTGGCGCGCCACAGGTTCAAACCCTGCTCGGCTGCACCGTCAAAGGCCCGGCGATCGAAGCCTGGCTGAAGGAAGCTGAAGAAGCGGCCCGCACTGCCGATGTGGTCATCGCCGTGGTGGGCGCCGACCAGACCGTCGCCCATGAACAGCACGACCGCCATCAGATCACCCTCCCCGGCGCGCAGGAAATCCTGTTACAGCGCCTTTTCGCCGCCAACTCCAAAACCATCGCCGTGCTCTCCACCAATTCGCCCCTGGCCGTGCCTTGGGCCGATGCGCATCTGCCGGCGATTTTATGCGCCTATTGCGCCGGCCAGGCGCAGGGCCAGGCCAT